>DDII01000071.1:1111-22376 GCA_002338445.1 Cellvibrionales bacterium UBA1854 | reverse complement strand
TTTATCGACTTGTGCGGGAGTGGCGCCGTATTCACCCCTCAAAACACCACTCGTTTCTTTACTTATAGATTTATAGCGTTCACCTGTAAGCACATTCAAAACCGCCTGAGTTCCAACGATCTGCGAGGTGGGTGTAACGAGCGGGATAAATCCCAGGTCCTTTCTAACTGAGGGAATTTCGGCGAGAACCTCATCTAATCGGTCAGCTGCACCTTGCTCCTTCAGTTGGCTTTCCATGTTGGTCAACATGCCACCGGGCACCTGTGCAACAAGTATTCGTGAGTCAACTCCCCTCAATGAGCCTTCAAACTGTACATATTTTTTTCGCACATCTCTAAAATACGCCGCTATGTTTTCCAACTGATCAATATCTAAACCTGTGTCACGATCCTGACCACTAAAAATAGACACGACAGACTCAGTTGGTGAGTGCCCATAGGTCATAGACATCGAAGAAATTGCAGTATCAACATTGTCGATACCCGCCTCCACACATTTCATAATTGTGCTTGTGGAAAGCCCGGTAGTTGCATGTGCATGCAATTGCAGAGGAATAGCCACGGAACTCCTTATCCTCGTCACTAGTTCATGTCCCACATAAGGGGTTAATAATCCCGCCATATCTTTTATGCATATTGAATCCGCACCCATATCCTCAAGAGATTTGGCAAGATCAACCCATAGATTTAGAGTATGTACCGGGCTAACAGTATAAGAAATAGTCCCTTGTGCATGCTTACCCACTTTTTTTACCGCGCTCAGGGCGGTTCTGAGGTTACGCATATCATTCATCGCATCAAAAACGCGAAATACATCAATCCCATTTGTGGCTGCCCGCTCTACGAACCTTTCGACGACGTCGTCAGCATAATGGCGATACCCCAAAATATTCTGCCCACGAAATAGCATTTGCTGCGGCGTTTTGGGCATTGCCCTTTTTATTTCCCTAATTCGATCCCAAGGGTCTTCTCCCAAATAGCGAATACATGCATCGAATGTGGCCCCACCCCACGATTCAACGGACCAGTACCCTATCTGATCTAATTTCTCAGCAATGGGCAACATATCGTCAATGCGCATTCGAGTCGCAAACAACGACTGATGAGCATCCCTCAGTACTACTTCAGTAATCCCCAAGGGCTTTAAATTCCCAGACATATTACTTTCCTTCATCATATTGGATTAGTTTGAGGCCAAAACTAGAGACTGATTCACCTCGCACGATAACGATCAATCGCGACCTGAATCACCGAAGTGATATGAGAATCCAAGGGAGGTTGCTCCGCGACTATTTCAACAACAGCCTCCTCTTCTGGATACCAATGATTAACCATTTTTGACATGCAAACGGTCATTCCAACTAGCAAAAACAAAAAAACAAACACCGTACCCATGCCGAACAGCATTAGGTCGAAGCCTTGCTCGATTAGAGTTGATTGCATAAACCTTCCTGTCAAACAGATGCATCGATGCTTTACTGAATAAAAGCATATCAAACGAGGACAAAAACTTTAAGTGCTAACACCAAAAAGTGATAATAATAACAAAATAAAACGTTATCATGGCAATCATCCGTCCGGCGTAATTAAATTATTTATCACTCGAAGGTTTTTCCTTTGCTTTAATCGCCTCTGAATTTACAATTTGTTGGTAATTCTCAAAACGACTTTTTTATGTCAATCAAAAATATTTTCGAACAGCGGCTTTCAACCACGATGATAGAACTCGGTCTTCCGCCCGAAACCTCTCCATTAATAAGGCCAAGTGTCAGATCAGAATTTGGGGACTATCAAGCAAACGGAGTAATGAGGGCTGCAAAATTAGCTGGTGAAAATCCAAGACAACTAGCAAAAAAAATATTGGCCGCTACCGACCTTTCAGATTTGGTGGACCTAGCCGAAGTCGCTGGACCTGGCTTTATAAACTTTCATCTAAACAAGGTCTTTATAGCTAGACAACTTTTAAAGAACGATGTAAAAAAGCCATCAAAGGGAGCGCCTAAAACAGTTGTGATTGATTACTCGGGGCCAAACCTAGCAAAAGAGATGCACGTCGGACACCTGCGCTCCACTATCATTGGTGACTGCATAGCAAGGATACATGAGCACCTCGGAAACAAAGTTATCCGGCAAAATCACATGGGAGATTGGGGTACTCAATTCGGTATGTTGATCGCAGAATTGGAGTACCACACGATCAGCGGCGAAACCGTCGAGTTTTTATTAGACGATCTTGAAAAATTTTATCAACGGGCCAAAACTAGGTTTGATTCTGACAGCGCTTTCGCTGATCAAGCGCGAAAATATGTTGTTCGTCTGCAAGCAGGAGACCAGCATTGCCTTCACTTATGGAAACATTTTATCGACGTATCTGTCCAACATAACCTGAATATTTATCAACGACTAAATGTTAGCTTGAAAAAAGAGGATATCAAGGCAGAGAGTTCTTATAATCATCAACTTCAAGAACTAGTTTCAAGACTAAGTCGATCGGGGATAGCAGTGGATGATCAGGGAGCAAAAGTCATATTCCTTGATAACCTATCCGACAAAGATGGTCGTGCGTCGGCAATGATAATCCGCAAGTCAGATGGCGGCTATCTTTATGCAACCACTGATTTAGCAGCTCTTGAACATCGTGCAAAAGTACTGAAGGCTGACCGAATATTATACTTTATTGATGCACGACAAGCGCTTCATATGAAGCAAGTGTTTAGCGCCGGGAAACTTTCCGAACTTGTTTCAGATGAAGTAAGCTTGGAGCATCATTCTTTTGGAACAATGATGGCTGAGGATGGTAAACCATTTAAAACGCGCACCGGTGGCACTGTTAAATTAGAAAATTTAATCGACGAAGCAATTGAACGCGCCGCAGATTTAATCGCCATAAAAAATCCCAAACTTGATGAAAATGAAATCCTAAAAATCTCAAAAAAAGTGGGGATCGGCGCAATAAAATATGCAGATCTGAGCAAGCATCGATCAACAGACTATGTATTCAACTGGGACGCAATGTTGTCCCTCAACGGTAATACAGGTCCTTATCTTCAATACGCCTACACTAGAATTTATAGCATTTTCAAACATGCCAAAATTGACATGACTAACTACTGTGAGGAAGTGATCGTCAATAATGATGAAGAGAAAAGTTTGTGCCTCAAAATCCTCCAGTTCAATGAAGTCTTAGAACAGGTCGCGCAAGACTCGCTACCGCATCTGCTTTGCAGCTACCTTTATGAACTAGCAGGTGCATTTATGTCTTTTTATGAAAAGTGCCCCATTTTAAAATCTAACGTAGCGGTCGAAACATGCCAGAGTAGGCTTACGCTTTGTTCAAAAACCGGTGAGACTATTTGTACCGGACTCGACTTACTTGGCATCGAGGTAACAGAAAAAATGTAGCTTCATATCGGAAACGAATCGACATAAAGATTACCTTAAAACTCCTCGCGAATTTCCAAGTAACGATCAACCACCGCAGTTGGCAATTTTCTATGAGTTAGTGCGCTCCCCACACCTATAGCTAGTAATGATAAGAAGAATCCGGGCAACAATGAATAAAAATCAAATATGCCACCGGACAATCGAGACCAGATAATTACTGTTAGTCCGCCTACTACCACTCCAAAAATTGCACCAGTCGATGTCATCCGACTCCAATATAAACTCACAAGCACAGCTGGTCCTAATGAAGCTCCGAGTCCAGCCCAAGCATAAGAAACGACATCTAGCACCTTACTTTCTGGATTCATGGCAATACTAGTCCCCATGAGTGCTAGAACGACCACCGCAATTCTAGCGATTTTCAACCGGTCATCGCCAACTAACTCCCGGTCGCTAATAAGGGGGTAAAGATCTTCCGCCAAAGACGCGGAGCACACTAATAACTGTGAATCTACTGTGCTCATGATCGCAGCAAGAATTGTGGCTAGGAGGGCTCCTGCAACCAGAGGATCAAACATGAATTTCGTTAGGGTAATAAACACTTTTTCTGAATCTTCTAGCGGTTGTTCTATGATGAAAATACCACTTAACCCAACTGCAATAGCCAAAAAATAGCACGAAAAGGCCCATAAAACGCCTATAAAAGCAGCTCTGCGCACATGCCTCGGAGACTCAATCGCTTTAAAACGCGCTAATATATGAGGCTGTCCAAAATAGCCTAAACCCCATGCCATTGCGCTTGCAATAGCTATAAAACTCAACTGCTCGCCATCTGTAGAAATAAAAATATTCAGTAGATAGATGTTCTTATCGGAAATGCCATCAACAAAAGATTCATAGCTGCCCGCCTTATAAAAAATGAGCATCGGTACCAACAACAAAGCCACTAATATCAATATCCCCTGAAAAATGTCGGTCCATGATACTGCTAAAAATCCCCCAAAAAGTGTGTAGACAAGAATGATTGCGACACTGGCGACTACAGCAATTTCATAGTCAATACCGAATACTTCGGTGAAAAGTTTGCCGCCCGCGATTAATCCAGCAGCCACATAAAATAGGAAAAAAAGTAAAATACTCATTGATGAAATCACCCTCAACCAAGGTTTAGGGTCTGCAAAGCGCCGCTGTAAATATGTGGGAATTGTTACTGTATCCTGCAGTTGAAAACTAATGATCCTCAGAGGTTTTGCAACCAGAAACCAGTTTGCTGCCAATCCCATTACCAGACCGATAGAAATCCAAAATGCCTCTAACCCCGCAACGTAAGCATAACCTGGCAATCCCAGTAACACCCAACCGCTCATATCAGAGGCAGAAGCACTAATAGCAGATACTGATGGTCCAAGTTGCCTGCCCCCAAGCAGGAAATCTCCTGCAGTACGAGTTTTAAGGTATGCATAAAAGCCAATAGCCAACACTATGCAAAGATAAATTAGAAAAGCTAATAATGTTGATGAAACGAATTGTGGCATTTATTAATCCTTTTTTTAAAAATAAACTAACCGAATCTTCTTCTCAAATTAATTGCACGAATCAAATCTATATCCTCTAAGTCTGCGTCTCCTCCATCACAACCACTACATTTTATTTCATAAAAATTAAAAAGCTATGAATCTAAACGTTGTTAGGGTGAGATATTCTTGGGTCCTCTGAATATTTTCAGTCCCTGTAGAGTGCATCTTCTCCTAATAAAGCATAATATCCTTGATAACTTCTCGCTGCATGCCGTCTTGAGAGTCGCAAAGATCACCAGGAATAATTGGATATTGCTTAAATGAAGTGCGAACTTGAGGGTCTGACTCTCGTCGGTATGCCAAAGGTTTCTCAATGAGATTACTGCAATCGGACAGGAGCTTTTGGGGCATCGCTTTAATTTTATCTTGGAAAACCAAATTTAAGAAAAGCGCCTCTACAATACCCTCGTGATGATGGCCGAAGGCCACCTTAATTGCACCGATCTTTTGTGGAAAACTACACAAGTTTCCTCGAAACATTCTTGAGTATAAACTGGAGTAAGTGTGGCTTCCGAGAACTTTCTCGATCAAGAGGCAGTAGATATCTCTCTTTGATATAAAATCCAATACTCATACTTGAGAGATTCATAGGTAACACAGTCTTAGGAGAACCTGGCCGCTTTGACCAAAGTTTACTGCTGCCAGCTCAAATACAATTAGTGCAGTGCGCTGCAGACCAATAAGCATCGCTGACAGACCATTTGAATCTTTCCCCCGATAAACACATCATTACACGATAACCATCTTAGATCACAGGGTAATCTGCCATTGCTCTAACCATATTTAGCCGCAAATATTTAAGTAATGTCATTTTGGTCTAGTTTCTGTTTTTGGAATTTCATGGAAAAGGTATGATGTTGGAGGTCATCCAAATACGAATTTGTTGTTTAAGACGAAGCAAAAAATTTCGGGACAAAAATTCCAATTGGCCACTCTATCCAAGTATCATCGAACCTCGCATTGGTTGCCACTTGGTGAGGAGTTGTTCTTAGCTATCCGGGGGGACTCCAATTCAATCGGTTTTGCGGCTTCACGAAAACTAGTTGGACATTGCCGAGGACACGCTCATGAAATCCCCCTTCACAATAGCTTAGATAAAACTCCCACATTCTTATGAACTCCTCTGAGTACCCGAGGTCTCTAATTTCCGGAAGATTATTTATGAAACGTCCGCGCCAGTCCTGGAGCGTTTTCGCATAATGCGGCCCAATATCCTCTAAATTTAGTAATCGCAAATCGGTCACCTTTTTTATTCCGTGACAGATGGCGGAAATACAAGGAATAAATCCACCAGGGAAAATATAACGTTGTATAAAGTCCACAGACTTTACCGCACGATCATAGCGCTGATCTCGCATCGTAATTGCTTGAATAAGCATTATTCCTTGGGGCTTTAGCAAATCACTACAAGCATGCAAGTAAACATCTAAAAACTGGGGGCCCACAGCTTCGATCATTTCGATCGAAACGAGCTTGTCATACTGACCCTTGAGTTCTCGGTAATCTTCCTTTAGCAAAGTTATTGAATCTTCTAATCCTTCTTCCCTGATCCTCCTTTCGGCATAAGCAAACTGTTCATCAGAAATGGTGGTTGTGGTAACGTGACACCCATAGCGACGGGCTGCATAAATTGCAAATCCGCCCCATCCGCTCCCAATTTCAACCACTCGATCATGTTCTGACAACCGCAATTTTTCACAAATTCTCCTGAGCTTTGCCTCTGAGGCGTCATCGAGATTAGAATTCTGATCATCATAATAAGCGCAGGAATACATCATCGACTCATCAAGAAAAAGCTTAAAAAAATTGTTCCCTAGATCATAGTGAGCACTAATATTTCTCCTGCTTCCAGATTGTGAGTTGCGGTTTAGCCAATGTACAAACCGAAAAAGCGGCGATTTTAGGCGAGCATATCCATTATCCACTGAATCGAGGATTTCAAAATTTTGCAGTAGAATTCTTACGAGGTCAGTGAGTCGATCGCACCGCCACAGTCCCGCCATGTAAGCCTCTCCCGCTGCGACGCTCCCCCCAAACACAAAGTCCGAGTAAAAATTATGGTTTAGAACCTCAACAGTAACCTTAATCTGATCGGGGTGTGCATCATTGGGGCCAAAAGTCATCGAACCCTCCTGATCGATTAAAGCCAATTGACTGGTGTTCATCATCTCCAAGCGGCTAACTAAAACACGCTTAGAAAAGGAATCTATTCTGCGGAATGTAGATGGTTTCGGCCTCATTGTTGATTTCTTGGACATACTGCCGCCTTATCTGCGCTTTTCGGGATGAGAAAAAAAAGGAACCCCTTTGAACCAGATTTTCAGAGCCTGCCAATATATAGCTAATGATACTTTTACGGTCAAAAGGGGGTAAAGTAAGAGGCTCATTGCCAGGCTCTTTGACGTAATTGGAGATGCACTAAGGGCTAATGTTACATCGAGCACCTTAGACTCAGACTTATAATTCTGAATGTTGATGGCTAATTTTTTACTTGGCAACGTCACTCGCCAGCGGTATGACATTTCCATTGGTAGGAATGGCGATACATGAAAAGTTTTGTCGATCTTGAAACGTTGAACCCGACCATTTCCTTTCCGCGCTTCCTTCCCGTTGCTCAGGACGTAATGATGCTGTTCGTCCCAGGGCGTATTAGTGACTTCAGCAACTACAGTCTCAAGATGCTGACCATCAACTGAAAATATGTAATAAAAACTGACTGGGTTCGAGCGATACAAAAAATATCTGAGATTAGTCAGCAATTTAATTGGTCCCTCGGGCCGACTTCCTGTCTCGCGACACACCAGTTCTCTCACGCTATCACCAAGGGCCTCAGTGGAGATCCCGAGATGATCTTTTCTCCTGAACCAAGCGAGATTGGGTAACGAGGTTGACCAGAGCCAGAAAGGCTTGAAAACATCATCAATTTCATCTAAGTCAATGTAAAGCATAAAAATTTTATAGGTAAAAATATTACGCCTAGGCTCAAACCGACTGTGTCGGACGTTACCGGTATAGATGCAACTGCTATTCATAGTCTTCCAGAGTTTTCTTCATATTTATTTTCTTTTATAAAAATCATCCAACGCACTCATTGCGCTGACAACACCATCTTCATGAAAACCATAGCGCCAATATGCGCCACAAAAATAAATACGATCTTGCCCGTTGATTTCCTTATGGCGACCCTGTGCTGCTACTGACTCTGGGGTGTAAACAGGGTGCTCGTAGGTCATTCGTGCAATGATTTTACTTGGGTCCACAGCGCTAGTGTTGTTTAGGGTCACACAAAATTGAGTCTCACAACTGAAGTTTTGTAAAATATTCATATTGTAAGTCATGGCCACCTGATCCTGTTCGCGTTCGAGGCGGTGATAATTCCAGGCAGCCCAAGCGCGACGATTCTTGGGCAGTAGCGAAGTATCCGTGTGGAGAACTGCGTCATTTTCTTGATAAGTAATTGCCCCTAAGACCTCTCTTTCAAGCTTTTTAGGATTAGCTAAAAGGCTGAGTGCCTGATCGCTATGACACGCAATAAAAACATCATCGAAGCTTTCTTCGTCCACGGATGTTTTGACAATCACACCAGTGTCACTGCGGGATATCGAGTTTACAGCAGTGTCAAGTCTGATAGCTTGTCTGTAGCCTTTTGTTATGGCATCTACATACGCTTTGGAACCACCTTTAATGACATACCATTGAGGTCGATTTAAGATCTTCAAAAGGCCATGATTATAAAAAAATCGTATTAAATACTTAGCTGGGAAACGACTCATCATCTTTTTATCCGCAGACCACACCGCGGAGGCCATTGGAAGCAAATAATCTTCTTTAAACGCTTCACCATATGCCTCTTTTTTTAAATAATCTTCTAAAGATATTTCAGTATCCCCCTTATCTAGAAGTGCAGCACCGTTTCGATTAAAACGAACAATGTCAATTAACATTCCCCAAAAGGATGGGCGAAACAAATTTCTTCGCTGAGTAAACAAACTGTTGAGTGTTGACCCCATATATTCCAGCCCTGTTCTCTCACACCTCACCCCGAAGCTCATTTTCGAGGTCTGAACCTGTACACCTAAGTTTTTCAAGAGCCTCGTAAACTGAGGATATGTTTCGTAATTAAATACGATAAATCCAGAATCCACTTGATAATTACCTTCAAGAGAGCTCACAGAGTGAGTGTGGCTATGCCCACCAACATAGCTGTTTTTTTCAAAGACCGTGATGTCATGATCTTGATTAAGATAGTACGATACGACATTGCCGGCGATACCCGTTCCTATCACCGCAATTTTGCGGCGTTTAGCCATTCTTTTTTGACTCCAGAAACGAGGTTTGTTTTATTTGAATGCTATCATGAAGAGGAAAGATAATGTCGTCACGTGAGTAACCTTGTTCGACAGCGAGTTGAATGAGCTTCTCTAGAACACTATCTTCTAAATTCGGTTGTCTCGCCATTATCCATAAGAAATCTCGTTTCTGCCTTCCAATCACCGTATGGCTGTAATCATCGTCTACAAAAACAATCCTAAAGTCAGCTTTAATAGGCCAAACAAATTGCATTCCCCAAACCGCGTTGCTCCGAGTATCTCGGACAAAGCCTGTTGGGTAGAAAGCTCTTTGGAATCCGTTTAAGGCGCCGCTGTTAAATGTGAACGTGGTGGCAATTGTACCGTCATCGTTAAGTCGATAAGATTCTTTCGGATTATGTGCTTCTTTTTCAAAAAATGTCGGAATACTAGCCACAACATACCACTGTCCCATGAAACGTTCTAGGTCAACATAAGATTCAGTCTTTATTTCATCTACTGCACTGCACCCCAAACACCCAAACACCAAGACCAAGAGCAATGTTGGGAGACTAATTTTCGGCAGGTTCATTCGACCAAAACATATTTCATTGTTCCCACATCCTTCACTTGTGCTTCTAATGCCATCCACTTCCCATCCTCACTATACTTCAAGATTAACTCGCCACTCGGCGGTTTGATCGTTATTATTAATCCTTCTATTGTATTTTTCTTGGCCAGCGTTACTGGAAGGTATTCCCCTGTTTCACCATTCAATAAAAACTCATGTGTCAAAAAGAATGGATTCCAGTATGCAAAGCTCCTCACACAATTACCGATTTTGTGGGTCTCGCCATCACGTGAGACCAAAAATATATTTCCAATGCTTGTACCAGATACCCTGGTATCCTTGCCCCGGCGCACCGTAACACTCTCTAAAGATGTCAAGCAGCCGTTTCGCCAAAGCTCGGTTGAATTGTGGCGATAAGTAATCGGTATAAAAAAAAACAACTTAAACTTAAAATGCGCAGATGAAGCTACTCGGTAATCTTCCTCAACCTGTTCCACAAAAAACTTGTGAGACCCAATTTTTTTTTCATCTAAAAATACATCGAAGTTCCATTGTCGTATAGCATCTGAAACAGCAATTGATGTCATAGCTGAGATAGCAATGATCATTGTTATGGATTTGACCACCCAACTTAAGCATTCGCTAACCAGTTGAATCCTCCTATACGATTTGAGAAGCAATAAACAACACGGACATCAGCATTTTTTCTCAAACAAATAATGCGACACCCACCACTCTCTACCACCACGAAATCCAAATAGTTCCGCACAGGCCATGAAAAAAATACGCCAACGAATCCACCAAAGGTTTGCCTCAGAGTGACCATAGACGTTTTGCAACACCGGAAAGAGCTCCGACTTATTTGAGTCCATGTTATCAAGCCATGTGTTGCATGTCTTTTGATAATTTTGCCCATCCCATACTACTCGATCTACAAGTGTTAAATGACGCTGAAACCGCGATGGCAAGTCATCACAAGGCATCATTCCACCAGAAAAAAAATATTTGCTCATCCAGTCGTTACTGTCCCTTACCTCAAACAGATATGGCATTGACCGGTGAACAAAAATGTGTTTAAAAAAGAGACCACCTGGCAAAAGCCACGATGATATCCGTTCGTATAGAAGAGAATAATTACGCATATGTTCAAACATTTCCACAGACACTACTCGATCGAAGTGGCTATTCTGCGCATCAAAAACATTCATATCCGCAGTCATCACTTCAACATTTGTTAACAATCGGCTCTCCAGCTGACTTCGGATATAATGTGCTTGCGACAAAGAGTTAGATACTGCGGTAATATAACTTTCCGGATATCTCTCAGCCATAAAAAGAGTTAGAGAACCCCAACCACATCCTAGTTCAAGTATTTTTTGCCCATTTTTGATCCTAGCAAAAACGCAGGTTTTCTCAAGTGCTAAATCCTCGGATTCACTCAGGGTTCTCGTGTTTTTAGTCCAATAGCCACAGCTGTATTTCAAGTGGATGCCCAAAACTCTCTCGAAAAACTCTGCGGGCAGCTCATAGTGCTGCTCATTAGCAGCCTCGGTCTGAAGAGCAACCGCAGAAGTTTCTTGACTTTCTATAAAACGCTGTTTACCTCGGCACAAGCACTCTATCGTGTCCCCTGTGAGCTCATCAATACGTTGCTCTAAAAGGTTACGAATTCCGATTCGGATCAACCAATCCGGCATGAGTCCTCGCTCAGTAAGTGAAATTAAAAATGGATTCAAAATCTATGCTCCAAAAAAATAGTTTTTTGTCCCCTTCACGTCGAACATGAGCCTCAAAACAAGACAAGACTCAAGAATCAAATGATCTTTTACGCCGTGATTGGTCAAGTTTTTCAGCTGTCAATTCTCGGGAATGCAAGCCCTTCTTTATAAGGATATAAGTGGCACCCGCACCACCATGATGTTTTTGCGCAGTATGAAATGCAAGCACATCGTGAAGCTGTCTTAGCCAGTGGTTTATACAACTCTTTAAAACTGCAGGCTTAAGCTTACCCTTGCCATGAATAATGAGTGCGCATCTTGCTCCTTTCTGCCGGCAATCACCTATAAACTTCCAGACAGCACTGCGCGCCTGTTCCACTGAATAACGATGAAGATCCAGTCGCGCCTGCAAATCATATTTGCCAAGACGCATTTTTTTGAAGACTCCATGTTGAACTCCAGCCCTGCAATAAGAAATTATTTCTGGTGGCTCTATGTCAACAATGGACGTGAGGGGGTCCAGAAAATTGGCATCGACAATCATGTCTTCCTGGGCATGCTTGTGACGCACAGCCATTCCTGGAGTCTTTTTTGAGGTAGATCTTAAGAATGTGGCACCCTTATCTCCTAACGGTTGAACAACTTCCCCAAACAACTCACCGAACGTCTCTCCAATGCTGCAATCAACAGAATCATTTGTTGGCGACCTCGAAGATAATTCACTTTTGCTGTTATCCAAAACTATGCGCTCTCAAATATCAGAAGGTTAAACCAAATTTTCTTTCCTGGCAGCACACCATCCACCTTGCTTCTCTTAAAAGGACGATTCCGGCATGTTCATCAATGAACCGGTACAAGCCATTAAGCTTCTGGAGTGTGAATCTGCCATTGGAAGTACTCGCGCGAAAAAAAAATCGGATGTGTGGAGTTTTGCTTGCAAAAATTGTCTATTACCTTGGCATAAAGATAATTTCTTGTGCGCTTCTAGGCTCATTTTGGACCACATATACGCCATATACACATAACCAGAGTACATTAAAAAATCAACCGAGGCTGCACCTACATAATCCGCATCACGTTTAGCGCGCAACCCGATCCGAATTGCCAGATAACGCCACCTTATTGTTAGCCTAGCCAAAACTAAAATCTTTCGAAACATTTTGAAAGTGTATTGATTGCGTTTCCAGGGGAGAAATTCCGCGCAAAATGCCAGAATTTCTCTGGTAAATACTTTTAACTGAGAAAATTCATCCAAAAGGACTTTTCTACCAATCAAATCAAGTGCCTGAATACCAGTGGTTCCCTCGTAAAGCATTGCAATCCTGCTGTCCCGTAAAATTTGCTCCGCACCCCACTCCTTCACATATCCATGACCACCAAACACCTGCACACCCAAACTCGCACACATAAAACCTTGCTCTGTCAAAAACCCCTTCAAAATTGGCGTACAAAACCCTAGTCTACTCTCAGCCTCCATCCTTGATACTTCAGTGATTCCCGCTCTATACACATCTGCAAATTGACTGGCATACACCACCATAGCCCGACCACCCTCAGCTATGGCCCTTTGAGTCAGCAACATTCGTCGTACATCAGGATGAACGATAATAGGATCTGCAGGACCATCAATATTTTTTATACCTGATATGGAACGCATTGCAAGTCGGTCCTTCGCATAAGCAGCAGCTGTTTGATAAGATAGTTCTGCAGCAGCTACGCCCTGGGCCGCTGTGCCAATGCGTGCCACATTCATGTAGGTGAACATAGCACTCATACCCTCGTGGGGATTGCCCACCAAAAAGCCTTTTGCCCCATCGAAGTGAAGAACACAAGTCGCACTACCATGAATACCCATCTTTTTTTCTATTGAGCCACAATTAACATTATTTCGAACTCCGGCAGTTCCATTTGCAGTTGGTAAAAACTTCGGGATCAAAAACAAAGAAATACCTTTGGTGCCTTTAGGAGAATTAGGGAGTTTGGCAAGCACAATGTGAACTATGTTTTCGGTCAAATCGTGATCGCCAGCCGAGATATATATTTTAGTGCCCGTAACAAGATAACTACCGTCATCGACAGGCTCTGCTCTGGTCTTTATTTGCGCTAAATCGGTGCCACAGTGGGACTCTGTAAGACACATAGTACCGCTCCATCTTCCAGAAATCAGTTTGTGTAAATACTCTTCTTTTTGCTCTGCGCTTCCGTGAGCTTCCAATGTTGCGATTGCGCCTTCACTCAAACCGGGATACATAGACCAAGCCCAATTAGCACCGGCCAACATCTCATTTATAGCAATCATAATTGAAGATGGTAATCCCTGCCCTCCATAAGCGGGATCACCGCTCAGACTAGTCCAACCAGCGGCAATAAACGCGGAGTATGCCTCTCGGAAGCCTTCTGGGGTAGTTACGTTGCCGTCTTGCCAAACGCAACCCAAATCGCCGGTTTGATAGATCGGTGATAATTCACTCTCACAAAACTTCCCCGCCTCCATGAAAATACTCGTAACAACATCGGGGGTTACAACCTCTCCCTCACGGACTTGCAAAAAATTTTCTTGCATCTTCATTACATCATGAAAAAGAAAATCCAAGTCTTCTAGCGGGGCTCTATAATTTATCACTACTATCTCTCAAGTTGGGCTTGTTGATGACCACTTTAAGTTCATGAGTTCGATATCCATGACAATAGGGCAATTGTTCCACTCATCCTCTAGGATGAGTTATTTTATATAACCTGTGGCCACAAAATAACGTACACTATACGCGAATAAAAGTTATTTAGAGCAATTTCTGGAGCTTACAAAATTCATGGGAACCAAATCACATCACAGCTTTGAACTCAAGCGCGCAAAAGCTATTACTGGGCTAAATATTGACTTTGAGGAATACACGCATATTACAACAAAAGCTCAGCACATTCACTTGAAGGCCGATAATAAAGAAAATGTCTTTATGGTGGCCCTGAGGACGGTGCCAGAGGACTCCACCGGTGTCGCTCACATTCTGGAACACACGGCCTTGTGCGGGAGCGAAAAATACCCTGTTCGTGATCCTTTCTTTATGATGATCCGGCGTTCACTAAACACATTTATGAACGCTTTTACAAGCTCTGACTGGACTGCATATCCGTTCGCCAGTCAGAACCGGAAGGACTTTGACAACCTGCTGAAAGTCTATCTGGATTCTGTATTTTTTGCTCGACTTGATCCCCTAGACTTTGCCCAAGAGGGCCATCGATTAGAATTTTCAAATGCTGAGGACTGCAACACACCGCTGACTTTCAAGGGAGTCGTTTTTAATGAAATGAAAGGTGCAATGAGTTCAATTAATTCTACCCTCTGGCAAACTACTTGCAAATTCCTCTACCCAACAAATACTTATCACCACAACAGCGGTGGGGATCCGACAAGAATCCCTGATTTAACATATGATCAATTCAAAGAATTTTACAGGGTCCACTATCACCCAAGTAATTCAATATTTATTACGTACGGGAACATACCAGCGGCCGAACATCAAGAAAAATTTGACGCTTTAGCGTTAAGTCGTTTTGAACGGTTAAATTGTCACATCGCAGTTAAAGATGAAGAACGTTACGAAGCGCCGAAACAGTTCGTGGAGGGATATGCATCAAATCCTAGTGAGCCATCGGATAAAAAAACACACGTTATCATTGCTTGGCTCTTAGGCGATAGCACAAATTTAGAGGAAACTATGCAGGCTCGACTCCTCTCGAGCGTCCTTTTGGATCATAGTGGATCACCACTAATGCAGGCGTTAGAGACTAGTGAGTTTGGCACTTCCCCATCACCGCTTTGCGGTCTCGAAGACTCACAAAAACAGTTATGCTTTGCCTGCGGTATTGAAGGCTCTGAGGAGTTCTTTGCCGATTCAGTAGAACAAGCAATACTCGATGTCCTTAAAAACGTTGCCGAAAATGGCTTGGAGGAGGAACAGATCGCTGCGAGCCTTCATCAGCTCGAGTTGCAACAACGAGAGATCTCTGCTGGTCGTCTCCCATTTGGTCTTAACCTTGCTTTAAGGGCGCTCACGAGCGCAACCCACCGCGGCGACCCAGTCGCGCTTTTAGATTTGGAGCCAACCCTGAAGAAACTCAGAGAACAAATAAAACAACCTGAATTTATCAAAACCCTTGTCCGAACACTTCTCCTCGAGAATCCCCACCGGATTAGACTAGTAATGCCGCCAGATGGAACACTCGCAGATCAGCGAGAGGCCGCAGAAAGAGAAAGGCTCCTAACCATACAAAATAAGCTAACCACATTAGAAAAAAAAGCCATCATTGATCAAGCCAAAGCACTGCAAAGCAGGCAGGAGGCTAGCGAGAACGCAAATCTCCTTCCAAAAGTTGGGATTGAGGATATCCCCAAAGAAATTTCCTATTCCAAAAAAATGCCGTTACTTAAAAAAGCAATCCCGATCACTGCCTACCAAGCCGGAACAAATGGACTTGTCTATCAACAGGCGATCTTGCCGGTTCCAGCTCTTGAGGAACAATTTATCGACCTAATACCACTCTACACAGCATGCGTAACTCAGCTTGGTGTTGGCAACAGGACCTACCAAGAGACCCAGCAATGGCAAGCAACATTAGTGGGAAGTTATGCAGCATCAGCAGATGTGAGAACAGACAAATCTGACCTAACCATGTTGCGGGGCAATTTGTGTTACACAGTCAAAGGACTTGTGAAGAATCAGGTGCCCATTACCGAATTCTTTCAAGAATCGATTTACGGAGTACGATTTAACGAGCTCTCTCGCATTAAAGAATTAGTGTCGCAAATTAAAAATCAAAGAGAATCTTCTGTGGTTAGCAACGGGCATGCGCTTGCAATGGCATCGGCAGCAAGCGGGCTCTCGGCAAGCGCGCACTTAAATCAGCGCTGGAGCGGCCTCACTGCAGTTTCGCACATTAAAGAGCTAGACAAATTAATCGATGACCCTAAAGAGTTATCCAAGCTTGCTGATAAACTTGCCAGCATACATTCGCAAGTAATAAATCAAGATTGTCAGTTCTTGATTGTGGCGGAGTCCGAGGAAATCCTCGAGTCTATCTCCCATATTGAAAGCACATTTAGGTCAAAAGATGGAATTGACCCCATCACTCCTGAAAATATTATGTGCTATCCTTACGATTTGCGTCCAAAAAGTTTATGCTGGACTACCAACACCCAAGTAAATTATTGTGCAATGGCATTTCCTACGGTGGCCTCTACACATGAGGACGCAGCCGCCCTTACTGTGCTCGGTGGAATTCTCAGGAACGGTTTTCTGCATCGAAAAATTAGAGAGCAGGGCGGTGCATATGGCAGTGGTGCTGGCCAAGACAACAACTCTGGAGCGTTCCGATTTTTTTCTTACCGAGACCCTCGACTAAAAGACACACTAAACGACTTTGATGAATCGGTTCAGTGGGTTCTGAGTAACCCAATAAGCTTTGAAAAAATTGAGGAATCAATACTTGGGGTGATAAGTACCCTCGACAAACCGGGCACACCTGTAAGTGAAGCAATTTCCGCATTCCATCGGGAGCTCAATGGTAGAAACAAGTCATCTCTTTTGGACTTCCGTGAACGCGTTCTAAATGTGTCTGAAGAAGCCATAAAGAAAGCATGTGCAAAATATTTGACACCTCAAACCGGCATCACTTCGGTTATAACAAGCGCACAGTCTGCAAAACAGTTGAACTTGGAAATAAAGAATTTATAAAAGCGCGAACTAACGGAGATCTTTTTTTTGAAAAATAATAGACGGGATCTCCTATTTCAAGAAAAACAAAATGTTAATAACTTTACGTTTGACAAACGGGTCGCGAAAGTTTTCCCCGACATGATTTCCCGCTCCATACCGGGATATAAAATAATCATCCGTCAAAGTGGTAAACTAGCGGCTAAGTTTGTCCAACCTAACTCTAACTGTTACGACCTAGGTTGCTCTCTAGGTGCAACCACTCAAGAGGTTGCTAGAAACGTAAATGTGGAAAACGTAAGCATTATCGCTATTGATAATTCCGAGGCAATGTTAAGTCAGGCAAAAATCAATACGAACGGTATCCGATCTGACACTTCCATCTCCTTAATTAACGGTGATATTCGCCTAACCTCCATAAATAATGCATCATTCGCCACACTGAATTTCACCCTACAGTTTATTTCGGTAAGTGAGCGACGCGCCCTGATCACCAAAATATTCAAAGGCTTAAAACCTGGTGGCTGTCTTATAATTTCAGAAAAAATCTGCTTCAAAGAGCCCAGAATAGATCACAAAATGGTGAAACTTCACCATCAATTTAAACGCCAACGAGGGTATAGTGATTTAGAAATAAGACAAAAACGGGAGGCAATTGAAGACGTTTTGGTGCCCGAAACGGTTGACGAACACGTCAATAGATTAAAAAAAATTGGTTTCTCAGAACCCCGTATATGGTTCCAGTGCTATAATTTTTGTTCTATGTATGTTTTCAAGTGACATTCCAAGAAACTATTCCCCGCTAAATAATTTAAAAAAAATGTCTTATGAGGCCTCTTATAGCACCTCGCATAGATTGCTTGTAAGGAGGCGTCAAAAAGGCAAAGGGAGTAAACTTGTCTTTGAGGACACTACGCTTGTGTGAAAAAGTGTCGAAACCCCATTTCCCTCCGGTCTTGCCCAGGCCGCTTTGGTTGACGCCACCAAAAGGAAGCTTTTCATGTAAAAAATGAATAGCAATCTGATTTATGCATGTGTCTCCAGCGCTGGTCCTCCGCACAACCTTGTTCTGAAAGTCACGATCACTACTGAAGATGTATAGCGCAAGTGGTTTTGGCCTTTCGCAAAGTTCTTGTAAGACCGATTCTATTGAGTCATATCTTATAATCGGCAATATAGGTCCAAATATTTCCTCATTCATTAGATCGCAACCACAACTTAGATTTGTTAACAATGTTGGCTGCATGAAACGTTTCTGTGAGCAAGCCCGCCCGCCAACCAACACCTCTGCACCGTGTTTTAGTGCGTCGTCCAGCAAGTGCTCAAGCCTCCTGAAATGGGCATCATTAACAATCTGACAGTAATCTGGATTTTCGTGAAGTTTATCCAGCGGACCATATTGTCGCTTTATACAATCGCTAAGAAGACTCACAAGATCATCGTAAATTGAATTTTTTACGTACAAATGATCCGGTGCAATACATGTTTGTCCGTTATTGCAGAACTTGCCGAACACAATTTTTTCTGCGGTTCTCTTCAGGTGGACAGTGTCATCTACAATTACGGGACTTTTACCTCCCAATTCAAGAGTCACTGAGGCCAAATTCTTTGCAGCCGACGCCATAACCTTTTTGCCAATATTTGGACTCCCTGTAAAAAAAATATGATCAAATGGAAGGCTGGTCAGATATCCAGCGATAGTCTCGTCACCCTCGAAGATTGCAACCTCTTTTTTCTCAAAAACTGAATTCACAATATTTACGATCACGGCCGACATGAATGGCGTCACCTCAGAGGGTTTCAGAATCACCGTGTTTCCGGCTGCGAGTGCTAAAATCATGGGACAAAAAGTGAGATTAAATGGATAGTTCCAAGGGGATACAATGAGACAGACCCCCCTTGGTTCGGTAACGATCTCGGAGGAAGTGCCAAAAAGCATCGGCGTGGGTAAAACACGCTCTGCCCTCATCCATCTCTTAAGGTTCTTCTTTACAAGTTTTAACTCCGAAACAATCGGAAGTATCTCAGTAACATCTACCTCTGATGCAGGCTTCGAAAAATCTGCAAATGCTGCCGCATAAAGCTCCTCATAAGACGACTTAAAAACATTTTCAAAACGCTCCAAAACCGCTAAACGTGCCCCATAATCACCTTCTCTTAGTTCAATGGAGTATCTCTTTTGCTCAGCAAAAACATCATCAATGCACGTTAAAAGCTGTACTTTTGGTTCAACCATGAAACCTCCTCCATCTCTTTGTACGAAAAAATCTCATTTGATAACCGGGGTAAAAACTCCCGATGTCAAATATCTCGCAACTTCACTAATAATGCGGTGGAAAATCCGAAGTGGACGGATTTTCACTCGGTACCTTGCCATCAAGATGCTCTACAATGGTTCTTAACGATTTCAGTGAGGTTGTCAGCGCATCGATCTCAAGTTTTTGTCTATAAACCTCATCTTCCAACTGAAAGTTGGCAAGCTCTAGGTATGCAATCTTCTCTTCTACGACAAGGATTTTGTCTTTTTCCATAAAATTATTTGAAGTCTTTCCACAAAAAAAGTAACTATAAAACATATAAACTATTCTTGCAGTATTGGGAGATTAATAGCACAGATGCACTACTACAAAAACTTACAAGATTGGATGAATGACTCAATATTGTCGAGACTGGCAAACTGTTTGCCAAAGTTAATAGATGAAAAGTTTAACACCACTCGGTGGGGAGACCTTCCAATATGGCTTGAATGCCTTGACAAATTGCCTAACATAGTTGGTGATCCAGTAAATCTCAACTCTGGGGTATGTATCGGTAATGCAAATCAATTGGCTATTCCTCATGACGAATTTAAAAAAACCTTGATGACACTTCACCCTTGGAGAAAGGGGCCTTTTTCCTTGTTTGGAATTGATATTGATAGTGAATGGCGCTCTGACCTGAAATGGAACCGCATAGCGAGTCACATTCACTCATTGGAGAAAAGATTAGTGTTAGACGTAGGTTGTGGTAACGGCTACCATTGCTGGCGAATGTTGGGAGCCGGTGCGGAGCGAGTAATCGGTATCGATCCATCTGCAAAGTTTGTATGCCAATTTCTCGCACTGAAGCATTTCACAAGGAATTCCTTACCAATTGACGTCCTGCCAATTGGTATCCAAGATCTTCCAACAAACCTACGCGCTTTTGACAGCGTTTTCTCAATGGGTGTTTTGTATCATCGAAAATCACCACTCGGCCATCTCGAGCAGCTCTTCGATCTCCTGCGACCAGGCGGACAAATTATCCTAGAAACGCTAATAATCGAGGGCAAATTAGGATGCTCACTCATTCCGAAGGGTCGTTATGCAAAAATGCGAAACGTGTGGTTTATACCCAGCGCTAAAACGCTGATCTCGTGGCTACGCAGCGTGGGTTTCAAAGAAGTAAGGATGGTTGATGTTTCCATAACTAGCACTAGTGAGCAACGTAAAACTCCATGGATGACATATCAATCGCTCGAGGACTTCATTATGAAAGATGGAAGTGGCAGAACGCTGGAGGGTTACCCACCCCCAACGCGAGGTGTCTTTATCGCAGAGGTTCCCACCAAGTGATCAAAACAACTACCTAGAAATCGCTTTTTTAAAAGGTTAATTTAGGCGAAAAAAATATCGTTAATAGATAGATTTGCGGGATACCTTTTTCTGCTCTCAGAGGTTATAAAAGTGTTGTTGTATCAAAGCGTATTCAAGGACTATGCACGGTCAAATTACACTCGCCAGTTCCTCTCGATCTAACAATGGAGATCTATCTAAAAACCAGCATGAAGCGGTTCTTGTCGAGCGCGACCTAAAGTTGTGCCCGCCAACGGAGTCTATGGCACAAACCCATTGACAGCGCCTCCAACTCATAAAGATGCATTTGACTATCGGCGAACCTTTAGCCAATCCCGCTGACACACAATCAGTGATTACTATGGTTTTGGGCCGAGTATGGTTAGCTGCGATCGATAGTGGCTATTCAACGCCGCCGTAATC
>DDII01000071.1:527-809 GCA_002338445.1 Cellvibrionales bacterium UBA1854 | reverse complement strand
ATTCAACGCCGCCGTAATCAATACGGACTTCGTTGCATCTAGTTTAAAGCCAGATCCCAAATATAAATTTGAATCATAAATTTTCCTTCAGTGGCGAATCTGCACAGTCAGTCCTGCACTGTGTGAAATATTTTGCTCTGAAGTTATGGAAAACCTCGCGTTCTACCATCCTTTCGAGTCAAATGTCTGCATTGATCATAAAACCAGCGCACAATACCTGTGAGCTCGGGATCTATGAGTGCGGAACTGAGACAGATAGACGGAAGTTTTTGTAGTGCAGCT
>DDII01000071.1:0-206 GCA_002338445.1 Cellvibrionales bacterium UBA1854 | reverse complement strand
TCTAAAATGTTTAGATAACATGAATACTCACACGGAGCACACTGAATTTAGTAGAAGAGAGAATCCGACAAGTTTATCGACAAGAATAATTATTAGTCTTAAATAAGTTTTACACACAAAAAAACCAGATAATTGACTGAATTTCCAGCCTAAACTATAGTAAGTAAGATTTTGATTGATCCTACGCACTCGTAGCTCAGCTGGAT
>DDII01000080.1:48838-53803 GCA_002338445.1 Cellvibrionales bacterium UBA1854 | reverse complement strand
GCCAGGATTATCCCACAAATACAGGGATAAGAATGGGATATGCTTGGCGTAAAGATGACCTGATTTGATGGAGTGTGGCGGAGAGGGTGGGATTCGAACCCACGAAGAGGTTATCCCCCTTACTCCCTTAGCAGGGGAGCGCCTTCAGCCGCTCGGCCACCTCTCCAAGAAAACACTCATTTGAATTCAAATAATGTATGAACTAGCTAGCAGTGTTCAAGTTTAATGTTTTTATGAAGAAAAAAATAGCACATATCTCGGGGAGCTGTGGAGCTTCCCTCCGAAAAAATAGCAAGTAAACTCCATACTCGATAAGAAAGAGTGTTAAAAATATTGTTAAAGCACCGGTGATTTCTCAAGATTATACTCTGTGTGAAGAGCCCTCACGGCTAATTCCAAATATCGCTCTTCAACAATGACCGCAATCTTAATTTCTGAGGTGGTGATAAGCTGTATGTTAATTCCCTCACTGGCCAAACATGAAAACATTCTAGCCGCCACACCAGCGTGAGATCGCATTCCAACCCCAACGATGGATACCTTTGCGATTTTAGCATCTGCAGTAACTTCCTTTGCCCCCAAGTCATCTGCGATTGCCTTAAGAATAGATTCTGCACGACGCAAATCGTTCTTATTAAGGGTAAAGGTTATATCCGCAGAATTATCTTTAGCCACGTTTTGTACGATTACATCAATTTCAATATTTGTCTCACTGATGGGAACTAAAACTTTAGCCGCAACACCTGGTTGATCGGGTATCCCTCGAATCGTTAATTTAGCTTCGTCTCTATTGAAAGCAATACCTGAAACCACTGGTTTTTCCATATGATCCTTATCCTCAAGTGTAATTAGTGTGCCGGGGCCGTCGACGAAGCTTGACATCACACGGAGCGGCACATTGTATTTGCCTGCGAATTCAACCGCACGAATTTGAAGTACTTTAGACCCTTGGCTCGCCATTTCAATCATTTCCTCGAATGTTATCTCATTAAGCCTTCGAGCCTCTGGAACAATACGCGGGTCAGTCGTGTATACCCCATCAACATCGGTAAATATTTGACATTCATAAGCACTAAGTACTGAGGCTAATGCCACTGCGGTAGTATCCGAGCCACCCCGACCTAGTGTTGTAATATTATCTTGCTCGTCCACACCCTGAAAGCCTGCCACAACAACAACAAGACCTGAATCCAAATCCTCTCTAATACGGTCTGCATCAATGCTCTCAATGCGAGCCTTACCAAAGGCGCTATCGGTTGAGATCCGCACTTGACTACCAGTGTAAGACTTGGCCTCTACACCAAGATTTTGTAAAGCCAAGCATAGTAACGAAATTGATACTTGCTCTCCTGTTGAAAGCAGTGCATCCAACTCCCTCGGATTTGGATCATTATGAAATTGCGACGCAAGCTCGATAAGGCGATTTGTCTCACCGCTCATGGCTGACAAGGTTACTACTGTTTTTACACCACTTCGATGACTTGAGTATACTTTCTGGGCTACTGCCTTGATCCGGTCGATAGAGCCAACCGATGTGCCACCATATTTTTGAACGATCAACTTCACTGAGAGTACTTTTCCAGAGTAATTTTAACGTGACTTTTAGCCATCTCTAACAAAGTAATTAAACTGTGGCCTCAATCCAATCGAACAGAGATTCCATTGCCGGACCCAATTTCGTGACATCTCCAACTGATCCTTGTGCCAGATCAGGCCTTCCACCGCCCTTTCCATCGGCCTGATGCGCAATATACTTAAGGATATCACTAGCGTTAAACGAATCAATGAGGTTACGTGTCACTCCAGCTAATAATAATGCCCTCTCCCCCTCAACTGATGCTAAGACGAATATTCCCCTGTCCAACCTAGAACGTATCTGATCGGCGAAATCTCTCAATCCTTTGGAGTCTGTATTTTGGATAATTTTCACCAATACTGATATTCCAGCCACCTCCCGAGATTGCTTCACTACGCTTCCGACTTCAAGACTGACCAATTTTGCTTTTAACGATCTGATCTCCCTAAGATGTTGCTTGTTCTCTGACATCAAACTTTTCACTCTACTAATCAGTTCGCGCCTACCAGTTTGTAAATTATCTGCCAAATCATCCAAAATTTGTTCATTATCATTACACCACTCCAGCGCTCTAATACCCGAGAGCGCTTCAATACGACGAATTCCTGATGCAATACCATATTCTCCAACAATCTTAATTAGCCCAATTTCTCCGGAACAATTAACATGGGTTCCGCCACATAATTCCACGGAGTGGTCACCCCCAATGTGAACTACGCGAACAATATCCCCATATTTTTCGCCAAACAAAGCCATTGCACCCCTCTCTCGAGCTATTTCTAAAGACATATGGCGAATTTCAACATCAACGTTGTCAATGATCTGATTATTAATACTTATCTCAATTTCTCTCAACTGCTGATTACTTAGAGAATCTAAATGAGAAAAGTCGAAGCGAAGACGCTGACTATCAACTAATGAGCCCCGTTGCACTACATGTTCGCCTAAAAAGTTTCGAAGAGATGCATGAAGTAAGTGTGTAGCTGAGTGATTTTGACATATAGCATGTCGTTTTTGTTGATCAACTACCGACCTTACACTATCTCCAAGGGCTATCTCACCACTGACCACTCGGCCTATGTGGATGTGGCTATTCCCAATCTTTAAGCAATTATCTATTTCTAAAATACAATTATCCCCAATTATCTGCCCACTGTCGCCAACTTGACCTCCGGCTTCCGCATAAAATGTTGTAGCTTTCAGCGCAATCGCAACTTCGTCACCCTGACAGGCCACATCAACAAGATCCCCCGATCGCTGTATAGCTGATATAAGAGTATATGCATCCAGAGTTTCATAGCCCAAGAATTCGGTTGGGCTACTTAAAGTAACGTTATCAGCGTAGTCTACTCTAAACTTACTGGAGTCACGCGCGAGTCCACGTTGGCGCTTCATGAGTTTGTGGTAGCCGACCATATCAAGCTCTAGATCTCTTTCACGAGCAATATCATTTGTTAAGTCAACAGGGAACCCATAGGTGTCATGTAATTGAAAAATTATATCTCCTGAGACCACTTTATTACTCAAAGTCTCTAACGCTGTCTCTAAAACGGCCATACCTTTTTCAAGAGTACGAGCAAACTGCTCCTCCTCCATATGGATGACACGTTCGATATACTCTCGCCTAACCTGTAACTCAGGGTATGCTGAACCCATTATCTCGACTATCTTAGGAGTAAGCTTATGAAAAAATAGACCTGATGCACCAAGCTTATGACCATGTCTGAGAGCTCTGCGCAGGATCCGACGCAAAACATAACCTCGTCCCTCATTGGAAGGAACAACACCATCTAGAACCAAAAACGCACATGCCCTACTGTGATCCGCAATAACTTTAAGCGAATCATCACTTCTATCTTTGCACTCTAATATGACCGCAATTGCCGCAATTAATTCCTGAAATAAATCAATTTCATAGTTACTGTGAACTCCCTGTAGGACAGCTGCGATTCGTTCAAGTCCCATTCCTGTATCGATACTTGGCTTTGGTAGCGGCGTCAAATTACCATTGATATCTCGGTCATATTGCATAAAAACGAGGTTCCAGATTTCGATATACCGATCCAAGTCACCGCCTTCCTCACCAGGCGGTGCACCGGGAACACTATCTCCATGGTCCCAGAAAATCTCACTTGATGGACCACAGGGGCCAGTGTCACCCATCTGCCAAAAATTATCTTCATCTAATCTCGATAGCCTTTTATGATCTATGCCAACATCATTTATCCAAATTTCAGCGGATTCATCATCGCTAACGTGAACAGTCACCCATAATCGCTCTGGTGGCAATTTAAGTACGACGGTTAAAAATTCCCACGCGTATTTAATTGCCTCTCGCTTAAAATATTCGCCAAAACTGAAGTTTCCGAGCATTTCGAAAAAAGTATGGTGTCGCGCTGTATAACCCACGTTCTCGAGATCATTGTGTTTTCCGCCCGCTCGAACACATCGCTGCGACGACACCGCCCGTTTATAATTTCGGTGCTCATACCCCAAGAAAACATCTTTAAATTGCACCATGCCAGCGTTAGTAAATAGCAGTGTTGGATCATTTTGCGGAACTAGAGTACTACTAGGAATAATATCATGGTGACGACCCCCGAAGAATTCTAAGAACGCAGTGCGTATCTCAGAGGTATTCATAATAGTTCTAACATTGCAGTTCCAACCCAAAAATCACGGTACGGCTACATTTAACTCATTGAACTTTGAGCTTGCAAGCACATGGAGGTGCAAGTGAAAAACCGTCTGTCCAGCATCCGCACCATTGTTTATTACGACACGAAAAGCATCACCTACACCAGTCCGACGCGCCACCTCTCCAGCAACCCAAAGCAAATGTCCGAGAAGCTTTTTATCCTCAAGGTCAGCATCAACAAGTCTTTTCACTGGTTTCCGAGGAATTACCAACATGTGCACATTGGCCTGAGGCGCTATGTCATTAATGACCACGCAATTATCATCCTCGTATACAAAATCTGCAGGAAGTTCTCTGTTTATGATTCGTGTGAACAATGTATGTGAACGCTCTGACATGATTAGAAATATCCCATCCGGTATTAGTCCTTGTGAAAGTCCATTTTGGCAAGTTTTTCGTCTGCTGTCATGAGTCTTGCCTCAGATTCCAGCATGATGGGAACACCATCTCGAATGGGGTAAGCGAGACCACTCGCAGTACACGCTAACTCCATCTTTTCGGGATCGAAAACCAATGAAGTCTTGCTCAACGGGCACACCAAAATACTTAATAACGTCTTATCCATGGTAATCCGAGATCAACATATTTCCATTAGTCTAATCAAAAACATTTAAGTTGACCATCCTTCTGCCTTTAATCATAAGCGGAAAGACAATTAGTTTGCGGCAAACCTATCTTTTTGCTGGGAGTG
>DDII01000080.1:21704-48446 GCA_002338445.1 Cellvibrionales bacterium UBA1854 | reverse complement strand
GTTGCGCCAACTGCTGCGATAACCTGACCGAGCTTTACAGAATCCCCAACATGCACCAAGATGCTGCTCAAATGCAAGAATGTTGAGCTGAGGCCCATCCCGTGATCAATGATAAGCGTACCCCCAGAAAAATACATATCATTATGTACAAGTGTTACAACACCTGAACCGGGAGCCTTTACATCTGATCCGTGGGGGGCGGCGTAATCAATCCCATAGTGAGGGCTTCTCGGCAGCCCATTATAGATACGGGAACTTCCATACACACCAGTAATTGGGCCCACTAAAGGCAAATCGAACCCTGAAAGAAACGCCTCACTACCACTTCGGAGCGCCCGTGCTTTGCGAACCTGCTGCGCTTCCTTACCGATTCTAGATGAGACTGATTCCGGCGGAATGACGCGGTCTTGTCTCACCCCCTCGATGTATTGCACCTTATATTTTCGTTTCTCGACCTCCCAAGATCTCGTGGTTTTTTCTCCAGAGGAGTTCAAAAAGTCAACATTAACTATTCCGTCAGCGTCCCGTCCAAGTCCTAACAAAATTTGCCCGGTTTTTGTCTCTTGGAGAGGAAATCCTTTGTAAAAAGCTCGATAACCGCGATCAAGTTGACCCAAAAGCAATCCACCCTGCTGCCAACTCCCTGTCCAAGTTACCTCAGATGAATCGTCATCATTGGGACTTGCGCTAATTGACATAAAACTATTACACAGAAAAAACATGCAAATAAACCGTTTTGTTAGAAAAAGCAGACTATTAATACCCATTCTCTAACCTGATGTGTGGCTGAATGGAATCAATTTGACAAATCATATTAGTTTCCATTACTTCAAAGTAATCAAATTTCTCACAAAGTTTATTAGACCGGGGGGAGAAGATAAACCCATTTCGCTTTATCCCGACACATGGACGCCTTAATGAAAGGACGATTTCTTTCCCTCGACCAACATTGATTATCGCTATCTGATCATCTTGAAAACGAATTGATCTTATTGCGTTTCTCCTGATGCATTTATTGCGAATACCAAAACTTGATAAGTCAGATTCATCCAATGATCTCAACTCTTCTGTGAGCGACAACTCAGCATAGGAGTGGTAATCACCATCTGCGGAAACAAACGCCGATGATATAAAAAATAATAACAACGTCTTCTTGCGCAATATACATTGGGTATGGCAAAAAACGTTATCAATCTTTTTGACCCAGGATGAAAAAATTTTCATAATTAACGATGTTGCCTTAAAACATCCATCTCCTCAAATATTTAATTTTTTCGGGTATCCTCCAAGATACGCTCAATCCGTTCACTAATCTGACTGCGAATGTAAGAGTAATGAAATCTATAAAATTTTTACCCCCAAAATATCTAAGAAACCCACATTTGCAAAGCATAATGAACAGTCTTGGACCGAGAAAGGTAAAGGCTAAATTACTATTAAAACGTTTTCGTAGCAAAACCATGGTGCTTAGGGCTGCAGATGGAACATATCTCTTGGGTGAGTTCGATAAAAGTAACTGTTCCCAAAATGCGATCGTAGTGTTACTGCATGGTTGGGAGGGCTCAAGCAAGTCGTCTTATTTAGTGACCACTGCCAACACGTTATTAAATCATGGTTTCGATGTTTTACGACTCAATTTTCGAGATCATGGAAATACTCATCATATGAATCGTGGCATTTTTAACTCTACAATGACCGAGGAAGTCAGCGATGTAATAAAACAGTTCTTGCAAAAATTTGAGTATAAGAAACGGTTTATAGCAGGTTTCTCGCTCGGCGGTAATTTTGCATTGCGGATAGCTACTGACCGCGGTAATGAATTAAAGCTCAACGCTGTGGCCGCAATTTCTCCGCCTGTAGATCCCATAAACGCCATGATTGCCATCAGGCTCGCACCATCTATATATAGAAATTATTTTTTTCGCAAATGGTCAGCTTCCCTGAAAACAAAATTAATGTTTTTCCCCGAATATAACTTCGGAGAAGAACTGAAGAAAGCTAAGTCTCTCGATGATCTCAATGCAGTTTTCATTCCTCGCTTCACACCCTATTCTACCCCAAATGAGTACTTTTCATCGTACTCAATCGTCGAGGATAGGCTATCAGGACTTCCTGTTCCGTCTTATCTGATTGCATCAATGGATGATCCAGTGATCCCTACCGATGACATCACCAAGATAAATAAGACTAACTTTCTGAACATTGATGTACAAACATTTGGGGGACACTGCGGGTTCATAGAAAGCCTCAATGCAAACAGTTGGATAGAGTCTTATCTGGTGGATATCTTTAAATCGAGCCTGTGAGCCACAAGCAAAACGCATTACTGTCTGGAATTATTGTAGTCCTTAAAAGCTTGATAAATTTGCTCTGTAGAAAATCCTCGTTGAGCCAAAAAACGTCCATTGCGTGCAATATCTGTTTTACTTAGATCTAGTTTTTCTCCACATTTTCGTTGCAGTACAGTCAACGCTAGTCGCCTCCAGTCCACACTGTCCGAGCCCAGTAAAGCATGAGATAGTTCTGAAGTGACGCCTTTCTTGTCTAAATCTACCTTGATTCTGTTCGGTCCGTGCCCCTTTCGCACTCTACTGCGAAGAAACATCTCAGCATAACGCTCATCACTTTGTATATGCGTTGCCTCCAGTTCATCTAGTAATTGGCTAATGATAGCCTTATCATGAAATTTAGCTTCAAGTTTTATCTGTAATTCTTGACGAGTGTGTTCACGTAAAGCTAACAAATTAAGCGCTCTCAGCCGAATATTTTTCACCAAATCTCGACGCTCTGTATCCATAGGATAATTTCGTGTATCTCTAGCCAAAGTTTTTGTGTGCCTGATGTTTAAGACGTTTGCTGGGCAATCAAAACAATCATTCAGCCGCTAGGACATCATCCGTGACAGGTTTAAGTCCACCAAGCTCTTTGTTTCGAATTAAACTCTCAATTTCATCCGCTATATCTTTGTTTTGATTAAGAAATTTACACACATTAGCTTTACCCTGGCCAATTTTTTCCCCTCTGAAGGCATACCATGCACCTGACTTATCTATGAAATTATGCTTTACTCCAAGATCAACAAGTTCTCCATTGTGGTTAATACCAGACCCATAAAGAATTTGAAATTCCGCTTGTTTGAATGGAGGAGAAACCTTATTTTTCACGACTTTAACACGCGTTTCGTTTCCTACAATCTCATCACTCTCTTTAACCGCTCCGGTTCTTCGGATGTCAAGTCGCACAGATGAATAAAATTTTAGAGCATTTCCACCAGTAGTAGTCTCTGGGCTTCCAAACATGACCCCGATTTTCATACGGATCTGATTAATAAAAATCACGAGGCAATTTGCACTCTTGATGTTACTGGTCAGTTTGCGTAAAGCTTGAGACATCAAGCGCGCCTGAAGACCTACATGATGATCCCCCATTTCACCCTCTATCTCTGCTCGTGGAGTCAACGCAGCCACCGAATCGACAACCAAAACATCAAGCGCACCCGATCTCACGAGCATATCTGTAACCTCTAAAGCCTGCTCACCAGTATCCGGTTGAGAGACAATAAGATCATCAACAACGACTCCCAATTTTTCAGCATAGGCTGGATCTAATGCATGTTCTGCATCAATAAAAGCGCAAGTGCCTCCACTTTTTTGAGCCTCCGCAATGATCTGGAGTGTCAGTGTTGTCTTACCCGACGATTCAGGACCATATATTTCAACAACACGTCCTTTGGGTAAACCTCCTATCCCGAGTGCAATATCAAGACCAAGAGAACCAGTAGAAATTGACGGTATTGCCGGCCGATCATTTTCTCCCATACGCATTACCGTCCCCTTTCCAAACTGACGTTCAATCTGCCCAAGTGCGACTTCTAATGCTTTTTCTTTATTCACATTCATTCCTGTTACCTCAATTCTCTACTCAAGTAAATATGCTTTATCCAAATTACAAACCGATACTTAAAATAATAACTGTATGATTATACAGTAGTTAATCATTCCATTAATTGCAACATTTTTCGCAACGAAAATTCAACGGATTGAACTCTTACGGCATTTCTGTCACCCGAAAATTGCATCCGTACCGCCTCTACATGTCCGTTACATCCAAATCCAAACCATACCATACCAACAGGCTTCTCCTGTGTACCACCACCAGGTCCTGCAATTCCGCTAATGGCAATTCCATAGTCAGCTCGCGCCAACTTCATTGCACCTTTCACCATTTCTTGAACCACTGTTCTACTTACGGCGCCCTCAGATTCCAAACTTTCTTGCGAAACACCAAGTAATTCCGTTTTAAATTGGTCTGCATAAGTTACAAGTCCCAAACGAAACCATTGTGAGCTCCCGCTTATGCCTGTTAGCGCACTCGCTAAAGCGCCTCCAGTACACGATTCTACTACAGTAATTGTTTCACCACGGAGAACAAGCCGTCGATCGAAAGCATCGATTAGAGTAGACAAAGAACTTTGCATAAAACTATTGTAACTCAAAACATGTACCCCTAAATCTTAGCTCTATATTACTAATCTCACACATTACACGTAACAGGAGATACATCAACATCGTAACTCTGCTAAAGTTGGACTTTAAAATACCATCATTACATAAAATGTTTGAGAATTTTACAGTCAATAGTTATACACCAATGATGCAGCAATATCTTCGAATAAAATCGGAGCACCCAAAAGATGTTCTATTTTACCGAATGGGTGACTTTTATGAGGTCTTTTTCGATGATGCCAAACGAACCAGCGAACTTTTAGATATTACACTTACAGCGCGTGGCAAGGTAAATGGACATCCGATACCCATGGCAGGCATCCCATATCACGCGGCGGAGACCTACCTAGCAAAATTAGTTCGACTTGGTATCTCCGTGGCGATTTGCGAACAGGTGGGTGACCCTTCAACTAGTAAAGGGCCTCTTGAGCGCAGAGTTGCCCGCGTGTTAACGCCTGGCACCATCACTGATGAAGCATTGTTAGACAATTGCAACGATAGTCTTTTGGCAGCTGTTGCGTGCAAACGTAACTCATTTGGAATTGCATCCTTGGACATGAGCTCGGGATGTCTAAAAGTAATAGAAATAACCGGCTTACAAAATCTAGCCAATGAGCTCCATCGGATCGCCCCAGCGGAATTGCTAATCGAGGAGACGGTTGCTGAAGAAATGAATTTATCTTCGGCGGTTACCCGACTACTACCACCTTTTGACTTCGATATCGATAATGGACGCAGGATTCTGAACAAACAATTCAATACCAAGGATCTGAGCGGCTTTGGTTGCAACGACTTATCTTTGGCTCTGGGAGCAGCAGGATGTTTAATTCGATATGCCACAAAAACACAACGCGACAAGCTGAATCACATTACCACAATCCAACAAGATGACAACAGACACAACGTTTTTGTTGACATAGCAAGTCGCAAAAATCTTGAATTAGATGTAAATTTAAGCGGTGGTCGAGAGAACACGGTTCTGCACCTCCTCGATTACTGTGCTACGAATATGGCAAGTAGACTGTTAAGACGCTGGATAATCCAACCGCTCCAGCATCTGCCTACACTTCAGGCTAGACAAGCAAGCATTACAGAAATCAAAGACACAAACATGGTCAACAAGTTACCTAGACTCCTCAAACAAATTGGCGATATGGAGCGTATTGTTTCAAGAGTAGCGCTCCGATCAGCAAAACCCCGAGATCTAGCGCGACTTCGAGGTGCTCTATCAGCATTACCAAATTTAGCGGGCGTACTCAAAGAAACTACAAGTGACGCATTAGCCGATTTTAAAAAAAAATTAAAGCCATTACCTGATGTCCTCTCGCTACTCGAGAGTGCAATCACACCTGACCCACCAATCATTCTCAGAGACGGCGGTGTAATAGCTGACGGTTATGACATCCAACTTGATGAGTTAAGGCGTTTTAACACCAGTGTTAATGACTTCCTGATCACACTGGAAGATCGAGAGAAAAAGCGTCTAAATTTAAATAATTTAAAAGTTGGCTATAATAGAATACATGGGTATTTCATAGAAGTATCGCGCGGACAGAGTGGCAAAGTTCCCGCAGACTACACGCGGAGGCAAACTTTAAAAAATGCAGAGCGATACATCACATCAGAACTAAAGTCTTTTGAGGACAGATCTTTAAACGCAAAAAGCAGAGCTCTCCATCTAGAAAAACAGCTATATGAACAACTGCTGACACTTCTTAATAAAAACCTCCTTGTCCTCAAAGAGTGTGCGACTGCAGCAGCCGAGCTGGACGTTTTGTCAACACTTGCTGAGCGAGCCAAGACTTTAAATTATTGTAAACCAGAATTAATCGTTGCCACCGGCATTGATATCAGAGATGGGCGCCACCCAGTGGTAGAAAATGCGCTCAAAACGCCATTCATCGCTAATGACTTAATTTTAAATCAAAAGCAGCGAATGCAGATTGTGACCGGACCAAATATGGGTGGTAAATCTACTTACATGCGCCAAACAGCGTTAATCGTTCTTTTGGCTCAGATTGGAAGCTATGTTCCCGCGAAAAAGGCGCGTATCGGACTCGTAGATCGAATATACACTCGGATAGGCTCGTCTGATGATCTGGCTGGCGGACGTTCAACCTTCATGGTTGAGATGACTGAAACTGCTAATATACTAAACAATGCCACCGATCGAAGTTTGGTGCTAATGGATGAGGTTGGAAGAGGAACCAGTACTTTCGATGGACTTGCGATAGCATGGTCCAGTGCTTATCAGCTCGCGCAACAAATCAAAGCTCTGACCCTTTTTGCTACTCACTACTTTGAATTGACCGAACTTCCAAATTTGCTTGATAGTGTTCTTAACGTCCACCTAGATGCAACAGAATTCAAAGATGACTTGATATTTTTACATTCTGTCAAGGGAGGACCCGCCAGTAAAAGCTATGGCTTACAAGTTGCGAAATTAGCTGGAATACCTCTCGGAGTGCTTAACCGCGCGAACAACTTCTTATCCACAAAAGTGAACTCAACATCTGCGTATAGTCAATCCGACGGTGATAAAAACGTAGCACAAGCAAACACGGTAGAGGACAATGCTGCAACAGCTATCCTCACAAAGTTAGGCGATATTGATCCCGATCATTTGTCTCCAAAACAAGCCCTTGAGGTAATTTATGAACTGCAGAATCTGCTGAAATAATATACCAATGTGCTTAAAACCCCTTTCCAAAAGAAGAAAAATGCTAAATCGACTTGAGCTCCTGCTATACTACTGTTGAATATTTCAAGCAAAAGTATGCTAGTTTATGATGAAAGAAAGCGTAAAATTTTTGTACAAAAAAAGAAGTTTGTATAGATGACATTTGTGGTAGGCGAAAACTGTATTAAATGCAAACATACCGATTGTGTGGAAGTTTGTCCGGTAGATTGCTTTTATGAAGGCCCCAATTTTCTGGTAATTCACCCTGATGAATGCATCGACTGCGCCCTTTGCGAGCCTGAATGCCCCATAGAGGCAATCTTTGCTGAGGATGAAATTCCAGAGGGACAGGAAGAGTTCCTTGCAATCAATGCAGAATTAAGCGAAATTTGGCCAAACATCACTGAGAAAAAAGACCCATCGTCAGACCATGAGAAATGGAATGGTGTTTCGGGCAAAATTAAATATTTAGAGCGTTAGATTCAAATAGCTACTTTTCACCGATATAAGTACTTTTAAGATAAAACCCGAAAAGAAGTGGGATGTAAGTCTTATATTCGGTCAAGATATGAATTAAACCAATAAACTGGTGAAAACTATCATGATGTCAGTTAGCACCGATGTCGTTATGTATACCCGAAGCAGCCAATTTATTTTTTTATTTGCGCGTCACGAAATTCACTAATGATAGAAGCGACATAGTTGAGCTTTACCTCAATCTGTCCCGTGATGACAAACGGATAAGCATCACTGAGCCCAATAGACCGGTTCACTTGGTTAAGCTTTACAGCTAACTCTCTCCATGCATCTATGAGTTCCTCCGATCTCAATCCCTGCGGAGAGGTATTAGACATTCCTATGTGTTGCGCAGTATCTAAACATTCAAATATGAGAAGATAGTGGTTGAAGGTTTCAGCCCAATCCTCTGATGGGTGAGCACTGGCATAAGCACTAATGTAATTTTCAGGCCAATTTTTTGGCGGCCCGTTCTCATAATAGATATCAAGACTTTCACGATAGTCGCACTTTTCTTCCCCGAAGAAGTCCGAGAAATACCTAGACATTGGTAGTTCATTAAAATATTTATCCCACAGATAATGAGCCAGCTCATGTCTAAAGTGTCCCAGAATAGTGCGCTGCCTTTCTTTTAAATGAGTTCTTGCTTGTGTCCGCGCGACATCATCGGCCTCTAGCGAATTGATGGTGATGATGCCTCCGGCATAACCAGTATTTACTTTAGTTGTCTCTGAACCCCCATTGCTCTCGCTCTCAAGAAAATCAAAGAGCAGACCAGACTCCTTATCACTCCAACCGTTGTTGACGTTTACACCAATGCTAAGTAATGTGTGCATCACTCGCTTCTTTGCATCCTCCAACCGATACCAACGAAAATAATTGATCGGCGGATTTACATCAATAACCTTTTGATTTGGAATGGTTCGATTAAATTGGCATGCAAAACATAGCCTTTGGGCAGACTCATGAGGAACAAGCCAATTACACACATCAAAATCGATCTCGTTACCACATAACCGGAAATGCCGGCCATCAGGGTCGACGAAGAGGGAGCTGTCAATTGGCTCTATGGTGATAAGATCAAGACTTTTGACATCAAACCCCAAAGATTGAGTACAGTTGCTGCAGTATTTGTTTTCGAAAAACACTTCCTGCCCGCACTGACAAAAAAATCTCTTCATTAAGATTCCGACATAAACCACGTTTTTGTAGATATATCGCTGATCGAAGAGGCGGTAAGACGCACTTGCTCCAGAGCTTCGCGAATTGCTGCATCCGACATATCAAACGCATTAAATTTTACAAGCAACTGCTCAAGCATATCTATACTCGGCATAACGGCAGCTTTTTTTTTCATCGGTCTGTAAGCTTTTTTGATGTTTCTTACACAAAAAGCTACAGAACGAGGAAGCTGTGGTTCCAAAACTAAAAAACTTATAGCAGCATCAGGCTCTATCAGAGGGCCGTATGATCTCCGATAGCTACCTCTAGCTGCAAGACTCTCCAACAAGCTTGCCCAAATCAATGAGTCAAAAGCGGGTTTGCTTTCAATTCTCTCAGTTATCGCACTCGATAGAGTATTTATGACTCGCAAAGTAAAATCAATCCGCTCTATAAGGTGCCCTAAAGTAATGAACCTGTATCCATGATCTCTCCTCTGAATGAGCATCATCAAGCCATTAAGCAACTGACATCGTCTTTCCAATTCATTTAAAAATTTAAAACGATTTTTTCGTGCCACTGATCTGTCAGCATTATCTTTGCAGAAGAGGTAAAGCTCATTGAGGCATTCCCATACCTCTGTCGGCAAAACTCCTCGGGTTGTCCGAGCATTTTCTCTCGCTGAATTCACTGAAAAAAGAATACTAGTTGGAGTTTCAATTTCGGAGATCATAAATTTCATGATGTTAGTCTCTGTCGCAGCCTTGCCAGAAGCTCGATATTCCGAATGATTTCCCAAAATGGCGAGTAAGGTAGTCCAAGGAAGTTCAGTTCCCCTGGGGACATCCATTCTTAATCGGGAGAGAGTCTTAATCACTCGAGACAAACTCTCCGCTCTCTCAAGGTACCTTGCTGTCCAAAACAATCTCTCCGCCACACGAGACAGCATGTCTAGGTCCTCTCATTCACTATCCAGGTGTCTTTGCTGCCGCCACCTTTGGATGAATTGACCACCAGACTACCTTTCCTCAGAGCTACCCTTGTGAGTCCTCCGGGTGTAACCCAAGAATCCGTGCCCGTGAGGACAAAAGGCCTCAAATCTAAATGTCTCGGCTCAATAACGTCGTCAACAAAGGTGGGAGATGTGGAAAGCTTAATAGTTGGTTGAGCTATGTAATGTCTTGGATTAGAGGTGATCAATTTACTAAAGATTACGGTCTCTGCCTCTTCAGCATGCGGGCCAATAAACAAACCTGTTCCACCGGACTGATTCACTGGCTTTATGACCAAGTCACGTATATTTTCAAGAACATAAGCTAACTCTTCTGGCTGGGAGCATCTATATGTTCTTATAGATGGTAGCTTAGGATCCTCTTTAAGATAATATCGAATTATATCTGGAACAAAGGTATAAAGAGCTTTGTCGTCTGCAATCCCGCTTCCAGGCGAGTTTGCTATCGCAACCTGGTGATTTTGCCACGCCCGCATCAACCCTGGAACTCCTATTGTAGAGTCAGAGCGAAACACCTCAGGATCAAGAAACATTTCATCTATCCGACGGTACACAACATCTACACGTTCCGGCCCATCAACAGTCCTCATAAAAACCTCATGCTCTTTCGTAACGAAGAGATCCTGTCCCTCAACAAGTTCAACACCCATTGTTCGGGCGAGGAAGGCATGTTCAAAATAAGCAGAATTGTAAATCCCTGGTGTGAGCACAACTATCACAGGTTTTCGGTTATTTCTTGGCGACAGGGATTTTAGTATCCGATGCAGTTGGAGAGGATAGTCGTCTACAGGATCAATGTTATAGTTCTGAAAAATCTCAGGTATTACCCTTTTAATTATTTCCCTGTTCTCGAGCATATAAGACACACCCGATGGGATACGTAAATTATCCTCCAAAACTCTGAATATCCCATGCCTGTCACGCACCAAATCAGTGCCGCATACGTGCGCCCAAGCCCCAAGAGGCGGCGTTACTCCGACACACTCTTTAATATAATTTGGGGATTTAACCACCAAATCTCGGGGAACAACTTTATCTTTTAGTATAGCTTGGTCATTGTAAACGTCTTGGATAAAAAGATTAATAGCTTTGCAACGTTGTATTAATCCGCTCTCGACCTCTCGCCAAATTTTGGCTCCAATAGTCCTCGGAATAATATCTAGTTGCCAATTTCTATCTACATCAACTTTGTCAGAATCGTCTGAATAGACAGAAAAACTTACACCCATCTCCCTAATCGCTAATTCTGCCGCACGGGCTCTGGAAAGGAGTTCTATGTGAGAGGCTTCACTGAAGAACTGCAATAAATCGTGTGACTCAATGCGTGCTTCGCCGTTAGCTGTAATAATTTCATCATAGCAGCCTTTTGAATTATAACCATTCAGCATTCACCTCGCTCCATAAGTTGCGTCAAGCTACAAATATTTACAGAGCAATAAACATGCCGAGCTTGGCATCGAGGTAAAAATTCTATTCGATTGACATACTTAAAGAATCAATTTTTATGTTTAAATCAATCTACTGAAATCATCCGAGGCCTGAATTGGGAAAATTCGAAAAGAACTAAAACCTAATTTACGACAACAGGGTGGACTCTGATGGTGATTCTGACCCACAATCAAAATAGAGGCTAATCGAAATCCAGTCTGCGCAAGCCGCACCAGTTGCTTGTTAGATCAGCATGGTCACTTACAAAGATTACTACCATCATTTTCGTAAGTTTTTCCTATCCTGTTTTTTAGGGAACACAGATGGGCAGCATGACCCTCCTCATACTATGTTTTTGTACTTACATCATCATCGTTTTTCTTATAAATGGATCTTTTGGGTTTTGCAAAAACACGTCTAACCATGGGTTCAAAATCTTCGATATGCATATTATCATAATTTGGGTCAAAGGAGTTCTGGTCATATTTTTCGCAAAACTCGGCGCAGGCTTGCCAATTTTCATTATTTTCAAATTGATCGCGCATATCTTTGTCGAGTCCGAGGTGATCGAAAAAATAATACCCTTGAAAGATTCCATGATGCTTCACGATCCAATGATTTTGTTCAGACACATAAGGTTCCAACATTGTCGCCGCCAAATCCGCATGATTTGTTGAAGCTATGGAGTCTCCAATATCATGTAACAACGCGCAAACAACATATTCCTCGTCTTTTCCATCTCTAAATGCCCGAGTCGCAGCCTGAAGACAGTGGGTGTACCTGTCTACGGCATAACCCCCCGTATCACCCTTCAACAGCGCGAGATGAGCAAGAATTCTATCTGGCAGCCCACTCACAAACTCTCTCGCATGCTCCATAATTATTTCGTAGTCTTTAGCGGTTGAGTCCGACATGGCAGTGAAGGTAGTTTGTTTGTTCATTTAAGCGCTCCTTCTTATCAATTCTATCCGTGAATCGATCAAATAAAAAATTTCTTGTTTGGGAGTGATAGCCTGGAATTGAAGCGTTACCACCTTTGTAAGAAACTAAAGAAAAAATTTTTCGGCGTCAATAGACTTTAGCTTTTACCAACGATGTTGTTCTAACGAATATCCCCCTAATAAAATGAGTGGTATAATCCTACCATTGATTTCATGCTTTTTTTCATAAAAAAAAGAGTAGATTAATTTGGGTTTCTTGGGAAAGAAAGAAAACAAACATAATATCGGACATAAATACATCTATGGCTTAGCGATACTAACTTCGGAGAGTAGCTAAAATTTTAAAGATATCGGGTTTTGAAACGTTACATGCCGATGCCGGTCGATCTTTCTCTTTCCTGAAAATAATCACCGATAAAGGGATTATTGGTTGGTCGGAATACACTGGAATTTCAGAAATCCTTCGCCGCAAAGGTCTCACTGCGCTCATTGAAGCAATGTTACAGCCACTTCTTGGAAGTGATCCAAGAGAGATAGAGAGAATAACCAGCGACTTATATTCAATGACCCGTCAATCTTTATCAGGATTGAACCATCAGGCAATCGGTGCCATACAAAACGCCTTGTTGGATATTACAGCTAAGTCTTTGGGAGTTCCGGTTTACCGTCTGTTTGGTGGTCCTTTGAGAACACGGATACCCATGTATTGGTCTCATTTTGGGACTTACAGACTTAAAAGGAGTTATAAAATTTACAAAAAAAAGGTCATTCGAGATCTTGATGATATGGCTGCTCATGCAAGAGATGTGATGACACAGGGATACTCAGCGCTCAAAACAAAGGTTCATTATTTTGATGATATCGGAGGGACCGGCTACTTTCCCTGTTTTGGTAGCGAATCTGGAGCTCCAGAACTAAACCTATCTCCATCAATCCTTAAAGCAATTGTCGATCAGATGACTGCTCTTCGAGAGGTTGCAGGAGATGAACTTGACCTCATCCTTGATTTGAATTCAAACTTCAAAGCAGACGGCGTCATACGAATTGCAAGAGCAATTGCGCATCTGAATATTCGCTGGCTTGAGGTTGATGTATTTAACTCAGATGTTTTGCGCGATATTCGGGAGCGCTCGCCAGTGCCAATCGGTGGTTGCGAGATGATCTGTTCCGCAAGAGCCTATTTGCCGTTCTTCGCTTGCAAAGCAGTCGATGTGCCATTGGTAGACGTTACCTGGAATGGCCTTTTAGAATCAATAAAAATTGCGAGCGTTGCCGACGTTTTCGATCTAAATGTTTCGCCACATAATTTCACAGGTTATCTTGCAACTCAAATTAATGGCCATTTTTCTGCGGTCATCCCCAACCTTGAGCTGATGGAATTCGACGTCGACGAAGTACCATGGCTTAACGAATTTTTCACCGAACCATTAATAATAGAAAATGGAGTATTGGTGCTCACTGAAAAACCCGGATGGGGCATGGATGTAAATGAAAAGGCCGTGAAAAAGCATCCCGCGCGGGCCTTAGTTAACTGAGCATAGTCACAATTTAATCGTATTATTACTTCACATACGTTTTTTGAGCAGTATTTTTTAGCGGCAGACTTCGAGACGCACCACAATTGACTTAACCGATCAAAAAATTCTTCCAAATACCAATAAAAAATGCAGCGGTCACAGAAAAAAGCATATGTGATCCCTTGTTCGACGTAAATCAGAGATTGTGGTATAATGTCAGAATAAAGAAGAGTCGAAAAACGAAACTTATAGCACAGTGTCGTTATACATCAAGGTTTTAAACTGTGCACTCGTAGGTGAAAAAAGTCAAAAATTGAAAGCATGCACCCGTAGCTCAGCTGGATAGAGTAGGTGGCTTCGAACCACTTGGTCGGGAGTTCGAATCTCTCCGGGTGCGCCATAACTTATTGATTTTAATCTATATTACCGATGTTATATGACAATAATCATAACAAAACCTTTTAGTTTTTGGTTGGTTGGTTCTCATGTCGGGTTATGGCATCAGTAATCCGCCGATTAATCATGAGCAGATTCACTCTTCTGGGGCGCAGGTCGAAAATCAGTATCAACGCAAGGCTGATCTCATCCCCAACTTAATGGCAACCGCCAAAGGTTTTTCGGTACCTTGTAAAGATTGGCAAAAAAAGTTCCCTTTAAGGGAGTGTTCAAAATGGGGGTTTCAAAGACAGCTACCAAACAAAAAAAAGTAATCAAAGCGGACCAAAAAGGCTTACGGAGGGAACTAAATTATTTGCCCGCTAATCGATCCAATGTTTTTGGACTAATTCTTGTAGATGCGGATAATGCTCATCGGTATCTTGATAAATCTCTCGTAGTTGAGCTAATTCAACTTTAAGTTGCTTGATAACGCCAACATAGTCTGGATTACTGTATTCATTAATATTCTCATGCGGATCCTTGCTCAGGTCGTAGAGTTCCCACGCCGGTGGCGTCCTCATCCCGGTTTGTTTACGTTCTTCGGGCCATTTACCGCTGCCACCTTCAACAAAATGTTGTCCATAGAAAAAAATAAGCTTGTACTTGTCCGTGCGAATTCCAAAGTGCGCCGGATTATAGTGATGAGCCATATTCATCCAGTAACGATAATAAGTGCTGTTGCGCCAATTATCTGGAGCTTTACCCTCAAATACAGCGGAGAAATCTCGTCCCTGCATTTCAGAGGGAGTTTTGACACCAATCATACCTAGCACAGTCGGAGCAAAGTCGGTGTTATTAACTATTAGTTTAGATTGCTTAGGAGCCTGATTTTTACCGGGGTATTTTACAATTAATGGCATGTTAAGGGCTTCCTCATACATCCAACGCTTATCGATTAAGTCGTGTTCGCCAAGGAAGAAGCCTTGATCGCTGGTGTAAATGACGATAGTGTCATCGGCGATACCAGCATCATCGATATAGTCGAGCATTCGTTTAATATTATCATCGACACCCTTGACACAGCGCAGGTAACGCTTTATGAAGGTCTGATAGGTTTGGCGGGTAAAGTCTTCGTCTGAGAGGTTTAAGTCAATTTTGAGGTCTATTCCAAGATTGCGAACATCACCCTTTTTTTGTAGCTTTACATGCAGTTCTGCCAGATCAGTTGCCATATTGCGGTATTTGTTCCGGTGCGACACCGAACTGCCGATAGTATCGCGCAGGCTATCATTAACGCCGCGAGTACCTTTAGACCCCCACTCAGCTTGATTCCACAAGTTATTTGGTTCGGGGATATCTATGTCGGCAAGGTAGTCATTATATCGAGGCGCATTTTCAAACATATCATGAGGCGCTTTAAAATGATGAAATAATGCAAAGGGTTTGTCAGATTTACGATTTTTAAGCCAAGCTAGTGCACGATCCGTGATGATGTCGCTGGAGTGGCCCACTGTTTGTTCGACATTCTCTGGCCAAGGCTTATCGCCCTGTATGCGAAGTTCTGGGTCAAAATAAGTACCTTGTCCGCGTAATACTTCATAATGGTCAAAAGCGCCGGGTTCACTTTTTAAGTGCCATTTTCCAATAATAGCTGTTTCATAGCCTGCTTTTTTGAGTAGTTGAGGTAGGTATTGACGTTCCGATGGCAAGTTACCGTGTAAATCTAAAACACCATTTACATGGCTATATTGACCCGTAAGAATCGCCGCACGCGAAGGCGAGCATATTGCGTTAGTGCTATGTGCAAGACGAAATATTGTGCCTTCAGTAGCTAATTTGTCCAGGGTTGGGGTAGGGTCTAATGCTGAAAGATGTGAATTGTAGACCCCAATACCCTGCGTGGTATGGTCATCGGACATTATGAACAAAATATTTTTGGAGATTTTACTGCTGCCAACCCAAGATGCACCTTCTATAGGAGATCCTGCTCCGAAGTCAGCGCTGGCACCCGAAAGTTTGGAACCTCGCAAATCGCAATCTTCACAACTGTTAGTCACGTTAAACTTTATCACGCTCATTTCATCAGCTACTTGCACACTTATACCAAGTGCTGAAGCAAAGATCATTGTCAGAGCTTTCATTATTTTGAAGCCTTTGTTTTTTTAACAGAACACAAGATTATTGTTAATTTAATTTAGTGTAGCTTAGGATGTTAAAATTTGAAAACCTGAGTAATCCATGTTAATTTCAAAATGCAAGTAAAGATCTGAATTTACCTCTGACGATTCGGCATGGAGCCTATATCGGTAACGGACTGAAAGCTCTAGGAATGGATTTTGTAATAGCCTAAGGGTATCAAAACACAGGCTTCTTGATATGCAACCTGATCAATGTGCGGTAGATATTCGCTAAGAAACTCCAAATCAGTAAAAGATAAACATTTATTAAATATAGATGTCAGCTACAATATTGCTCCTTCAAATCAAGTTTTAACGCTCACCACTGAACCAACTTTTATGAAATGGTCTTATAACCCTACTTGGGCGAAGTCACCTATGAATTTAATAAATGCCAGGTCGGAGACATTAAATGTTAAACCAAGCTTTAAGATGGCTAAGCGATGTCTAATTATTGCAGATGGTTGGTTTGAGTGGCGTAGAACTAATAATTCTAAACAACCTTATTTCTTTCATATGAATGATAATCTATTAAACTTTGCTGGAATCTACACTGAATATAATGGAGAGAAAGGTTGTGCAATCATTACCAAAAAGGCAACAACGCATTTATCTGAAGTCCATCACAGGATGCCAGTAATAATTGCTGATGATGATGCTGATGGTTGGCTTTCAGGAGAGGACGTTTTTGATTCAAAGTTGTCAGATAACATAGATTATTATCCCGTCAGCACAACAGTGAATTCGCCAAGAAATAATAATATTGATTGTGTAACAGCGTCTCTTTAAGATCGCAAAAAATCTAGTGAAAAAATAGTACTCCTCATACCTATTTTTAGTAATAAAACGAGGGGTCAAACACCTTTGTAGTGTAAAGTGAAAAGCTCTTTGATAGGCTATACTTTGTTGTCGAAACATAACCTCTATATAAATATTGGGGTGCCATTCTATGCACACCTCGGTTTTTAGGACCCGAGATGGTTAAAGGATTGCTGGTTAGTAAAGTAGAAGCGTTCTACTTTGGGCAGCAAGTAGGCCCAAAACATTTACAACATCTATATTTGCAATTCATTCTTTTCTCCCATATAAACTGAGTGCTTACACTGTCGTTAAAACTCTCTGCGGGTATCCTCGTAAACGTAAAATAGTAAGTTCAAGCAATGTTGGGCGGATCCATTAACAAAGCGCCTTGTTGCTCATAGCAGTTAACTAAAAATTCTATTATCTAGAGAAACTACAATATGATTATAAACAAGAGAGCTCTGCAAAGTTTTAGGAGATTAAGTCTAATTTATCTTTGACCACGATGTGTATTTCCGGAAGGCACCAACCCTTTTTAGTTTTTATGAAATACTTCTGCTGAATTATAAGTCAGGGTGATTTCAAAATTTTTATCATGAAACAACAGAAAACTAAAATTTAATTGGTTCCTTGTTTCTCAATGGCTTATCTCAGAAAGATGGCGATGATTACAAGAGAAGTGTTGTCTCTCCCTTTCCTGAAGCAATGCCAAGCCTTAGCTCTTCAGGGGTTTCTAGATTTTCCTTCAGGGTAACTTCTCACGGTATCCCTTAATTTTTTTCAGGTGACATAATTACCACGCTCTGACCCGCCTTAAAGTCAAAGAAGTTTTCTCAAAGCTGGTAATTGTTTTTAAAGGCACCTATATCTGCTCGACAATAACAGATTGGCGTCAACCCAATATCTATTTAAAATGCGAGGGTCTCGTCTAGTACAAACATCTCAACACCACCAGTTATTTTATCCTCTGACATTGCCTCCGCGGTTTCTGGGTCATTAAATATTCTAACAAATTCATCAACATCGTTTGTTTCAAAAACAGCAATTACTGTTTTATTGTTTGCTGCTCCCAGATGGGCAAAAGACACACCTTGACTTTTAAATAAAACATCGTGGGTTCTAAACTTTTCTCTCCAGTAATCAACACTTTCGACTTCTGCTCTCACTGCTACCAACATTAAGTATCTCCTTTTGGTGTCTATTCTAAATTACTTCAACGTTCAAAACTCCACAACGGGAGCTTCCCATATTTATACCTATACGACTTGCCTGATTAATATCAAAAATCATAGCTCACCGACAAGATCGTACGCTCTTTTTTCCAAAGCTTGAGCCATGTTAGTACTGTTCTCATGATATGTATCAGCGTAATCTTTTTTTTGGTAAGAGAGATACGCTTCCTGATGACTTTATTTCGTTTAATCTCCATCCGTTTCCAGATAAAAATTCAACAAATTTCAGAGATATTTCCTTCTAAGCGATAATACGATCGTAAACATTGGAAACTCATGAACTAATCACAGCAACTCCAGCCATGATTAGTATCAATTTGAATACTGCTTTTTTTGCTTCTTTATCTCTTGCGTGTACGATTCAAGCCGCGGTTAGTAAAATCACAGAACAGTGTAAACCGCTGTTAACAGTCAATCTAGCTGTGATAACCATATTATTTATCAAAAGCTGGCAACGGCTTTGGAGCTTTAGATGAGGGCGAAACACTCTGATTAAGCCATTAATTTGATGACTGTAAGCGCCATTTGGTAAAAAACAATCAGTCTGGAAAAGCTTTTTTTAAATTAGGCTAGCCCAATGCTTTCGCATAAAACAGACCTCTTAGCTCTCTATTTAACGGCGGTGAATCTTGCATGACAAATCGATCGAGAGGGGTTATAAAAATTGCGCCACTTTTTATAGAGCACTTCGAGCTAAATTTTTACGTTTGGCTGTACTCATCGAGTACTAAATTCCCATATAATGGGGGAAAAACGTAAAGTTTATTCTTGTGAAAATTGGCCTCGCCAACTCATGACCTCATCAATAATTATGGTACTTACACAACAGATTACAATCATTCTCACAATGGTAATTCATTAGAATATAGCCTATTTAGTAATTTTTACTTTATCAGAAGTTTACAAATGGATGAACTGATCACAAACGTTTTGAAATATCTGGCTTCTCCAAGAGTTATAAAATGTTTGAAGAAATTTTAGTTTTCTCTGCGGTAGGAATTGTGGCAGGTCTCTTAGCAGGAATGTTCGGTATTGGTGGAGGACTTATTATTGTTCCTGTCTTAATAGGAATATTCATTAACCTTGGATTCAATAGTGAAATTATTATACATCTCGCCACAGGCTCTTCTATTGCTTGTATTATTTTTACAAGCTTATCCTCCTCAAATGCACACAAGAAAAAAGAGTCCATAGACTTTTTCCAACTCAAATTTGTCTCAATGGGTATTGTTTTTGGTGCGTTTTTTGGAGCACTATTCGCCGGCCAGATTGAAGGCATGATTCTTAAAATTACAATCGCAACATTTTTAGCATTTATAGGTGTTCAATCTCTTTTTAATATTCGTTTCATGAAAACAGACATAATTGTAAGTAAGCCTAAGTCAGTTTTTGCTGGCACTTCAATTGGTTTTCTTTCTTCGATTCTTGGTATAGGCGGGGGCACATTTTCAGTGCCGTATTTTAGAGCGACCGGACTAAATTTAACCACTGCAATTGGCACCTCTGCGGCATGCGGTATACCAATTGCAATTTTTGGGACCCTCGGATACATCATTACCGGGATACATATAGAGCTATTGCCCAACTTAAGCATTGGGTATATATATTTGCCAGCATTAATTGGAATTTCAATGACAAGCATTTTTTCTGCGAAATATGGAGCTGAAATTGCTCATTATTTATCTCAAGATGCCTTGAGAAAATTATTAGCGATATGGTTCATAGGAATTTCAATATATATGTTTTTACTTTGATTATATTATTAACGGATTCCTTTGAAACCATTATGCACTCTCACATTCGGTTTAGATAACCTAATAAATACTCATGAAAAGTTAGCAGAAAACAAGATAAACAAAAATGCTAGCTCTGCGCTCCGACTCAGATAACAGCGACAATGGAATATCACTTCGGTATCCATCTAAAACGTAAAAATTCAAGTTGGTTATATCAATAATTGAATACATATATGAGTATCATTACCATAAAGCAACGAGACACTGGCTCAACACCAATTTAATCAAGTCTTTTTTAAGCTCCGCGAAGAATGTGATTTACTATCTCATCAGCGTGAGTATTTTGTAGGAAGTGTCCGGCACCAGCAACTGGTGTAAATGATCCATTCATCTTTTTGCTCCACTCCCTACCTAGAGTCTCAGTGAAGATTTCATCCTCAAGACCCCAAATAAAATCGACTCTTTTGTCCCATCCTAAAAGCATGTGGTAATGCATTTCCTGAGCCGCTGAATTACCATTGTGGTAATTAGCTAGTGGAATTGACAACGGAAACCGCCGATATCCATTGTACGCTTCATCAGGTAGCCCTTTTAAAGGTGCGAAATAACCGTTATACATTTCTCTGGCGTTATCAGAAATTGACGGCATTATCCCACTAACCGATGCCTCATAAAAATCCTTGCGTGTTATCAAGCCTGCATCCAATAGTGGTATAAGGGCAACATCAGGTTTTTTATGAGCAAAAAAACCATTATCTTCCCAAGCAGTGATCCACTTATTAACGTTTTCACAATACTCATACCCACCATGATGTAACCACGTGTTCATAATAATTAATCTCTCGAATCGATTGGGCATCATAGCAGCTTGAGCTAAACCTATTGGCCCCCCCCAGTCCTGGCATATGAGATTAATGTTTTGCAAGTCAAGATGGACCAAAAGTGTTGACAAAACCTCGGTATGCCGTGCAATGGTATACCAGTGAATATCCGTCGGTTTATCCGATCGACCAAATCCTAGGTAATCCGGTGCTATGCATCTATATCCAGCCTGAGTTAGCGGAAAAATAAAGTCCCTGTAGAGGTAACTCCACGTAGGCATACCATGCAATAGCAACATAACAGGGCCATCCCTTGGTCCCTCATCAAGATAATGTAATCTCATGTCCTGCCATTTATGATAATAAGGTCGGAATTTGAAATCTCTGAGCTCTGTGAAATTATCCTCTGGTGTTCTTATAAATTCAGTCATAACTTTTTACCCCAGTCGTTACATTATATGAGAGATTATGAGGTTACCAACCGCTAAAAATATGTTTAATTAGTGGGTAACATTTTCTTATTCCTTGGCAAACTCAAAAACAATGATCACATTAACTAGATCGAAAACCTCTTTCCGAGGTTTACATCAGTTCCAAAATGATCACCTCCATAGTTGGGCCTATATTCTTTGCCGAGTGAACCACCTCATCCCCATAAACAGCCTCACCCGTTGCTCGTTTAACCTCAAATTCTTCGCCGGTCGATTTTTGAATCAAGATGTGGCCACCATTCAAGAAAACCGTCACCTTTGCATTATGACTGTGCTCAGGCTCTATCGCTCCCTCAGGAAATACCGACTTATAAACACGAAAATCATCCCCCTCTAATAAAAGTTTTCTCAATATCTGAGTCACTTCTGAGTCAAATCCATTTGCAACAGTAGCAGCAGACGGTTTGTAGCCACCTTTCAGTTGGATATAAATAGACTCCGATGACTCCTCCCGCATATTTCTTACGGAGTGAGCTTCGCCGCTCTTAGATTCCCAAACGTAATGTGCGTTTCTTTTATCAGATCTTGTGCTTCCGTCGGGCATCGTAAGCAGATTATCAATGTCAGTGAGATGCAGACCGATGAAACGTCCATGATGATACATGCTAGAGTGTTCTCCAGGTCTAACAGACATGCGAATTATCTTTAACAAATCGTTCTCAAATTCTACCGAATAATATTTAGAATCCCCCAGAATGGAAGTTTCTCGCGTTTCTCTCTCAACATTGTCGTGTTCAGCTTCACATGCAGAGAGCAAAATTATTGAAAGAACACCTAAAGATGCTAAACAAAACGGTCTTATAACCATATCAAAAATTCCTCAACTTAATGTTCTCTAAGATCTCATTATCAAATGGCAAAAACACAAACATCATTTTTGTAAACACTTCATAGCGCCACGTGGCGATCAAAAATCCTAAAAGAATCCTTTTGGGTAAGAACCCCAGTTCACAACATTTTTTCATTTGCCGCTATCACAGCTAACACCTGGTTATATATACTTACCTTTAGTGAGCGACTCTTCGCTGAAACGTAACCCAAAATAGGCTTTATCAACGCAATAATACTTTTCAACCACGCTTAACGACGAAGATTGATTAGATGAATTGTCTGTATTCTTTGAAGGCAAACTTTTTTAACTCATCGGTTGTACTAAAGCATTATTCATATTACGAACTAGTTCACCGAGCAACTGCACTGAATGATAATGTCTGTGTATCAACACACTTTTAACTTACAGGGGTTGTTTTACACTTTATCCTCATACCTTGATATGACTCTGTCAATAACAGATATGAAGAAATCTAACTGTTGAAAAAATTTCTTTTTCTGCTCAGGAGAGAGTGAGTATAGAATTTTTACCACTAAACCGTTGACTGTCAACCGATTTTCTTTAACCCTCTCCCTAAATTTAGCATCACCAATGTCGTTTTGTCGCCTTAAATGAAAAACAAGGGCTTCCTCAAAATTTGGCTCATTTTTTTTAATTATTAACTCGGTAAGGTCATTAATCCAGACACTTTGAAATCTTCTCCATTCGGAAGAAAGTTCATACAAACGATGAGATCCTGTTTGAATCATTTCTATCTGATTTTTGTCAAGTCTTATACCGATTCTTTTAAATCCTCTTCTGAAACGATCCAAGACCCTTTTATAAAATTCTTTATGTTCCAAATCATTTAAATCTGAATCTTTCTTAAAAGATAGGTGATCTTTTATTTGCAGAATTTGTGCCTCTGTGAGACTTGCCGCCAAAGAAACAAAATGTTGCTCAAAATACCGGCTAGTAGTCGCCAGAAAAATACGAAAATCAGACTCCGTTGTAGCTACCAGTGTTTCAATATTTGTGTGATCCATTCCCTTGAGCTCTGTAAGCGTTGCCTTTATTTTTACTAGCTCATTTTTTGCTAAAAATTCCTTATATCCGAGTGTAAAATCGTCGATCTGCGATTCTTGTTGAATGGAAAAATCAGCAAATTGCTTTAGGTAATCACCAAGATACTCGTCGATCCTCTCGTAGAAAAGCGACCCAGTGATTCCACATGACGTCAGCAAGAAAGAGATTAAAGCTATTTTTAGAGCTTCTAAGTAGTTCAACATAACTTTTAAAGTTTGCAGGCAGATTACTACATTTATTCACAATTTTTTTAAAGTCGACACGTCCATTGAATAAAAAAGTGTTTTAGATCAACAATCGGGCTCTTCCCAGCAATATAGATCTCAGCCTGATCAAACGCCACATGAATAAGCCTCTGTTGATAAAATTTAAGACCGCAAAAAAGTCTTTATCTTAGAAACAATCATGGCCCAACCGTTACGCCCAAAATTACCATGCTTCTTGTCTTGCATAGGGTAGAGCTCATTAGGCGTATTAAGCAAATTATGAAACTTTTGCGCCTGCTTGAACGGTACAACAGAATCCTTTGTCCCGTGAAAAGATAGGATTTTTGGTGCTTTTGAGTGAATAAGATTTATTGGTGAAAACTTTTGGGATATCACCAAAACTCTCGCAGTATCGCCAATCCATTTTCTTGGAAAATCATGTTTTGGATTTGCCAATGGAGAGTTTGTGTCATACTGATGGAGCCCGAGAAGGTCAGTGATGCCAAACAAATTAATTACTGCATAAGGAGGGTAGCTCGATTTACAGATGTGGTTTTTATTATCCGAAATGATCAAGCCAGCTGTAAGCGCGAGATGTCCACCTGCGCTCCGGCCCATAATGGATATGTGTCGGGGTGATAGCCCCGCGGATTCTGAAAAAGACTCTATATATTGATACGCACAGAGGACGTCCTCAATCGCTTCCGGCGCGGTCCTGTGGCCAACTCTAAAATTCACACTGAACACATTAAATTCGCCGTTAATCAAAGGCTTTATCCCCTGATACAGGTCACTTTTATCGCCGGCAACCCAACCCTTGCCATGGAGATACATAATCGACCGCTTGGAGCTGCCGGGATAAAAATCCATCTTTTGAAGGGGATGCAGGTCTCCGTATGTGATATTAAAAATTGCGTTCTCGCTACTTGCATATAGGGGGTTTGATACAAGTAAAAAGATCATAACTATCAGGCTCAGATAAGTCTCCTGTTGGACAGGTTTGTCAATAATGGCATGAAAAAAATCAAAAGAGACCGAGTTTTGAAGATCATACATCTCTTTGCTTATCACCACCCGAAGCTTCCTTAAATCACAGATAATTATTCTTTTGCAAGAACTTTATAAGTTTGGAGGTTGTGTCTCTGTAGTACATACCTTGATGCTTGTTAACATTGAAAAAAGCATGTTCAGCACCTTCATAACCGTGTAACTCGCAATAACCATTTAGATTATTAACTTTTTCACAGTATTTTTTCGCGTGTAAATATGGGACTACACTATCATCCTTGCCGTGAACTATAAATGTGGGAACGGAGCTATCATGAAGATTCATGTAGGGGGAATACTTTCCGAATCCATCCGAGAATCTCCACCTGCTCTCTGAATATCCCAGGACAGGGTTGAAAAGAGCTAAAGCATTGGGCCTACTACTTAAATCTTCCGTTCCTTTATCAACATCGATATGCGCAGCCGCAGCGGCAATATATCCACCAGATGATCCGCCTCCAGCAATTACTTTGCTCGGATTAAAATTTAACTCACTGGATTTCGCTCTCAACCAAAGGATCGCGTCAATTCCATCCCCTATCGCTTCAACGGGAGAGGTCCCATGTCTTAATTTTACCCTGTAATCAGCCACAACTGACATCATTCCTTGATCCGCTAAAAGTTTACAATGTGGCACGAACTGCGTTACTGACCCTTGCATAAAACCGCCACCAAAAAAAAATACTATCAACGGTCTGGGTATTGATTGGTCACCATCTTTATTAAAAACATGGAGCCTGAGTTCTATATCATCAACTTTTTTATAAATAAAACTTTGTGCCCCATTTATATTTTCAGGATTTTCTGGAATATCAGCGCTCAAATAGCTACTTAGACAAAGAGGTAACAAGTACCAGACCCAGGAACCAGATATAAATCGTAAAATCGCCCCATAAAGATTAACGTGGTGGAGACTCATTTATCTTTTTGTCCTTACTTTTACTAGTTTGTTTCAAGAGACAGAGTTTTGTGCACAGATGAAAAGCCTCAAAAAAATACCTAAGTTATCATATCTCATGCAGTCTACAGAAAAGGAGGCATAAGTTAGTGGACCAAATCCATTCTATCAAGCTGATGTGCCGTTTCTGATGCAGATTCTTCGATGGTAATAAATTCCCAGTCAAACATGTCTTTCGCTTTTTCTTTGTTCGCGTAAACTTCTTGCCCAACGTAATTAGCGATCCCAGACAGATCCTTGATGAACAGCGCCAAAATCCTCACTATAAAATTTGGCATCTCCTTCACCGGTGGCCTCATGAAACCAGCTGTTCTGAAAATTTGTGCTATTTCAACTAGCCAGAGTTCTTTCTTACATAAAATGATTCTCTCATTATCAGTCTTTGGACACGTCATTGCAGTTATATGTGCTTTAGCAACATCTCTAACATCAACCCATCCGATATGAAGTTTCGGGACCCTTGGTAGCTTTCCTTTTAATAACAGCAAAAGTTCTGCATTTGTGGTACCAATATCATCGGAAAGCATTGGTCCCATAACACCAACCGGATTTAAGACAGTCAGTTTAAAGCGTCTTTTCTGATCCAGCGATTGGACAAAATCCCATGCGGTCCTTTCAGCAAGTGTTTTACTCTTTGCATAAGCAGTGACAGATCTATGATTGTACTGAGTCCAATCACTCTCATCATAAATTTTGGGCTCAGCATGACCATAACCAATGGCTGCAAATGATGATGTAAAAACGACTTTTTCGACTTGATGAACCGTACACGCATTCAACAATCTGATGGTTCCATCCACAGCTGGTCTAATTAAAATATCTTCATTGACAGGCTCTTGTGTGACAAACGGTGATGCTGTGTGGAGTACATATTTACAACCCTTCACTGCATCTTCCCAACCTTCGTCATTCAACAAATCTGCAAAAACAATCGTGAAAAGATCTGAGTTCGGAGAGTGCTGCTCCATCGCTTTGATTACTTCCAATCTCTTTTTTTCAGATCGAACGGTACACCGCACTTTGAAACCAAGACTCAAAAGTTGTTGGATACAATGAAGGGCGATGAAACCAGATCCACCCGTTACAAGCACCTCGTCCACAAAATAATCTCCATCTGTTCAGTATTCAGTTTCGAATAGATACATCAACTATTTACAGTCCCGCGACTCAAAAACTAAAAAAAATCCTAATTTAACATTTATTAAACAAAAATCTGAAAATGCGTAACATATTCCTTT
>DDII01000080.1:7084-21355 GCA_002338445.1 Cellvibrionales bacterium UBA1854 | reverse complement strand
TTAGAGTATGTCATCTGATTTATTTTTGTCGAGACCTAATAAAAAATTAGTGGTCTAGCTTTCCATCAATATTTATGAGAGGGAGCCATGAATAAAAATGAGTGTTAAAAATAAGAGTTTGCGACCAATTGTCTATCTGGTCCAAACATTAGTTTTTTTCTGCCCATCACTCGGTGCAGTCACCTATGATGGTGGCAATATTTCCGGTATTGAAGAATTGATTGAAGAGCATGCAAATAATGCGAAGTGGACAGGAAAAATGGCTTGGCGAAATACCGCCCAGCAACGGATTGACCGCTATCGTAAAAAACAATCAACTATTATTTTGAAGGATGCTTTTGGAAATCCAATATCCGGTGCAATGATTGATGCAAAACTAGTACGACATGAATTCCAGTTCGGAACAGTATTTAGTGTAAAGCAATTCAATATGATCCGGAAACATCTGCACTTGTTCGGCAATCAAATTGGTTTTGAAAATGCTCTCAAATACAAACATAAAGACACCCTCAGCAAAAATGTGCCCGAGGTCTTGGCTTGGGCACGGGAAAATGCTGTGACGGTCAGAGGGCACACCTTAGTCTGGCCCGGATGGAGACATATGCACAAAGATGCATTGCGTTTTAAAAACACACCCGATATCAAGGGGCTTCAACAATTTGTTGATAATCAAATTATTGAGGCCTCACAAAAATGGGATGTCGTGGCTTGGGATGTTTTGAACGAACCGCTTGGAAATCAAGATATCCAAAAAGTCCTAGGTCAAGAGGTGATGGCGCAATGGTTTTCGCTCGCAGCTAGACATCGTCGGAATGATTATTCGACCTTGTACATAAATGAAAATCGCATTATCTCTGCTCCAACACAACAACAAGATCGAATTCAAAGGTACATCAACACTATCAGGTCAATCCTGCAAGATGGGGGGCCAATCGAGGGAATCGGAGTGCAAGCACGTTTTAGGACCAATGATATTACACCGGCTATGATATATCGTCGCCTAGAGCGCCTCGCTATTTTTAAATTACCAATCATGGCCACCGAGTTTGAGGTGGTGGATACAGGCCCGCACTTCTCACCGAGCGAATATCGGCGCGCAGAAATGACAGAGAACTACATGACCATCCTATTTTCTCACCCCAGGGTAAACGGAATTGTTGCTTGGACCTTGTTAAATAAGCTCACTAAAAAGTCCCGAGCTGGGGAAAAACTCAAAAATATTCCGGACAACCGTGGTCTTTTGAACTGGGATCTCTCTCTACCCTTGAACGGGAAGGTTTGGCTTCATTTAATAAATCAGAGGTGGCAGACACATGCAACAATGCAGACTGATAAACTTGGAGCAGCCAAATTTTTGGGCTTCAAAGGCTACTATATAATGACTATTTCCAAAAGTTCACGGACAGAGAAGCGTCTCATAAAAGTCGATGATTACAGAGATGAAATTACACTGAGGATATAGCCCCAGCTGGGCCTACTCTGGGCAACGACTCCTTGCTTGATAGAAAGCGCTTGTCACAAAAACATGATTATTTAATAACCCTTTTGAGGCACACTCTATTTATTAATTTTTCCCTAACGAGGCACCCAAATCTGCACAAAATTTCGAGTTGGGATTTACTTCTAGTAAAATAATCCTTTTAACTAGTTAGGAAGAAAAATTAAACCAAAAGTACCGAAAGCGACGTAGGACTTACAATAACTAAAGTGGAATTATTTATGGAAACCGTCACTCAAAGATATTCACTCCTAGACGCATTAACCAGAGAATTTTCAGTAGCATTGGATTTTTTTGGAGTTGATGGGGTGCGCCATTACTGCCATTGTGTTTCTCCCGGCATCTTCAGTAACACAGGAATAAGCCAGCAACATTTGACCGTACACAGGCTCGACACTGAGTCTGAAGTTCAAATTCCGTGGGACAACATCATTGGATGGGAAGTAGGAGCGCATAGGCGGAGTGGCACGCTACTTAAATGAGCGTTGTCAAAAATCAATGCTAATTAAGCGGACTTGTTCGCTTAAACGGAATATGGCCTTTGCAGAATACAGAAAGGCAGAAGCCTCCGTTCTTAATTTTGTTGATTTGCGATAGTGTCGCGATGGTCTTCCTGTTTAGCAAATGGGACGTAACACAGCTTAACGCTCGGGATTAATCCAGCCTCTAGCTCAATGTGGTCGAATGACATTCCAGCGACTTCAAATTTGTGCTTATGCCTCTCAGCGTAGAGTAGCGCCTTAAGCACGTTGTACCCTAGGGCGTTATTCGTCAGCTGTTCGAGTGCGACAAGAGGCTCAACAGCCCTTTCGGCTGCAAAGGTGAAATGGGAAATAATCTTTGGCGGAACTCCCAGCTCTATCTCCAATTGCTTAAGATCGTATCCGACTGAAGACAGCACCGGGAGCATCTGATTAAAGTCATCCACAAGTTTACCAGCCGCATCGCTGGCCATCTCCTGTCCCGCGCCAAGCACGTTGGAAACCCCATCGACAAACCCTCCTCGCCTACTTTTGCCTTTTGCATCCTCGCCTATTATTTTACTTTTAGCATCCTCTATAAAGTTTTTAAAATCCATACCCATACCTCAAATGAGTCCTGTCTGTTGTCGTAAGAATTCCTCTTAAGAAATAATTGTCAAAGTAACTGCTGACGTCTCTATCGTAAGTAAAACCGAAGATTTCCAAATACAATGTTGTTAATTAACGCCTAATATATCCCCTCATTTCAAAAAAAAATGTTTTTGCCGTGAGGAGAGCGTTACGTGCGGATCCTATCTAGACATTTCGGTCATTTTCCTGCAACTCAGGTTTGCACCCCCCCTTGAGAACAATTCCGTCTTCAAATTTAACATAAAATCTATGAATATTCTTCGCATCAACGCACAACTCTTTGGAGAGTGCCCCACTAAGGTCGCTATCTATCTCTGCTGGATTTATTGGCCAAGTAAAGATCTTGCTGTCGTAGACACTAATTAAAAAAGAATTCTGTTTGATGCTAATTTGTGATGAGGGACTTCTCCGCACGAAACGCACTGACAATAATGTTATCACTTAACTCCACTAATAGTGCATATGATCCCGAGTTTAACAGGTTTGTTACGCTAAAAATCGCCCAAAAAGAATTTAAAGATATCAAAGATCCGGACTTCTTTTCGTCATAAAACCCCTGTACCAAAATAGTTTTTTACTTAACCGACCCAAATAGTATTGAATTTCCTCCTCAAAAGTCTTCTGCACGATAAATGAAAATTTTAATTAAGAACAAGATTGGCACCGTTAAAAGTAAAAATTTATCAGACAACGCTTTACTAAAAATGATCTCGCTTTTAAAAGATGAAAAAGACAAAGTTATTAAAAAGTGTTAACTTAGATCTTTTATGTCTTCGCGTCCGCCGGATACAGGAGCTCCTTTTTTGTTGGAGAAAAATGAATCAACCTTTATAGCGCTGTGGTTTATATTATTCACCGTAGTGGTTCAATTTATTATTGCCGTCTCAGCGCATCGAATGCAGCAGGATTATCGGGTTGGAATAATTGATCCCTCGTTAACCCAAGAATCTTTTTTTTTTCGTGCTCACAGGACATTTTGGAACTCTTTAGAAAATATCATACCCTTCATGGGATTAGCATTCATTGCCTTAATTGCCGGATACGACGCTAAAAAGCTCTCTGTGATTACCTGGGTATATGCAATCACAAGGGTGTTTTACACAATTACATATTACATGATTGCAACCGAAAAAAATCCGAGCGTGCGTAGCATATTTTATTTGATCGGATTTTGTGCGACTTTATTTATGATGATTGATTTAGGTTGGTTCTTAATCACATCAGCTTAGTGGCTGGAGCCCAAGCAAATCAGGATTAATGAATTTTAAGCGGTTCCGTTTGTAACTATCTTGCATCATCTTGAGTCTACTTTGTCAGGGAACCATCAAAAACAGTGGCGTCTTCCTTGCCCATTAATTTCAATGCAAATGCATAAAAAATGGCTCCAATATTAGCGCCATAACATACAACAACCGGCCTTTACGACAAAGCGCTAAAGCTATGCGGAGCTGCTCCCAGGGCTTCAGAACCCAAAAATGACATCCTATCAAAAGCCTGTAGGGATGCGATTAATCACCTCCGGAAATATCGCCCTGTCAGTCATTGAGACTACTCGTCAACCCCTACAACGCTTCTCTCGGGAGAGCATTTAAAATACATGTGCTCTCCTCGAGGGAATCTTCTATAACGCTCATAGAGGGAAATACATCGCAACTGAAACTTTGTATGTGTACCTCAGTTGCATATGCATTGCATCCTGACGATATCTTTCCACCAAATGTAATACAGCCACCGACGCTTCCTTAAAGAAACCTGATACCCTTGTGACCCGTACTTCAAAGAATTGACGGAGCTCATGTAAGCCAAATGTTTGTGCCAGAGGGATAAGTGATTACTTAGCACTCATTGCTTATACCGACTTGGCCGATTTTTCAGCCAAAAGAACGCGAGCTTGTGCGGTCAAGGGTAGGAAGAGGACTTGTCTTACTAGGTGTCAAGAAGATCGATAATCCCGCTCCGAAAATTTGTCCCTTTTCATAGATGTGTTACCCCGATTCGATAACGGAACCCGAGGTTGAGATCTGGAAATCAACGTCGATATAAAAAAACTTTTACATTATTATTGCGACGCATCTAATCCAATTAATCAGCCGGAATAGGGATAAGTGGATTTTTATGAGATGGATTATTTACTGACATGTTCTGCCTTTGGGTTTGCCATCGTCCATACCAGTGAACAAAATAGAATTCTGAGTCACAACTGATTTTTCACTGCCTCAATACTCTGTAAACCGCTGCCCTAAATTGCCTTTGAATTTCCCAAGTAAATGGTGTCGTCCGGGTCATAAACAATCCGAATATATTATTGGTTTGATCAACCCAAAAGTGGGTGTTGTGGTAACCTGACCAGCCAAAAATTCCATTTGGCGAACCTGTGCCATCAAGATAGCTATTCTCCAACACAAAAAAGGAACAGGCAAATCCAAATCCGTTGTCGAAATTACCATTACGTATACTGTGAGGTGTTACAACTGTCTTCATAAGCTCAAAAGATTCCAAGGATATTAATTTGTGACTAGATTTCATACCTGATGTAAGAAGCATCTCGCAAAACTTTCTGTAGTCATCAAAGGTGCTCACCAGTCCCTCACCCCCATACTGGAGGGGACTTCCTTCATCATAATTAAGCTCATCAAAATCAGAGGTGATACCCGTGTTGTTATCATCAATTTTATACTCGACACCAATCCTTTTCTCAACAGTTGCACCAACGGACACGCTAGTCTTTCTGTAAAGTGGTTGTAGATACTGTCTTTCCTCATGTGTAATGTAAAACTTTGTTCTATCCATGCCCAACGGTATAAATATTTCCAACTTTAAAAACTCATAAAACTCCATACCTGACAGTTTCTCTACCAACCTACCTAATATCGCCTGGTTAAGGCCGTATACATATTGCGTTCCGGGCTCAAATGGGAGAGGCTGAAAGGCTAAGTGTTTACAAAAATCATCAAGATCGGAAAATGGGAATCGGAGATCTGGACCTCCTCCCGCCTGATCACCATAATATTCATATCCACTGCGGTGGGTGAGCAAATGGAAGATCAAAAGGTCATTTTGACAACGATATGGAACCGAATTCGGATCATTGGGTCGACATTTTATATCAGTAAAATAAGGGATATATTTACTTACTGGGTCATCCAGCCTAAATGCCCCGCGATCATAAAGAATCATCATCGCAACTGTGGTGATAGGCTTTGACATTGACCAGATTGGGAAAATAGTGTCTCTTGTAATTTCTTTGTCATCGATGAGTGCTGAGGATATGCTAGATATCGCAAGTGGGTCGACACCCCTAAATACCCCCGCTATGCTGGAGCCAGTAATCTTAGATTCAACCAAGGCCTCCTGATAAGCCCTAATACTTTCGTAAAGTTTTGTATCACCATTTCTCATGAACTATTTCCTCATCAAAGGATTGCGTTACAGCATACATGACTAATCTACTGATTGCCTCCTACCCATAAGCTACTCTAAGTGATCGAGAAATATGATTCGCTAGTTCTGTGTCCATAAAAATAATCTTGATCCTTTTTGCAGAATTAAATCTTCGTGGTAATAACAAACATCAATAGGCGCTTGGCAACATGACGATCCTCGAGGAGCCTCGGTTGCTTGGAAAAATCGTTATCTTGATTCCCCGATATTTCTGATTTACTGCAATAAGACAACATGCAAATTGCTCGTTTTTTAGAAACCCATGGTCCACTAGAAATGTTGAAGGAATTGGCGCTACAATGTGCATAACATCACCCTTAAATTACATTAATTTGCGTTCTATTTTCTTTGAGGTTCCATTCTCTCTGCAGCACTGGTCAGCAGTTTACAAGAAAGTAAACACAAACCTCAGTCATGGTGTGCTGGTACACTACTCAACTTGAATAAGGCGAAATGCACATTAAAAAAAATCAAACGAGACTGTTGAGAATTAAGATAGCTAATCAGATCACTGAGCGAAGTGAATATGAGATATTACAGGAACTAAAAGCTTTAGATAAAACTGAGAAGTCGATCACGTATGTGCAAGAGATCCTGGCAGATAATCCTTGGGCGGAACAACTCAGAGAGTATTTTTATCAAAAACTTTTATCGCTATCGCTAAATCCTGAACTTATGGAGGCGAGTTCCAAATATCTCGAAAAAAAGCCACGAGACAAACTTTCCCTGTCATATTACGCAGCTGCGATGAGAGCAGAGGGCGACGTCGCGAGGGCAACTACAACTCTCGAAAAATTATACAAGTTACAACCTAATGATCCCATAACCATAAATGCGTTGGGCTCCGCATTGAAAGATCTTGGTTACTTTAAGCGCGCGGATGAACTTTTTAATAAAGCACTCAAACTTGCACCAGCATACGGCAAACCCCTTTGGAATCGATCAGATATCACCCAAGATCCGTCGAAAGATCTCCAGCGCATAGATTTTCAAATATCTAGCAACAGTAGTAAGCCAAATGAAATATATCATGCTCATTTTGCAGGATATCGGATTCAGGAATCTCGAGGCAATTATGAAGATGCATTTAACCATCTGAAGAACGGTAACCTAAATAAAAGAAAAACTCTAAAATACAATATCCTCGAGGATGAAGAAATTGAAAGATCACTCACAAGTGTGCTTAAGTCAGACTTCATCAAAGCCCATGCCGGCGCTGGAAACGATTCTGCGGCACCTATATTTATCGTAGGTTTCCCTAGAAGCGGCACAACCCTAGTGGAGCAAATAATATCCTCGCACTCTGAGGTAAAAGGAATGGGAGAAATACCCTTTTTTGTAAACTCCACCATTCAAGTCAAAAACAAGTATCGATTGAGGGGCAGCCTCTCAGAGTGGCTCCCCCAACTGAGGGATTACGCTTGGAGAGAAATCGGTGATATTTACCTACAAAAAATTAGGAAAATGATCGGTGAAGGTAAGCGATTTACCGACAAAGCGCTCCTAAATTATAGAGCTATCGGTATCATAAGCCTTTGCTTACCAAACGCTAAAATCATTCAAGTTGATCGAAATGCCATGGATGTGTGTTTCGGTTGCTACAGGCAACTATTCAACGAAAATTGGAAGTTCACATACGACTTTGATGAGCTAGCAGCAGCATATGCAAGCTATCAAACCACTATGTCGCATTGGGAAAAACTATTCCCCGCATTCCTAATGCGTGTTTCATATGAGGAGCTAATAAGAAATTTTGATAAATCCGTTTCGGATATCATCAGTTTTTGTGGGCTGGAGCATGAGGTTGCTTGTTTGAATCCTCATGAAAATCAACGCGTAATAACCACTCTGAGTGCAACTCAAGTTCGACAACCAGTATTTAGGTCAGGTATTAATCGATGGAGGGTTTATGAAGAATATTTAACTCCGCTCCAAAAAGCCTTGACAAATCATGGATTTAATTCTTAGTGATTATATTATCCAAAAAATGATTGGACATACCCCCGTGAGTAATCAAGTCAATTAATTGTAAATAAATTTACCCGTTCCCGATATAATAGCTGCTAGATATGTTTCAAAACGTTGTTAACAACACCAAATTTGAAAAAAACTCTTCTATGAGAAAAAACCGACAACAGGACGCTTTTATGATTAACAGAAACATCTTTATAGTTTACATAATGGCCGCTGTTTTTGGCCTAGCTGGCTGCGCAGAAGACGGTGAAAGAGGAGCTACAGGACCTCAGGGCGACACAGGCAAAACGGGAGAAGACGGGCAAGACCTTTTAAACTCAACAATCAAGCTCTCGCACATCGGTCGATACCAGTCGGGACAATACTTAGAGAGCGCGGCCGAAGTTATTGCCCATCATGCAGAATCCAATATTATATATGCTGTCAATGCGCTCAGCGGTAAAATCAATCTTATTGACATATCTGTACCCACCTCACCAAACACAGGCGCCGAGGCGACATCTACTATCAACCTAGCTGCAGATATTTTAGCAGATCAAACTAACCTAGTAGACAGTGCCGATAAACTGGGAGCAGCTAATTCTGTTGCAATTCATGGTGACATAGTTGCAATTGCATTAGAATCTAAGCCAAAACAAGATCCTGGATTTGTCGTCATTTACTTGGTGACTAATGGAGTCCCCGCTTATCAGAGAGCAATCAAAGTCGGCGCACTACCGGATTCTCTAGCTATATCCCCGGACGGTAACTATGTCGTGGTTGCAAACGAGGGAGAGCCCTCTCAGGACTACTCTAATGATCCTGAAGGATCCGTTAATGTAATCGATATCAGCGGCGGTATAGCGTCGGCAAAAAATACAATCATAAATTTTTCAGCCTATAATGATATCGAGGTGACCTCGGGCGCTGGTGAAACAGCCGTGACAACAATTACTGCAGCGGAAGCATCGCTGGACAGCAAATCAAGAGTCGGAGCCAGAGCTCAAAGGATATTTGGTGGTGATGGACAGATCGCAAAAGACATCGAGCCAGAATTTGTAGCGATTCACCCCGATAGTAAAGAAGCATACATTATTCTTCAGGAAAATAATGCCTATGCAACCGTATCTCTTTCTGCAGAGCCCAAGTTAGAGTCAGTAAAAGGCTTCGGCTTTAAAGACCACATGGTTAAAGGTAATGAACTAGATTTCATCAATGACGACAAGATTATGTTGGGGAATGTTCCACTGCGTGGCGTATACATGCCGGACGGTGCAGATACTTTTACTGACCGTCGGGGGCTTACTTTTCTCGTAACCGCAAATGAGGGAGATTCAAGGGTTTACCCTGACTGTGCGTCATTTGGTTACCCCACTGCAAGCGATACACCAAAGGACAGGGATGACGAGTGTCTTGACAGCTCTGGAAATGAAATAAAAGATGGTGATGTTTATACTGATGAGCTCAGAATTAAAGATGCGGATGATGTTATTTTTTCTACAGCCGCACTGGGCGGAATTTTTGCTGACCAAAACGACATGGAGAATAAAGAACATCCGATGACTTTGAGGAGCTTCAAGATAATCAAAGATATGGGCATTGAAGCTACGCAAGCGGGAACACCTTGCACGTCTGTAATGGAGGCAGAACCGAAAGAAGATTGTACATACACTCAAATGTACTCTATGGGTGGGCGCTCTTTCAGCATATGGAACGCAGTCACCGGTACCCTTGTATTCGATAGCGGTAATGATTTTGAAGAAATCACAGCAAACATCCTCGGTCCCACAGGATTCAACTGGGATAAAGAGCAACATGTCGCCGCATTTTCAGGCTCCAAGAGCTTCAGCGGAGATGGCACCTTTGGAGAGGATAGGTCAACCAAAAAAGGACCCGAACCTAAAGCCATTGAAATAGCAACAGTGGGATCGAACACTTATGCTTTTATTGCTTTAGAAGCCACCGGAGGAGTAATGGTTTATGATATTACAACCCCAGAATTTAGTAAATTTGTGCAATATATAAATCCGAGAGACTTCACGAGAGATGCGAATACGGTTGACGGTCTTGCCTCCGTCGGCGACCTGGGTCCGGAAGATATAAAGTTTATCAGTGCTTCGGAAAGTCCGAATTCGCTCCCTATGATTGCGGTCGGCAACGAGGTTAGCGGCACAATATCATTGTTCAATATTTCAATTATAAATCAGTAAATAAGGTTCTCAATTTGTCTGGGAGGTATGCTAAAGGATCGCCTCCCAGAGAGGCACCCACACTTGTCTCGCCCGTGTCGCGCCAACTAATCCATTTATACCCATCCTTCCCGTAACTTCCCGTCTAACGCGTTAAAATCTCAATTTGTTTACAATGAAAAGGTCTTTTAACTAGGCTTATTAATTTCAAAGACACTTACATCGACACATAGTTATTAACTTACTGATCAAAACAATACCCTAGTTTTTAAAAACAATGGAAAAAGCCAACTCAGTTTAAGGGAAATTCCTTAGGGTGCACGTTTTAAGTTATTTGTTAGTTTAAATTTTGTACCAAATAAAAATAATGCCTTCTCTGGCTTATTAGCAGCTGTCAAAAAAACCCAAATCAAATTTTTTTGGATATTTTGGAGAAAACACAATTGCATTTTTCACAACAATTTTAAAAACCTCGATAACAAAATCAAGACACATTTTTGCAAACTCGGCTGTGAGTATAAATGTAGTCAAAAAGGAGAGGAATATACCGCACTTTCAAAGAAATGATATTATGATTTTCAAAATCTGAACTGCTGATGGAAGCTTTAATTGTATAGATAATAAATTATGTCGCCCTTAGTTTAATTTCAATTACAGTTATGTCGCCTACCTATACTTGGTGGGACTGCGGTCACAAAGTTGTCTCAAATATTGCAGATAGACTTCTCCATAGCTCCACAAAAAATGCAATCAAAAGTTTCTATGAGGGGAAAATCATTGGGGGACCTCTCAATCTGGCCCGATGAGATTAAAGCGAGGCAAAGCTGGATTCACACCCGACCTTGGCATTACAGTAGTATTGATGACAACGAAACTTTAAGCACCGTAGCCAGAAGTAGGAACGGAGATGTACTAAAAGCCCTGTCATCCAACATACGAAAGTAGGTGATAGATCACTAACGAATCAAAATCGTTGGCAAGCTCTCAATTTCTTCGTTCACCTCACTGGAGATATTCATCAACCACTTCATGTGGGTCGAAAAGATGACCTGGGCGATAATACTATAGACATACAATGGATGAACCAACGAGACAAAGTCAATCTCCATTAGGTTTGGGATGGGCTGTTAATTGAGAATAATCTTTCAATTCGTGATTACGCTAAAAAACTCGACATCGCAAGCTCAGAAGATATCATACATTGGCAAAGCGCAACTTTCGCTGATTGGGCGCGTGAATCAAAAAATTCAAGAAATCAAGTTTATGACTTCGGAATAATAAATACTCTCAAAAAACACCACAGCTTGGAAAGGCGTATACCTTCAAAAAATTAACCTATTTCTGAAGAAAGGCTGCTCATAAGTGGAATAAGACTTGCCAGTGCGGTAAACGCCTTATTTTCGGAGAAATAATAATCGCACCACTTTTTTAATACTCATATTGCGCATCCACGAAAGGTGGGTAGTTGATGTAATTACTAATCTGCAAGCACCGATCAGGCATTGCCTGATTTGCTTTGTAAGTTGTATCTGCATGCACAAGAAGACAGCTCATGGGTAAAAATGTAAGCCCATTTAAGTTGCTTGGCTCATTATCAACAAAAGCAATCACGTTATGGACGGAGATCAGTTGCTCCATTGACCTGCGTTTTTCCTGCACTACATACTCCCAATCACGGGAATTCATGTGTAGGTTATAATTAGTGATTTGATCGCGATAACTCGGCAATATTTTATGTAAATTCTCAATCGTCAACTTACGCATGAATTCTGGACGGCCCGTACAGAAAAAAACATCTGTTCGCGAGGACTCAAAAAGCTGCCGCATTAAACCTGACAGCTCAGGATAAAGTGCTGCAGTATCTATAACTATTTGCTCACTCCAGTGGTTCTGCTGATAAAATTCACAAATATGATCAATCTCGGCAACAGGAATAGTCCACTCCATAAGCTGCTGACGGATATATATCTCGTAAATCGTTAAGTCATTCAATTCTTTATCGTTAAACCATGAAGTCTCATTCACCTGATCATACGCTTTGAGTACCACCAGCTGCATTACTCTGGGATCAATCAACGTCCCGTCAATATCAAAAACAATAGCGCACCGCTCACTACTTTTTGATAAGTGATTGCGATGATACTCAGACAAAACTTCATACCAAGGATAGTGATTCAAATGACTTTTTCTCAATAGGCTATTGGAATATTTCTTTGCTTTAATCAAAACAAAAATCTGAAGTCATGTTCGCTCGTGCGTGTCGCAATTTTCAAGCTAGCTAAACATATGCGATTCAGATGCAATATCTTATCAGTAAGACACATAAAAGCGTTATCCAGGATTGATGATTATATCACTAAATCCTCCACAAACCTGGCTATCCCTATAAAAACCTTGTGTTAATGTGAACTATTATAAATTTCGTTGACAATTAAAAAATTGAGGAGGGGAGTTTAATAACAAGCGCTAAAAGAGTTTTAGAGTGCAAGAACTAGGGACTAATTTGCACGTTTCATCCAACCGTACTTCTAAAAAAAAAGCGAGTCCTGATCATGATTGGAGACCCTCTAAATGTTTCGGTGTAAGAAACCAACTCAAATCACAGAAATTGTCTAAAAGATTTTCCCACTCCGAGGAGCAACGAACTGCGGCGAAGGTGCCAGTCGGGTATTTTACAAGATGTTTACCAGTTAGAACCTCCAAAACCTCATGCATTGATGGGTTGTGTCCAACTACTAAAATAGTATTCAAATCGTTGTCCTGACTTCTTATCATATTAATTACAGTACTAGCGGAGGTCATATAAAGTGAGTCCGTAAAAATAGTATTATCTTGGCCGGAAATACCGTCTAACGCCACCAGACAAGTTTCTTTCGTGCGACGCGCCGAACTACACAGAATCTTATCAAAAACAAAATTTTTAGACATCAGGAATTTATTTAGACTTGATGCGTTTCTGTTACCTCTCGCAGACAGAGGTCTATCAAAGTCAGCTAGTGCGCTTTCAAGCCATGACGACTTCGAGTGGCGTAAAAGACACAAAATCTTTTGTCTTATCAATTTTACGTAACCTCCCGCACAAAAAATAGATTCCAATGCCTTAAATTATATACCTACCAACCAAATCTTTTATAACTTTGACGTCAACATTTGGTCGAAACACACACAAGCATGATATTAATAGGGAAACCATTTGCAATCGCTTAATAATTTTGATACCAATATTATTAAATTTTCATTTCAAACAAAAAACGTAATGTTATTCGAGCAACTACCCCCACTTAACAAAGCCTTCTGGGTATATGGAGTCGGGTACCTTTCCGCGCTGTATGCAGGGGCTTCTCTAGTGTTAATCGCACCCTTGGAATTCGCTTTAGGTCTCCCTAAGGGATCTGGCTTTAATTACTTTAGATTAGCAATCGTAATTCTTTTATGTGGGTATGGAACCTTTAAAGTAATCCGTCTGATTGTCGCGATAGGCCAGCATACAGAACCGAGGAGAGGTGACAAGATCAAGCCAGAATTTGCCATTGGTTTTATTGTATTTGCTGGAATCACACTATTTTTTTTCATTATTGTCTTGGCAGTATCGAAGACTTTTTAATCGAGAAGATGCCAGCCATAACGCGACGGCTGGCTCCCTTAGCAGGGGGCCGCCGTCCCATCACCAATATTTAATTATTTGTTAGACTACCAGCAATTACATAGGTGGTCCGGGAGGAAAATATCCACAATCTTCTGGTCTTACACCGAATTTGTCCAACTGCTGAAAAATTCCAGCCGCCGCTTCGATATCCCCACCAAAGAATTCTTCTGCAACCGCAATGTCAAGTTTGTCATCCATCATCCCATCGAACTCCTCATGAGCACTCTCTGGCGCATGCTTTGGGGGTGGTGGCATATCCATACTACCAAACTGCTTGAACATAACTTCTGCAAACGCTCCGGGATCAATTCCCGCCTCCTTGATTACTGCCTCAGCTGCATCGCACTCCGGCGGGCGCTCGCCCATCATCATAGGCATGCCTTCCTCGTGCATCATCATTCCATTTGGACCATGCATCATGCCGTCCTTAGG
>DDII01000080.1:1876-6735 GCA_002338445.1 Cellvibrionales bacterium UBA1854 | reverse complement strand
GGTACCATACCATCAGGGTGGTGCATCATACCGTCCTCAGGCATCATGCCCTCGGGTGGCGGAGGTGGATGTCCATCTGCCATGATCGGCGAAACTAAGCTGCCGGATACCATGACCATACATATATACCCTATTATTTTTCTCATTACCCTACTCCAGTTAAATTATTTTTAAAGTAAGTTTTATCAGATGTTTAAGTAGCGATATCATCTTTTTCGAGTGTACACAAACGTGGAACAAAATCCCACATTAATGATAGTACAGTGGTTTACTGATTTTCCAAAACTAAATCACACCAAGGTGTGTGCCAAAGCAATATTTTTATCTGGAAATTTCTATTTTTGTGTTTCGAACAATTAAAACTTCTTGTAAAACCTAATTATTATTTTAAATTTACAAAAAATCGGCATCTGTTCACCAGTCAAGTAGAAAGGAATATTAAGACAATTTATTACTGCCAGCCTCACTTAATCTCTCCCAATTTTAACCTTGATCTTCCGGCGGGCATACAACCCTCATCATTTAAGGGACGATTCAGCCGACTATCAGGTAATATTGACGACGCATAAGGCGCTTCTTCAACCTCCAATAAATCAGTGATGGATTCCGAGCCACCACATTGCTCAACTGTAACCATTAAAGTTTCAGGATTCGCATCATTTTCAACGAGCGATTTGTCGCAGTCTGCCAAAGAATTTACAGCCGCCAACGACAAAGCAATAATATTCACCGCAACACACCTTTGCAGTTTTTGGGTAAATAAAATCTCGCGTCGTGACATCGATTTAATCCCTCTATTTATATCAATTTATGAAAATTTCTTATAATTTGTACCATTTATAGTAAAGTAGGTACATCGTATTGACTTTGTTTTTGCCAGTGATCTCCTTGGTAGCTCCTTGTATACTTTGATCCGATATTCTCCCAGAACTCAGAACGATTAAACATATAAACAGGTTGGTAATCTTTGTGTAGGGTAGCTAAGGGATATGGCTTTGATCGACTCAAACCCTTTTTTTTAGTAGCCTCAAGTAGATATTCTTTACCATCCCTCAACAATACAACCCAAGCATGACCACCACCACGGTACTCGCCAAGCACTACCCTCGCATCTTCTCCCATCGCAATCAGCCAATCAGCCAACAAAAGTGCGTGGTCCTCACAATCACCTCGTGAGAAACGATATGCCTCTCGACTTGTTTGCCACACCTCTTGACGACCCGAGTATTGCCGAGCATCAAGCTGATACTGTTTTCTTTGAGATATAACATAAAGCGGCTCCATTATATTCTTGACCGGGTAGGGCTCGAACCCTTCTAGATAATCATTTACCAAAAAATGTGTACGGCTAGTCGAGGGTGCTGACATGTTAATGGTTCCAATTCCTCGATAGCCCAGGGGAACCACATGGCCCTGCTTGCGTTGAGATAACTCTTTAGCAAGGTTTTCTGGGACCAACCGCTTATCGATGGGGATAATGTAGAGGGCACCAATGTTGTCATAAGAAGAGCCATCTTTTCTTGTTATTGGTGAGCCGCTAAGATAGTCGTTTGGAACGGCAAAATGATCGGCGCCTGGCCGAACCAGTGCTGATAGTGCTGAGTCAGTAGTATCAGTGAAACTGTTAAAAAACATTAAAAAACAAATAGAACAGAATAAAGCTATAGAGGTCCATCCGTCCCGAGACATCTTTTTAGCCCCGAAAACCAAAAGCAATGATTAACGCAACGAAAATTAAGATTGTTGAGGCAAATATCGCTACCGCAATATTACCTTTCTTCATTTCCTCTTCGAGGTCTATATTCTTCAATAGTTTGTCATCGACCCACAAAAGGCCATAAACCCCGACAACAAGAGCAAGGATTGAATAACTTAAATTAACGAGAAGATTGATCAGCGAAGCTGTAAAAAATTCTAACTCCAAAAATGTTCTCCAAAAAGTGATTAATTATTAGTTTACGAGAAGGCTGTTGTTTTCTCTAAAGTTTTACATAATTCTGACATATTTTAGATTACAAATAATTAACTTTTAAATATCTTTTCGGAACCTTAATTCTATATCAGAGCTAGTTCTTCCCGCTCTCAAGATATCTTTGAATTTTTCTTGAGAGTAACCACAAACGATCCTGCCCCCAAAGGGATATGAGCTCCTCTCCATCCTTGTCTAGTAATCTAAAGGCTGGGGTGCCCCAGATGCCAGCTTCGTACAAAGCTTTTCTATTCTTCTCTAGCAAATCCTCCCATCCTAGATTTCCGATGCGCACCTTAGCCTCTTTCCAATCTAGACCTGCCATTTCGACAACTTTACGCATACCTTTCTGTGTGTTGGTATTTATTCCCCTCGCGAAAACGCAACTTAAAAAACTACCAAAAAGTTCCCTCTCCCTTCCTAACTTGCAAGCCCAATCAAACAGGGAATGACAATTACGCACAGGTTCACCAACGCTATCAAAAATATTGCCAAACGGCACCTCTGCCGCACGCGCTTCTCTCGAGGCATCCCAAAAAATATAGCGACCTTTATCATATGTTGTCTTTAGGCCTCGCATCACCATTGGTAACACTGGGCGCAATGCCAACCGAACTCCTGTTTCTTTAGCGAGTCTTAAAGTGCGATCGTAGATAATAGCAACATACGGGCTTCGCATCGTTGGGAAGAACTCTAATGTCAGCGTGCCGGTATCCTTCAACGGTCCCCATTCAATCTCAGGCCTAGATATTACAAGAGGCTTAGTTGGCCGTTTATCAAGACCCAACTCAGCGAGGCGAGCTTCCAAATGATACAGCCGATCCACCCCCCAATACCATTCACCAGCATAAAAAAACATAGCCCCAAGATAATGCTTCAAATCAGACCGCCTTGCGTTACCAGACGCTACTCGATCTTTAACATCGTTAGAAGACACCTGGCCATATTTTCGTGCAAGGTCTCTCAAGGTGTCCTCATCACCTGCCCAAAGAGCATGTCCTATGGCTTGCGCGCAATCGATAAATGTTTGGTTACCTTGGGCTGCCAAAATTTCCTCTGCCAAGCGAAATAGACTCTCAGCAGGAGCCTCTGAATACCCAGGAAACTTAAGACCATACTCCGGTGCAATAAGGTGAGCATCAATTCGAGACAGTTTCATTAACATATCGAGCTCGGGTGCACTGTCGCCGGGCGGTCCGCTTACCAAGTGACATAAGATTTCGACGTCATAACGTTCTAGTAATTTTTTCAACACCTGCGCGGATAAATGGCTATAACTGTCTTCGACAAAATGGAAGTACTCCACCACATGTTTACTTCCTTTTTTACGACGTTTTTTTTCCTCCAAAGCGCGGATCCTAAGAAGCTCCGCCTCAGAGGTTAAATAAGTCAAAAAGCGAGATGCACGCCAACGCTGTTTGGAAGTGGGATCTTTGGTTGACGCCCCACCTAATTCTTTATAATTTTCACTCATATCTCATACTCTACAAAGATTACAATAAAGAAAGCGGACTATTTTGATAGACACACTCAGACTTACGATCTTGAAAGATTAAAATCAAAGCAAGTTAACGACATGGTACTCGCCAACACGAGACACAGAACTATTGATTCTTATAAGTTATGTGAGGTTATTACGAATTCCTTAACATAAGCGTTAATACAAAATTGACAAAATGTGAGGACATCTGCACCTCCAGAACGAAAAATTAGTTTTACGAATTGTCAACCCAGATAAAAAATAGAACCAACGGCTTGCTTTGCAACTGTAAACCTCCGCGTTAGGGAGGATCTCCCAAAGAAATCACATCATTACGCATACGCTGTATTTCAACCTCCTCCAAAGATAGCGATCCCGCACCAGCATTTTGGGACGACTGGTCCACATTCCTCGCACCACATAAAATGTGGGTAGCTCCTGGTTGGGCAGCAGTCCAAGCCAGTGTTAATTGAGCAATAGTACAGCGATGCCTCTCTAAAATGTCTCGCCAAGATGCAAACATATCCGTTATTCGAATAATATTTTCCTTTTTGAACCATGGAAGCCATTTCCCCGCATTTAGCCGAAAATCGTCCTGTTCAAACACTCGATCCGTGGTTATCTGGCCGGTAAGAAGCCCATATTCCAAAGACCAATACGTCAACGTAGAAATATTATTTCGGTCACAGTAAGGGAGAATATCTTTTTCAGAGTCTCTAGAAAGCATGCTGTACTTGAACTGGTCAGTGGAGAGCTCGCCAGCATTATCGTAGTCTTTTAGCTGCTCTAACGACACATTACTAACACCAATCGCTCGAACTTTTCCTTCTTTTTTCAGTCTCATGAGACAATCCATTGTCTCTGAAATGGGTGTCTCAACAGGCGGAATTGCCGGCTTGTGACACTGTAGGAGATCAATATAATCTGTCCCAAGATTCTTCAGGCTACTCTCCACCTCGATTTTGATAGTGTCTGGATGCAAGCTTATATAATTGTCTTTACCATCTTTTACACCATTATAAGATCCACGCTTATCTTGCCACCAAACGCCACACTTGGTAGCGATAACAACATTATCTCGACGACCTCTGATCGCTTCTCCGACGACCCGTTCACAATGTCCCCATCCATAAGAAGGAGCAGTATCTATGAGAGTAATGCCATGATCAAGAGCCGCATGGATTGTATCAATCGAGTTCTTATCATTAGAAGAAGTTTGATCCTCACCACCACCGAAGGTGTATGTTCCAAGCCCAATGATAGAAGCACTTATTTGGGATTTACCCAAAAATCTGTATTTCATATATAACCTACTTTTAATTTTAGTGATTTATCCGAAATGGATTGCGAAAAGGCACGCATTCAAATCCGAAAGAAGAGTTTTCGAGCACTTATCATAAACTGAAAATC
>DDII01000080.1:0-1537 GCA_002338445.1 Cellvibrionales bacterium UBA1854 | reverse complement strand
TAATAAGGTAGCATAAAGTATATTTGAATAAAATTCATAAGGTTAGATCACCACTGAAGATTCGTTATTATAAAGCGATATTTCTTGGAACTTTGAAACATATGCAAAGAGTTAAAGGGACGTATATCTTTTCCTGTGCAGCACAGACGTCCCTTGTGAGGCCGACGGAATTGGCCTGTCGTTTTTTGAACAAAAGACTGTTTTAAATTTTTGAAATTCTTACTGTTGCCTCCACCCAGGCATGAGTGTCATAGTTCGCAGGGATTCTGTGGAGCTTCAACAAATGACAATCATCAATCGAAGCTTAGATGCATTATAATTTTTCTCATCGCTTCAGTGCGCCGGTGTTCCCATAGATAAATACCTTGCCATGTCCCAAGTAGAAGTTTTCCGGCGGCAAAAGGAATGCTTATTTGTATGGCAGTCAGCATAGTTTTAATATGGGCAGGCATGTCGTCTAAATCCTCTATTATATGGGTGTAGATTGAATCGCCCTGAGGCACAAGTCGATTAAGCCACTTTTCGAGATCTCTTCTTGCACTATCATCATAGCTTTCTTGGATCAAAAGACTTGCAGACGTGTGCTGCAAAAACAGAGTGCATAAACCTTCTGAATTTGGATGTTTTGCGATCACTGTTGCGATTTTTTCCGTGATCGAGTGAAGCCCTTGGCGGGCAGTTTTTATTTTAATGCTCAGTAGCATTTGGATCCTCTTTTTCGTGACACTAGTAAATTGCAAAACTAGGCCCTTTTTATATTTCTACCACATTCGACTATCTTATATTATTTTTCGTTATTAACGTTCCTTCAAAACCAAATCGATAAACAGATGATGTGGAGTACGTTTCCCCAGGAGCCAAAATAGAGTTCGGAAAGTTTTGCTGATTGGGTGCATCGGGATAATTTTGAGGTTCAAGGGCGATACCATAACGGTGTTTTACTACTTTTCCTGCCTTGCCTTTTACCGTGCCGTCCATAAAGTTTCCCGAATAAAATTGAAGCGCAGGCTCTTGCGTGAAAATTTCCATCACGCGGCCGCTTTTTGGATCGTACATTGTTACTTGATGAGCGAGCGATCCGTTTGATTCAGTAAAGACCCAATTGTGATCATATCCACCAAACTCTTTGTCCACACCGCCACCTTTTTTGAGCTGCTCATCTTTGACACGGATACGTGAGCCGATCGCCGTAAAAGAGCGAAAATCAAACGGAGTGCCCTCAACGCTTAAGAGTTCACCTGTAGGGATCAACCAGTCATCAACTGGAGTTATTTTATCAGCTTTAATTAATAGCATTTGTCCCTCGATGTCGCGTTTCATGTTGCCCGATAGATTAAAGTAAGCATGCCAAGTTAAATTAATCGGTGTTTTTTTATCGCTTATTGCTTCGTATGTGATCTTAAATTCGTTGTCGTTATTTAAAGTGTAGGCAACAATAACTTTTAAATTACCAGGATAACCTTCCTCACCATCAATCGAGACATAAGTCATTTCAACTCCATTCTCTATTTGACTTGCATCCGCCGCACCATGATCT
>DDII01000017.1:3267-4059 GCA_002338445.1 Cellvibrionales bacterium UBA1854 | reverse complement strand
CTCCATCCATTTGAGCTGCACCAGTAATCATATTTTTAATGTAATCTGCGTGTCCTGGACAATCCACATGAGCATAATGTCTTGCTGGAGAATCATATTCAACATGGGAAGTTGCAATTGTAATACCTCTTTCTCTTTCTTCAGGAGCATTATCAATACCATCAAATGCTACAGCTTCTCCAGATCCATAAGCTTCGGCACAAACCTTAGTCAGAGCTGCCGTAAGCGTAGTTTTACCATGGTCAACATGGCCAATAGTTCCCACATTTAAATGTGGTTTCGTTCTCTCAAATTTTTCCTTAGACATTTAATCTTCCTCTTTAATTTGTACAGTATTTTAATAACCTTTGGAGCTCATAACCGGATTTGAACCGGTGACCTCTTCCTTACCAAGGAAGTGCTCTACCGACTGAGCTATATGAGCATTCCCAAGTTAAGAACATTGAATATAAGGTAAAAAAAAATTGTTCAAAGAACAGTAACCCTAGACCCAAAACTCCGTTCGCGTTTATACTCAATTCTGAGAATAAATGCAACAAAATTATAGTTATATTATTGTGAAACTATTTCACATCCTGGTGGAGGGGGCAGGATTCGAACCTGCGAAGCCGAAGCGGCTGATTTACAGTCAGCTGGGTTTGACCGCTCCCCAACCCCTCCNNTACCATTAAACTATGCCCGCCTTTGGCCGAAAAATGCCTTTCTTAAAACTAAAGTCAAAAAGTGTCGAGCGCCCCACCACAATCGAATACCCTCTTCTCACAACTTTGTCTGGTGGAGGGAGGTGGATTC
>DDII01000017.1:0-3139 GCA_002338445.1 Cellvibrionales bacterium UBA1854 | reverse complement strand
GAGCTATATGAGCATTCCTAAGTTTGGAACATTGAATACAAGACAAAAATGAATGTTTAAAAATCAACAAGCCTAGACCCAAAACTCCGTTCGCGTTTATACTCAATTCTGAGAATAAATGCAACAAAATTATAGTTATATTATTGTGAAAATAAAATACGTCGTGGTGGAGGGGGCAGGATTCGAACCTGCGAAGGCTGAGCCGTCAGATTTACAGTCTGATCCCTTTGACCGCTCGGGAACCCCTCCGAAAGGCGCAGTATTGTCCAGAAGCAAGAACAATTTGTCAATGCTTTTCACCGGAAAAACAGCGGTCTGTGGGGTAAATTATTAAAATAAAACGCTTCAAAAGTGGTCATAGTAATAGCAAATTAAAATTCGTGCTCATAAGCTTTCGTGATTTTGCAAATAAAGAGTTGGTTTCAAGGAAAGCAGTCGTCCTCAGAATTGGCAAGCCACGAGTAAAACCAAAAACAGCGTTTTGAAATATCGCTTGGAGCTGGCGAGAGGAGTCGAACCCCCGACCGGCTGATTACAAGTCAGCTGCTCTACCAACTGAGCTACGCCAGCTAGGCGATATCAATGTTAAAAATTTTAGTCAAACTTACTGCAATGTGCAACCTCACTGAGGTGCAACAGATCATGCATATCGCATCCATTTAAAAAACTTCAAAAACAAGCCCTGTTACCGAGAGACCATTTAGAACCAAATCCTCAACAAAGTTAGCTTCTAGCGATAATTCCCCTAACAGACTCATCGCATCCCCCCCTGTGATATACAAATCCCTTGGCTCCTCGTTACAAATTCGCTCTATTAAGGCGACTGAGCTCATTAAACAGCCTCGTAATATTGCTTCTTCGGTACTTACTGGCGCCGAACCCTCTCGACATTTCTGAAGCGCACTAACTCGTAATTTTTGTACTACTGAATTGAGTGAATTTCGAAGGAGTGCCTGCCCCGGACAAATATAGCCTCCGAGGTGCAGCCCATTGGCTTTAACAACATCAATCGTCATGGCGGTTCCGGCATCCACAACTACAAAGTCTCTGGAAGCACTCGCATAACAAGCCAGTATTCCGAGCCACCGATCAATACCCAACATCATTGGATTTTTATAACCACATTTAACTGGTCCCGCTACTCGAGAGACCCTTGCTATAAAAATAGGAATGTCAAAATCAGCCGCCAGCTGCCCGCAAACAAGACTTTCGAGTGCAGAGCCTGCAACACAACATAAACGCACTTGAGAAAGCAGATATTGATCGTTAATAGCCAAACGACCTTGTCGCAAAACATTTTGGCTAGATTGAGTTCCCCTAAAAATAATTTTGGAGCCAGTTACAATGCGCCACTTTACTCGTGTGTTTCCAATGTCTATCTCGAGTATCATTGACGGCCGGGCCTCAGGGTTAGCTCACCCCCCACGAAATGCTCTTCTTCACCCGCAAATGAAAGTAATCTAAGTGCTCCTCGCTGAGTAACACCCACTACACGCCCTACATAAGTTTCTGTGACCGTATTCAAAGTGCAAATTTGTCCCATCATCGCATCAGCTTGCTGCCACTCATCTACAAAGGAATGTAATCCATGACGCTCGAATTCCAAAAGGACAATTATTAGTTGATTTACAACACTCCCACAAAGAATATTTCTAGACACTTCTTTTTCTGGCCATTCGGATGCAACATCAGTGTGCGCCTGATTGATGAACTCATCACTATCTTGAGGTAATTTATAATTAATGCCGATACCTATAATTACAGTTAGCTCTCCAAGAGGATCTCCCATCATTTCAATTAGGATCCCCGCAATTTTTTTCCCCTCAATCTGGAGGTCATTTGGCCATTTTAATTGAACGCCGCCGCAGCCAAGCTCGCTAAGAGCCCTTCGCACGGCTATGCCAACCGCTAAACTCAAACCATCTAAGATTTGAGTTCCACGTTCAAAATACCAAACCAAAGACATCGTTATACCCCCTCCGAGCGGGCTAAACCACTTCTTTCCGCGCCTTCCACGACCAGCTGTTTGATATTCTGTAATTATTAATTTTCCATGACTCGGACCAGAATTAACCTCTCTACGCGCATGTGTGTTGGTTGAATCTGCCACCATGAGAAGATCAACGGTGGGACAAACTTTATTTGTGAGGGGAGAAAAACAAGAAGTAATCTTTTCCATCGAAAGCAACTCAAAACCATTTTCAATTCGATATCCACGCCCACGCACAGCGCGGAGGTCGACGCCGGCGGACCGCAATTTTTGCATGTGCTTCCAAACCGCAGCTCGAGAAACACCAAGATGAAAGCCAATTTCTTGTCCAGAGTGAAATTTACCGTCTGATAACAACTTTAATATTTCGTAATTAACCAAAAAAGTGACCTTATAGTTCTGTGATCGGATTTTTAAAGAATACTAATTTTGCACCCACTATAGACTGAAGATTACTATACCAGTGCTGTAAATCTAAAAATGTATAATTTTTAACCAAAATCAACAAAAAAATCTTGAAAGTCACGAGAGGGCTATTGGCGGAAGCTATTTTTTTGAAGGAACTCTCAGCATTATTTTACGAGCATATTTAAAAAATCATAAAAAAACCGCCTCAAAGGAGACGGCTTAGATTTAGAAACCTGGCAATGTCCTACTCTCGCATGGGGAAACCCCACACTACCATCGGCGAAGAACCATTTCACTGCTGAGTTCGGGATGGGATCAGGTGGTTCTAGCTCTCTATGATCACCAGGTAAACTTGTTAACAGAAACGCTCTTTTATTCTATTTTTTTGTTGCACTTCCGCAATAATTGGTAACTGAAGAATACTGTTTTTCCAACCGATGTTGGTTTGACATCATGTCCTGGCATCGCTTGCATTATATGGTCAAGCCTCACGGGCAATTAGTATTGGTTAGCTCAACGCCTCACAGCGCTTCCACACCCAACCTATCAACGTCCTAGTCTTGAACGGCCCTTCAGGGGAATTAAATTCCCAGGGAAACCTTATCTTGAAGGAGGCTTCCCGCTTAGATGCTTTCAGCGGTTATCCTTTCCGAACATAGCTACCGAGCAATGCCACTGGCGTGACAACCCGAACACCAGAGGTTCGTTCATTCCGGTCCTCTCGTACTAGGAACAACTCCT
>DDII01000067.1 GCA_002338445.1 Cellvibrionales bacterium UBA1854 | reverse complement strand
GCGTAGTTATTGAGGGCCAAAAAATATACTAAAGATGACATCTACAGGTAGTGCGTCATTTGGTTTACACCGATATGTTTATGAGAATTTGGACTTTGGTAAAAAACAGTTAAGTCTGCAGCTGCAGTGTGATGATGGTAAAGCTATCATCTTAAAGCTTACTTTGAATATGCAAATGCTCAAAGCGCTTGACATATCTGGGCTTCAGGTCTAGACTTCGCGCTCGCTTTTTGTGGTCAGAATTAGAATAAAAGACGTGAGAGTCTCAAAGGGATATAGGTAATTAGATGCAAAACCAGAGTATTAGAATACGTCTTAAAGCGTTTGATCACAGGTTAATCGATACGTCGACACAAGAGATAGTAGAAACTGCCCGTCGCACAGGAGCTCAGATCAGGGGCCCGATTCCTTTGCCGACAAGAAGAGAGAAGTTTACTGTTCTGATATCGCCCCATGTAAACAAAGATGCCAGAGACCAATATGAAATTCGTACTCACAAAAGATTGTTGGACATTGTCGAACCAACCGAAAAAACGGTTGACGCATTGATGAAGTTAAATCTGGCGGCTGGTGTCGAGGTGCAGATCAGTCTCAGTTAGGCCACTATTGCCGCGATTTTAACCGGGGTTTGGACCTTAAACTTTTTCGTTTAAAGCCATGGTGGTTTAGGGGGCGTGTAAGTAGGAGAAAGATGATAATGACAATAGGACTAGTTGGCCGCAAATGTGGTATGACGAGGGTTTTTACCGATGATGGTTTATCTATTCCTGTTACCGTGATCGAGGTTAAGCCCAACAAGATTACCCAAATTAAAACAGTGGCATCTGATGGTTACGAGGCAATTCAGGTAACGAAAGGTCATCAAAAGACGTCAAGGTTAAATAGGGCACAAATAGGACATCTTATGAAAGCTGGAGTCGATTCTGGAACTGGATACTGGGAGTTTCGAACTAATGGATTGTTAGAATCGTTCGACTTGGGAGCCACCCTCACTGTTGACCGATTTGTTGACGGCCAATATGTCGATGTTGTAGCAACGTCAAAAGGTAAGGGTTTTCAGGGTGGTGTTAAACGCTGGAATTTTGCGATGCAGGATGCGACTCACGGAAACTCCATCTCGCATAGGGCACCAGGCTCAATTGGACAAAATCAAACACCCGGAAGAGTTTTTAAAGGTAAAAAGATGGCTGGACAGATGGGTGCTCAACGAGTCACCACTCAGAATTTAAAGGTTGTAAGAGTTGATTCCAAGAGGCATTTGATTCTTGTGAAAGGTGCTGTTGCAGGAGCACCCGGAGGCGATGTGCTTATTCGTCCCGCTGTGAAGGGATAAGGGGTTGTTCTTATGGAGTTAGCCGTATCTGTACCGGGGGGCAAAGAGCGAAAGATAGAAGTCTCTGACAAGACTTTTGGTAGAGAATACAACCAAGACTTAGTCCATCAGACCGTCGTGGCTTATTTAGCGGGAGGGCGGCAAGGTACTAGTGCGCAAAAGAGTCGATCAGCAGTATCTGGGGGGGGTAGAAAACCATTTAGGCAGAAGGGCACGGGGCGAGCCCGAGCAGGGACCACCAGAAGTCCAATTTGGCGTTCTGGAGGCGTTACATTTGCGGGAAGGGTACAAAATTTTTCGAAGAAATTAAATCGGAAAATGTATCGTGCTGCGCTGAGCTCGATTTTCTCTGAGCTTGCACGTCAAGATCGACTTTTAATAGTCAATGAATTCTCTGTTGAAACTCCAAGGACCAAGAAATTATTAGAGAAGCTTGCAGAATTCGGCCTTTTTGATGCACTTATCATCAGTGAACCTATGGATAAAAATTTGTACTTATCTTCGCGCAACGTAAAAGGAGTCGACGTATGTGATGTGGCGGGAGTAAACCCCGTGCGCCTGATTAATTCCCCAAAGGTTATTATGAGCGTTTCAGCATTACAAAAGATTGAAGAGGTGCTCTCTTGAACGAGGAAAGAGTATACAAAGTTATCTTGGGACAACATATTACGGAGAAGTCCTCGAGTGCAGGAGGTGGGTCGAACCTTGTTGTTTTTAAGGTTGCTCGGGACTCCAGCAAGTCGGAGATTAAGAACGCCGTACAGAAATTGTTTCTCGTCGAGGTTGAGGATGTTCGCGTGGTTGGCGTTAAGGGCAAGGTGCGCCGGACGAAGCATGGTATTGGTAAGCGTTGTGATTGGAAGAAGGCGTATGTGCGTTTGTCTGCTGACAGTAACTTTGACTTAGCGGTCATAGAATAGGGGATTTGTATGCCGGTAGCAAAAAGAAAACCTACGTCTCCTGGACGCAGATTTGTAATTAGTGTCGTTGATGCTGAGCTTCACAAGGGCAGCCCCTATGGACCATTGTTAGAGAAGAAAAATCGCTCTGGAGGACGAAATTCCTCGGGGCGTATTACAGTTCGACACATGGGCGGCGGGCACAAACAACACTATAGGGTAATCGACTTTAAAAGAAATAAAGATGGTGTCCCCGCGGTAGTAGAACGATTAGAGTATGACCCGAATAGAAGTGCGAACATCGCTCTCATTTGTTATTTAGACGGCGCTAGAAGTTATATTATCGCTCCTAAGGGTTTAAGCCAAGGTGACAAAATTATTTCTGGGCCCGAGGCAGCGATAAAGATTGGAAACTGTTTGCCAATTAGATGTGTTCCTCTGGGGTCTGTAGTACATTGCATCGAAATGAGGCCCGGAAAGGGAGCGCAGATTGCTCGCAGCGCCGCTACTTCGGCACAGCTGGTTGCTAGGGAAGGAAGGTATGCTACGCTACGGCTTAAGAGCGGTGAGATGCGTAAATTACTATCTGATTGCCGGGCCACCATTGGTGAGGTTTCCAACAGCGAGCATAATTTACGGTCTTTGGGGAAAGCTGGAGCATCAAGGTGGCGTGGAGTGCGGCCTACAGTGAGAGGAGTGGCTATGAACCCGGTGGATCATCCCCATGGGGGAGGAGAAGGAAGAACATCCGGGGGACGTCACCCTGTTACTCCATGGGGGGTGCCGACTAAAGGATATAAAACTCGTAAAAACAAGCGTACTGATAAATATATACTACGTCGACGGAAGTAGAGTTTTTTAAAAAGTTTAGAAGGAGGGTAGAGTTGCCGCGATCATTAAAAAAAGGTCCTTTCGTTGACCACCACTTGCTTAAAAAAGTCGAGTTAGCTTTAGAAGCCAAGGACCGAAGGCCAATAAAAACTTGGTCCAGAAGGTCAATGATATTGCCCGATATGGTGGGCTTAACAATTGCCATTCACAACGGTAGACAACATATTCCAGTGTTGATTAATGAAGAAATGGTTGGACATAAACTCGGAGAATTCTCGCCGACCCGCACATATAGAGGTCATGCAGCAGACAAAAAATCTAAGCGCTAATAAGGACGGATTTGAGGAATAATTATGGGAGAGGTATCGGCGGTGTTGAGAGGGGCAAGAATTTCAGCTCAAAAGGTTCGTTTAGTTGCCAACCAAGTGAGAGGCCAAAATGCCGAAAAAGCTCTCGATATTTTGCAATTTAGTGAAAAGAAGGGAGCTGGCATATTGAAAAAAGTACTTGAGTCAGCCATAGCTAATGCTGAGCATAACGAGGGAGCTGATGTGGATGAGTTGGTTATATCCCGAATATTTGTTGATGAGGGCGCAACCATGAAACGGATTAAGCCCAGAGCTAAAGGGCGTGCCGATCGTATTTTAAAGCGTAGTTGCCACATTACTGTGGAAGTTGGAGAGCGATAGATGAAATACATGGGAGCATACTAATGGGACAAAAAGTTCACCCAATCGGCATTCGCCTTGGTATCGTCAAGAAACACAGCTCAACTTGGTTTGCTGGCACTAAGGACTATCCCGAAAAACTTTTCCAAGATCTATCGGTTAGAGAATTTATTCGGGAGAGATTGGCGCATGCGTCAGTAAGTAGAGTGGACATAGAACGGCCCTCGGACAGTGCGAGGGTAACCATATACACTGCGCGCCCGGGCATTGTTATTGGTAAAAAAGGGGAGGATGTAGAGCGCTTACGAAACCAGGTTTCAAACAAAATGAACTGTCCTGTTCACATAAACATAGAAGAAATAAGGAAGCCTGATCTCGATGCGTCACTCACAGCTCAAAATGTTGCTCAGCAGTTGGAGAGAAGAGTTATGTTCCGAAGAGCCATGAAGCGGGCAGTGCAAAACGCTATGAGAGCGGGAGCTCTAGGGGTCAAAATTAAAGTTGGCGGTCGCCTCGGGGGGGCAGAAATAGCACGCTCTGAATGGTACAGGGAAGGCCGCGTCCCACTCCATACCTTGAGAGCAAATATAGATTATGCGACAGCTGAAGGAAACACCACGTATGGCGTGATTGGAGTCAAAGTTTGGATTTTTAAAGGTGAACTACTTGGTGGCGAGACGTCAGAGAATAAACTAAGTTAGGAAACGACAACACTCAAATAGTTTACGGGATTCAAATTACATGTTACAACCAAAACGAACTAAATTTCGGAAAATGCATAAAGGTCGGAACCGGGGTCTTGCGTTGCGAGGCAGTAAAGTAAGTTTCGGAGAATTTGGCTTGAAAGCAACTGGCAGAGGTAGACTTACTGCTCGTCAAATTGAGGCCGCACGTCGAGCTATATCCCGGCACATCAAGCGTGGTGGTAAAATTTGGATACGTGTTTTCCCTGATAAGCCAATTACACAAAAACCTTTAGAGGTCCGAATGGGCAAGGGCAAAGGAAACGTGGAATATTGGGTGGCACTTATACAGCCTGGTAAAATACTTTACGAAATGGAGGGTGTGGATGAGAATATTGCGAGGGAAGCGTTTGCTCTGGCTTCTGCAAAATTACCAATATCTACCACATTCGTCAAGAGATCGGTGATGTAGCTATGAAAGCAAAGGAATTGCGAAACAAAGGTGTAGATGAACTGTATGAGGCCTTAGAATTAGAGTTAAAAAAAAGCTTTAAACTTAGAATGCAGCTAGCCTCAGGACAGCTAACAGAGACTCATGAATTGCAACGCACTCGTAGAAGCACAGCAAGGATTAAGACGGTGTTGAACGAAAAGTTGGGAGAATAAAATGACAGAAAAAACAACTAAGAAACGCGTTCTTTCTGGCAAAGTTGTTAGTGACAAAATGGATAAGACCGTGACTGTTTTAGTGGAAAGACGGGTAAAGCACCCGGTTTACGGAAAAATTTTGACAAAGTCCTCGAAGATTGCTGCGCATGATGAGCGCAATGAATCGAAGGCAGGAGACTTTGTAACAATTGAAGAAAGTCGTCCAATCTCGAAAAGAAAGGCGTGGATTTTGGTTAACGTAGAATAAACTCTTTCAAGTGCAAAATTTTTTACTTTGCGGTTGGAGCAAGATAGGGTAGGAAAATGATACAAACGGAAAGCTACCTAGATGTGGCTGACAACAGTGGTGCCAGGAAGGTTATGTGTATAAAGGTTCTAGGGGGATCGCACCGGCGATACGCTCGCGTTGGTGACATCATTAAAGTGACGGTGAAAGAGGCGATCCCGAAAGGCAAAGTTAAGAAAGGACAAGTAATGAGTGCTGTTGTGGTCCGCACTAGAAAGGGATTAAGGCGGTCAGATGGAAGTCAAATAAAATTCGATGATAATGCGGCGGTTCTTCTCAATGCTAATTTAGCTCCTTTGGGGACAAGGATTTTCGGTCCTGTGACTCGCGAGCTCCGAACGGAGCGATTTATGCGTATTATTTCCTTAGCTCCGGAGGTTTTGTAGCGTGGGGTATATAAGATGTTAAAAATTATTCGAGATGATGAAATTATCGTCATTGCTGGGAGAGATAAAGGTAAGCGAGGAAAGGTATTGAAAGTTCTTGGAAATGGCCGTTTGGTTGTTGCAGGTATACAGATGGTCAAGAAACATCAAAAACCTAATCCGCAAGCAGGTATCGCTGGAGGTATTATTGACATAGAGGCGCCCATACAAGCTTCAAATGTGGCTATTTTTAATCCAACGACCGAGAAGGCTGATCGCGTTGGGTTTTCGGTGTCTGACGAAACCGGAAAAATTAGGGTTTTCAAGTCGAGCGGTGAGCCTATCGTTTCTCGCGGTGACGGGAGAGGATGATGGCAAGGCTAAAAGAACTATATAAAAACGAGTTAGTTGAAAAACTCAAGGCCGACTTGGCGCTTAGGAATGTGATGGAAGTACCCAGGATCTCCAAGATAACCTTAAATATGGGCGTTGGTGAGGCTATAGGAGATAAGAAATCTTTGGAACATGCTGTAGAAGAGCTGACCCTGATTTCAGGGCAAAAACCTGTGGTGAACAAAGCACGTAAGTCAATTGCCGGATTCAAAGTTAGGCAAGGATGGCCGATCGGAACTAAAGTTACCTTGCGCAGCGAGCGCATGTACCAGTTTCTGGAACGATTGGTTTCCATTGCAATTCCAAGAATTAGGGATTTTAGGGGGTTTTCTCCAAAGCAATTTGATGGAAGAGGTAATTTTGCCATGGGTGTGAGTGAACAAATTATATTTCCTGAAATAGATTATGAAAAAGTAGATAAACTACGTGGTATGGATATCACTATAACCACAACAGCGCGAACTGACGACGAAGGACGTGCGCTATTGCGGGCATTTAACTTCCCATTGAAGGGTTAATCAAATATGGCAAAAGTGGCAATGATAGAGCGGGAAAAAAAACGCGCACGTACGGTGGCGAAGTTTTCCGAAAAACGTAGAAACTTAAAGGCAATAATATCGGACATGACCTTGGCTGATAAGGAACGTTGGGAAGCGCAAATTAAATTACAAAAATTACCAAGGGATTCGAGCCCGACAAGAGGTCAAAACCGGTGTAGCATTACTGGGCGCCCACATGGAGTATATCGAAAGTTTGGATTATGCAGAAACAAGCTTCGGGAAGCTGCGATGCGCGGAGAGGTTCCGGGTCTAGTGAAGTCTAGTTGGTAATATAGAACGGGGTAAAAATATGAGTATGCAAGATCCAGTTTCTGATATGTTAACGCGTATTCGAAACGCTCACCACAGATCGAAGCCGCGAGTCAGCATGCCTTCGTCTAAATTAAAGATATCCTTGGCGAATGTGCTCAAGACGGAAGGGTACATTAACTCCTTCGATGTTGATGGTACCGATAAAGAGATGCTCACTTTACATCTGAAGTATTTCGACGGACAGCCGGTAATTTCTGAGATAGAGAGATACAGTAAGCCAAGCCTCCGGCGATACAGCAGCTGTGGAAATCTACCTCGCGTGAGAAACGGGTTGGGAGTGGCAATAATTTCTACCAGCCAAGGGGTTATGACTGATCGCGCTGCTCGTTCTGCAGGTGTTGGTGGTGAAATCATTTGCACAGTTTTTTAGTGGGTACCACATATGTCTAGAATCGCCAAAAATCCAATCGAGGTCCCAAACGGAGTCAGCATTGTTCTTAGTGGACAAATGATTTCAGTCTCTGGGTCCAGGGGAACATTGGAAATGGACCTCAGCCCTGAAGTTGAAGTTCGTCAGACAGACGCGCTGTTAACATTTGCAGCTCGCACAAAAACCAAGTTCTCCAATGCGATGTCCGGTACAACAAGAGCTTTAATTTACAATATGGTGGTCGGAGTAACACAAGGATTTGAGAAAAAAATTGAATTAATTGGAGTCGGCTACCGAGTTCAAATTCAAGGAGACAGCATTAATTTATCTTTAGGATTTTCTCATCCGGTGTTGTATCAATTGCCGGAGGGGGTAACCGCTGAGACCCTCAGTCAAACTGAATTAGTGCTAAGGTCTTCGAATAAGCAAAAACTTGGACAGGTTGCAGCTGAGATACGTTCTTTTCGTCCGCCAGAACCATACAAAGGTAAAGGTATTCGCGTTGATGGAGAGCGCATAAGAAGGAAAGAAGCTAAGAAAAAATAGTAGGGTAAAAGGATGAATTTTAAAAAGGCGGCGCGATTGAGAAGAACCCGTAAGTTAAGACTCAAATTGCGCGAACTTGGTGCAACTAGGCTTAGTGTGAACCGAACACCCCGACACATCTATGCTCAGATAACAGCTCCTGATGGATCACGGGTACTAGCAAGTGCCTCGACGCTAGAGACAGATTTTGGAAAAACTGGGACAGGGAATGCTCAGGCTGCTGCTCTAGTGGGACAGCGTGTTGCGGAAAGGGGAATCGCAGCAGGAATCAAATCGGTTGCTTTTGATCGGAGTGGTTATAAATATCATGGTCGCGTCAAAGCTCTGGCCGAGGCCGCTCGTAAAGCTGGTCTTAAATTTTAGAAGGTATTAGTAAATGGCTCTAGTTGATCAAAAAGATTCTGCGACTGAAGGGATGATGGAGAAGTTAGTACAAGTAAACCGAGTAGCTAAGACAGTTAAAGGGGGTAGAATTTTTGCATTCACAGCGTTGACGGTTGTTGGCGACGGTAATGGAAAGGTAGGTTTCGGCCGAGGGAAAGCTAGAGAGGTCCCCCAAGCTATCCAAAAAGCCATGGAAGCGGCAAGAAGAAATATGATTGAGGTAGCTTTGGATGGAACTACGATTCAGTACCCTGTCAAAGGCGTGCATGCAGCTTCAAAGATATATATGCAACCAGCATCTGATGGCACCGGTGTCATAGCCGGCGGTGCAATGCGTGCAGTACTCGAGTTGGCGGGGGTTCAAAATGTTTTAGCGAAATGCTACGGGTCAACGAATCCTGTCAATGTGGTTCGAGCAACATTTGATGCTCTCCGTCACATGAAATCGCCAGAAAGAGTGGCAGCAAAGCGAAATAAAACGGTCGAGCAGATATTGAATTAGACTCGTGAAAATAAGGCTTACGGAATTCCTTATGACTACAGAAAAAAGGCTGAAGATTACACAGGTAAAAAGCTCAATTGGTCGGCTGAAAAAGCATAAAGCCTGCCTAACAGGCTTAGGATTGAGGCGAGTGGGTCATTCCGTTGAGCGAGAGGACACTCCCTCAATTAGGGGAATGTTAAATAGAATAAGTTATCTCATAAACGTAGAGGAACTATAGTATGCGTATGAACACGCTCAGTCCATCGGAAGGCCGAGTCAGAAAAGCAAAACGAGTCGCCCGAGGTATTGGTAGTGGATCTGGGAAAACTGCTGGCAGAGGACATAAAGGGCAAAAATCGCGAAATGGAGGATCTGTTCGGCCTGGATTTGAGGGAGGGCAAATGCCACTGCAAAAACGATTACCCAAGTACGGGTTCACCTCTCGTGTAGCGGCGGTCACATCGGAGTTAAGGCTTTCAGAACTTGAACTAGTTGGTACAGACATAATAGATCTGTCTGCTTTAAAGAAAGCAGGGTTGGTTAATAAAAACATTCGTCGTGCGAAAGTGTTTGCTTCTGGCAGCATTAATAGAGCAGTGACTCTGCGCGGAATCGGAGTCACCAAGGGCGCACTATCGGCAATCTTAGCAGCAAATGGTTCGGTGGAAGAGTAACATCATATGGCTGAAGTAGGTGGACTGTTGGGTAACCAAAAGGGCTTAGAGGAACTCTGGACCCGGTTACGTTTTCTTTTTTTAGCTATAATTATATACCGAATTGGGACCCACATTCCGGTCCCGGGATTTGATCCTGACCGGCTGAGTGAGTTGTTTAATCAAAACCAAGGAACCTTTTTGGGACTCTTCAACATGTTTTCGGGTGGTGCTCTAGAGCGGATGAGCATTCTGGCTTTGGGAGTTATGCCTTACATTTCAGCATCTATTATTATGCAGTTGTTGGCAGCCACGGTTCCTAGTCTTGAGCAGTTAAAAAAAGAGGGCGATAGTGGGCGCAGAACAATAAATCAGTACACTCGTTACGGCACAGTTTTTCTAGCCCTCATTCAGGGGACTGGCATGGCAGTCAGTTTTGCATCGCAAGGGCTCGCATATGAGGTTAACTTATTATTCTATTTAGTAGCTATTTCTTCGCTGGTAGCAGGTGCCGTGTTTTTAATGTGGTTAGGCGAGCAGATAACGGAGCGGGGTATAGGAAATGGAATTTCTATGTTAATTTTTGCAGGTATTGTCGCTGGGATTCCGGGGGCTATCGGGCAAGCGCTCGAATCCGCCAGGCAAGGTGATTTGAACCCGATTTTACTGATTTTTATTCTCGTAATAGCTGTTGCAGTAGTATATTTTGTGGTTTTTATCGAGCGAGGACAACGCAGACTTACAGTAAATTACGCGCAACGGCAGGGTCGCAGAGCGTATAGTGCTCAAACTTCGCACTTGCCTTTAAAAGTAAATATGTCTGGGGTAATTCCAGCCATATTCGCGAGCAGTTTGTTGTTATTTCCAACTTCGATAAGTACTTGGTTTGGTCAAGGTGTTAATGCTCCAGCATGGTTGCAAGATGTGGCGCTTCTTCTTGGTCCCGGACAGCCACTTTATATTATTTTGTTCTCGGCACTCATCATTTTTTTCAGTTTTTTTTATACGGCTTTGATGTACAACCCTCGAGAGGTGGCAGATAATTTGAAGAAAGGGGGAGCATTCTTGCCTGGAATTAGGCCTGGTGAGCAAACTGCGCGATACATCGACACTGTAACGACTCGATTGACGTTGATTGGGGGTATATACATAACGTCTATATGCTTGATGCCCCAATTCTTAAATGTCTACTTCAATGTTCCATTTTACCTTGGTGGTACGTCACTCCTCATTGCTGTTGTAGTTACTATGGACTTCATGGCTCAAGTTCAATCTCATCTTATGTCTCAGCAATATGATTCGCTCATGAAAAAGGCGAACTTGAAAAATATCGGGCGCAAATAGGGGAGTCTAGCATTGAAAGTTCGAGCATCAGTTAAAAAGATATGTCGTAACTGTAAGGTAGTGCGTCGAAAGGGTGTTGTGAGGGTTATTTGTAGCGTGGAACCCAGACATAAGCAGCGACAGGGTTGATTTTTGTGGCACCTATCGGTAGACTGCATCGCCCTTTCAGTAGGCTAGACGTGAGTTTTGCGAGGTCGCCACTTGTTGTGCGCCTTCGTTACTACATATACACAGTGGAGTAAATTCAATGGCTCGAATTGCAGGAGTTAACATACCCGACAAAAAACATGCGGTAGTTTCTTTGACGTATGTTTATGGCATAGGACGGCAGACTGCAAGGAGTATTTGTGCGCAAACAGGTATCAATGAAACCACAAAAATCGGAGAATTAGATGACAGTGAATTAGACAAACTCCGCGCGGCTGTTGGTGATTATGAAGTAGAAGGTGATCTTCGGAGAAACGTTAGTATTTGTGTCAAGCGATTAATGGATCTTGGCTGCTACAGGGGCCTGCGACATCGGCGAAACCTCCCTGTACGCGGACAACGGACTAAAACCAATGCACGAACTCGGAAGGGTCCAAGGCGACCTATAAAAAGATAATCTAAAAGGTGTGGGATGGCGAAAACATTAACTAAATCGACGCGGAAAAAGGTTACTAAGACCGTTATAGACGGAATAGCGCATATCTACGCGTCGTTTAACAATACCATAGTGACTATAACTGATCGACAAGGCAATGCTCTGTCATGGGCTACTGCAGGCGGATCTGGATTCCGTGGATCTCGTAAAAGCACACCTTTTGCGGCGCAAGTAGCAGCAGAACGAGCTGGAGAAGCTGCAAAGGAATACGGTCTGAAAAATCTTGATGTCCAAGTGAAGGGTCCAGGTCCCGGTCGAGAGTCTGCGGTGCGCGCATTGAACAGCGCGGGATACAAAATAACTAACATTACTGACGTCACGCCAGTTCCTCATAATGGATGTCGTCCACCTAAAAAACGGCGAGTTTAAGAAAAAAATGGCTAGATATTTGGGACCAACTTGTAAATTATCGAGACGCGAGGGGACAGATCTCTTTCTAAAAAGCGGTGTCAGGCCCCTTGAGTCTAAGTGCCGATCTGAAAGCGCGCCGGGCCAGCACGGTCAACGTCGTGGTAGATTGTCAGACTACGGTGTCCAACTTCGAGAGAAACAAAAAGTGCGACGCATATATGGCGTGCTTGAAAAACAATTTCGAAATTACTACAAGGCGGCGGCTAAGATAAGAGGGAACACGGGTGAGAATCTTTTAAATTTGTTAGAGCAGCGTCTTGATAATGTCGTGTATCGTATGGGGTTCGGGAGTACACGGGCTGAAGCACGCCAGCTTGTTGCTCACAACGCTATCTTGGTAAATGGAAAAAAAGTCAATATCCCTTCATATGGAGTCAAAATTGGTGATGTGGTGGGAATTAGGGAAAAATCCAAAAAACAGCTACGTATTAAGACGGCAATGCAACTGGCCACTCAGAGGGGGATTGGAGATTGGCTGTCCGTAGACGAAGGGAAAGTAGAAGGGACTTTCGTCAGAAATCCTGATCGATCTGACATATTAGCTGAGGTTAATGAAAACCTTATTGTTGAACTCTATTCCAAGTAATATGACTTGGTACTTACAGGGGAAACTATGCAAAATTCTGCAACTGAATTTTTAACACCTCGAAACATTGATGTTACCTCTCATGACGCCACTCATGCACGAATTGTTTTAGAGCCACTTGAGCGTGGGTTTGGACATACGTTGGGCAATGCTTTGCGACGGATACTGCTATCCTCAATGTCTGGCAGCGCAATTGTTGAAGCAGACATTGATGGTGTCGAACACGAATATTCTACTATTGAAGGCGTGCAAGAAGACGTTATGGAGATTATTTTAAATCTCAAGGGTGTTGCAGTAGTGATGGCAGAAACAGATTCGAGTTTAGTCTCAATTGACATGCAGGGTCCCGGACTAGTCACGGCAGGAGACATCAAAGTCGATAATAATGTCGAGGTTGTCAATCCAGATCACGTGATTGCAAATATCTCGGGTGACACGCGTTTGTCAATGCAGTTGAGAATTGAGCGTGGACGCGGTTATCAACCTGCTGACTCACGTGTGTTTGACGAAGAGTTTAGATCAATAGGTCGTTTAAAGATAGATGCTACCTTTAGTCCGATTTTTAGTGTCTCTTACAATGTAGAAAATGCAAGGGTAGAAAATCGTACTGACCTTGATAAATTAGTGTTGGAACTTGAGACCAATGGGACTATCGATCCAGAAGAAGCAATTCGTCGAGCAGCAACTATTCTCCAGCAGCAATTGGCAGTATTCGTAGATCTTGAGGGAGAATCCATGGCTGAACCAGAGGAAGAAGAGGCCACGATAGATCCCACATTACTCCGTCCAGTCGATGATTTGGAGTTGACCGTTCGCTCTGCGAATTGCTTAAAGGCTGAAAGTATTTACTACATCGGTGATCTAATTCAGCGTACAGAGGTTGAATTATTGAAGACCCCAAATTTGGGTAAGAAATCTCTTACTGAAATTAAAGATGTGTTGGCCTCTCGGGGACTGTCTTTGGGGATGAGATTAGAAAATTGGCCGCCGGCAAGTCTCAAAAGTGAGAAAGAGTTTATCTAGTTTTGATGATGAAACATTTTTACTTGGATAAGAAGAGGGTAAATAAAGATGCGCCATAGAAACAGTGGTCGTAAATTAAATATGACCGGTGCCCATCGGCGTGCTATGTTTCGTAACATGACGCGCTCTCTGGTAGAGCATGAACAGATAAAAACTACTCTGCCGAAAGCAAAGGAACTAAGGCGTGTTGTTGAACCTATGATCACCGTTGCTAAAAGGGATAGCGTTGCAAACCGTCGATTGCTTTTCAATCGCTTGAGATGTAAGGCTTCAGTAGGAAAATTATTTTCTGAACTGGGACCTCATTTTCTCTCTAGGCCTGGGGGTTATCTAAGAGTTTTAAAGTGTGGTCGCAGAACCGGTGATAACGCACCCATGGCATATGTAACACTCGTAGACCGACAGGTAGAAAAAAAAGTTCAGGCCCCTAGTGAGGAGTAGTTGTATTTATTTTTCATAAATTTAGTGCTAGAGTCACGTACATAGCGCTACTAATCGTCACTTTTATTAGGCTCGGCTCTCGCGGAGTGTTCAAAAATATCGCCAGTATCCAGATTTAGAACCTTGAGCTTGCCACCCCAAACGTATGCGGCATCCATAGGTAATAAATTCAAAGTGCCATGATTGCCCCCCAGCGCTGCCCAATGCCCAAATATAATTTTTTCATTTCCCCATAAATCGCGCCGATGAATGAACCATGCTGCAAAACCGGTTGTGTTATTTAAATTCGGTGTCAAAGCTTCCTTTGCACTAAATTCGAGTGTGCCGTCTGCTTTACATCGTCTCATTCGAGTTAGGTAATTGGTTATCGCCCGATATCGTCTCATTCCAACGAAATTATCATTCCACGATACGGGGTTATCCCCATACATTGAATTAAAAAAGACGTTTGCTTGATTTGACTGTAGTAACGTTGATATTTCAGTTGCATAATCACTAGCTTGGCCGAGAGACCACTGTGGAGGGATTCCGGCATGTACAACAGTATACTCTTTAATATTTAGCAATAGCGGTTGCCGTTGAAGCCAATTTATTAATTTCTCTCGATCGGGGGCTTGAAATATCTCATCAAATTTGTCTGACATTCTTGGTAAGCGAGAACCTCTTGCTACGGCAAGAAGATGAAGATCATGGTTGCCTAGAACTGTGACAAAACTGCTTCCGAGTTCATAACAAAAGCGAAGCGTTTTAAGTGAATCTGGCCCACGATTGACCAGATCCCCTGTTGAGACCAATCGATCGCTTTGCGCATCGAAACCCACTTTTTTTAGTACTATTTGAAGTGCCTCAAAGCATCCGTGGATATCGCCGACAACGAAGTCTGTCATTAAGTTTTTAATTTATCCATAGATTCAAGACGGTACAGTAAAACGGATGAGGGAATTTGGTTTTTATTAGTACATCCCTCATTGTTACTAGTTTATCAGATTTATAAGTCGTTATTCTGGTAAAGACATAAAATAAATCGAATTTAAAAACAGACTTCTATTGTACTACAACAAGCTGATTTATATAGTAGTTCTATGATCTCGTGTAATAAGATCTTTGGAGAAGGTTTCTCTTCTCCTCTCAGTTAAACCGATGATAGAATTATAAACACGGTTAGATATTTGAAAAGATGATCAGCAATCGAAACAATAACGGCTTAATGTGTATTAAAATTTAAGTGTGTGAGCTGATTACTCATGTAAACATAATCTTTGACTGATATTTGGTCCGGTCTCAAACTTAAGTCTATTGCTGGGAAAAATTCGTCAGGCTTTGGACAGAATCTCCGCAAGCTGTTGCGGAGAGTTTTTCGGCGCTGTTGGAAACATGTGGTCACTAAGTCGGCCAGCATCAGCTCATCCTCAGCAATCGGATTTATCCGTTTTCTTGGTATAAGTCTCACGAAGCAAGAGCTCACTTTTGGGGTTGGATGAAAAGCACTCGGTTGAACGTTTAACATTGGAAACACCTCACAAAAATACTGTACCATCACCGTTAAGCGCCCGTAAGCTTTACTGCAAGGTTTTGCATGAATGCGCTGAGCAACTTCAAGTTGTAACATGAACAACATGTCTTTGATTACGTGTCTATGCTGGATCAGGTGAAAAATCAAAGGTGTAGCAATATTATACGGTAAATTGCCAACAACTCTGATAGGTGGTGGAGCAAAATTTCTACTGAAGTTAATTTTAAGGGCATCGCTTTCGGCTACAAAAAAATCTTTTTCATGGACAAACCTTTTTTTGAGAAACTGGACTAAATCTTTGTCAATTTCTATGGTCCATAATCTTGGGCAGAAGTGTAACAGTCGCTCAGTAAGGGCACCTTTTCCTGGACCAATTTCAACTAAATTATCGAGGTATTTTGGATCGATTATTTCAATAATTTGGTCGATTATATCCGTGTCGGCTAAAAAATTTTGACCAAAACGCTTTTTAGCTTGGTTATTTTGGCACAAATTACATTTTCTCTGAGGAGCTATTTGATATCTGTAACGCCATTTGTATAGCAATTTGCAGACTGCCGACAGAGGCAATACCTTTTCCGGCGAGGTCTAAAGCAGTTCCATGATCGACCGAAGTTCGCACGATGGGGAGTCCAAGTGTTATGTTAGCCGAACACCCAAATCCATGCGACTTAAGGACGGGAAGCCCTTGATCATGGTACATAGCAAGAACAGCATCAGCACTATTTAGATACTTTTCTGTAAAAATTGTATCGGCGGGTAGTGGTCCCGTGACGTTAATTTCGTTAGCTCGCATCAAAGTAACTGCCGGAATTATGATTTCTTCTTCTTCTCGACCGAGGTGACCAGATTCGCCAGCATGTGGGTTAAGTCCACAAACTAAGATTCGTGGGTACGGGATGCCAAAACGATTTTTTAAATCATTATGGAGGATCCGTATTACACTAGCCAAGTGGTTAAAAGTGATTGTATCTGGGACTTTTCTGAGGGGGATATGTGTCGTAGCTAACGCGACTCTCAATTTTGCAGTTGCAAGCATCATTACTACACACGGAGTATTTGTCCGTTTAGCCAAATATTCTGTGTGGCCCGTGAAATCAATACCGGCGGCGTTAATTGATGATTTTTGTATAGGGCCTGTAACGATTGCGTCACATTCTTTTGAAATACACGCGTTTATAGCGGCATCAAGACAGTTGAGCACATATTCCGAATTATCAGGATCAACAGTGCCGATTCTTTCTTTACAACGCAGACTTACAGGCATTATTGTCAGTTCATTTGGTTTCGACGGGTTGGGTTTTTCTCCCATTTCTCGTAGGCGCAGCGATAAACCCAAATGATTAGCATACCTTTCAAGAAGTTTTGGATCAGCGAAAGCCACGATCTCATGATTTGATGCGTGTTGTATGTGTCGGATTAATAGCTCTGGGCCGATCCCAGCTGGTTCACCAGGTGTCAATGCCAGTCTTTTAATCATGTTTTAGCGAGAGTTTTAATTTCAATGAATGCCTCGTCTCGGATTTCTTGTAACCACACTCGTAGTTCTTGTTCATATTTTCTTTGACTCAGAATGTTTTCCGCCTTGTTTCGTAAAATTTCGTTACTAAAGTCTTGCTCACGACGGGCTGTAACTTGGAGTATGTGCCATCCGAATGGTGATTGAAACGGTTGACTTACCTCATTTAAAGGAATCGTGTACATGACTTCCTCGAATTCTGGGACGAATAGACCCGGCGCTGACCAGCCTAGCTCTCCTCCACTAAGCGACGAACCTGAATCTTCAGAATTTTGTTTAGCCAGTATCCCAAAATCTGCACCATCATTAATCTGTTGACGAAACTTCATTAGGAGGTTTATTGTATGTTCTTCATCTCGAATTTGATTAGGAGTCATCAATATATGTCTAGCGAAATGTTGCTCTATGAGCTTTTTATCACCACCCCGACGGTCATATAATTTTACCAAATGGTATCCCGCATTACTTTTTATTGGCGCTGAAGTGTCCCCTACTTGCATATCTTTTAAAGCCTTAATAAATATAAAAGGTAACTGAGCTAATTTTCTCCAACCGATGTTGCCTCCTTCTAGTGCGGTTTGGTCATCGGAAAATGAAATTGCCAACTTCTTAAAATCCTCACCTTGTAAAATTCTTTCGTGTAAGTTTTTTGCTTGGGTATAAATATTAGCAAGATCTATTTCATTGCTTTTTGATGGGACTCCCAGCAAGATTTGTCCGATATTTACATCTGGTGAGGTCATGAATCGGCCATCCTCAGACTCAAGAAAATTATCCAGCTCTCTTTCACTGATTCGAATTCGCCTCATCACTTGATTTTGCTGTACTCGAGCAACAACTAATTCTCGTCTAATTTGTTCTCGTAGTATTTCAATATTGGGTTGCTGTAGCTTGATTAGCTTAAGATATTCAGTGAGTGTCAAGTTAGAATTTGCAGCGAGCCGTGTGAGAGCCTCATTTATTTCACTGTCAGATATCCTGACGCCCGCATTAAATCCGATGTTAAGTTGTATTCGCTCCGAAATAAGTTGGTCGAGAACTTGTTGCTGAAGAATTTCAAAAGAAGGTGCCTGTGTGCCAGATTGCGTGATTTGCGAATAGATTCGTTTCATGCGTTGATTTAGTTCACTTTGTAGAACAACATCTTTATCCACTATAGCTACTATTTTATCTATCACTGTAATGTCCGATGATGCTGACAAAGGATTTAAAAAGATTAAACTTATGGAAAGAAATCCTTTAAAAACTGTTTTTACTGTCATAACCATATATACCTTCTTTTAAAATAGAATTGATGTGACCACTATCGCCGGCAAGACCCTTGAATTTTATTTGAAATAATAAACTGTTTTCAGCTCTCAAGTCTTTCTCGGGAAATAAAAATAAATCATCTCTTTGAAGGCCCCGACGCGCTAAGAAACTAACACTCCAACAACAACTTTTGTATTCTAGGCCAGAATATACCTCTAAAATTCGATGATTGGTGAAGTCGTAGTTTAATTTTGATACCCAATTTAGGTTTTCTTTGTAATAGAAGTAACCCGAGAGATCGATTTGTTCGATATTCTGGTTGGCAGACCTGTCGCTATTTGGAGAGACATATTTAGAGTAGCTGTAGGCGAAACTGAGCGCTCGTTTATTGTTGTTGTTACGAATTCCTAGATAGGCTGTATTGAGCCTATTATTGTCATTGTCATAGATGATGTCAGTATTAAATCGCCAGTCAGAATTTGAAGTTGAGGAAATTTTGAGTGCGAGAAGAGAATCATTATTCTTGAATCGTGTTGCTTCGTTTTTAAATTCATATTCCTTTAAATTCGTTAATGAGGGACTGAAGTGCACAGCATGAGCAATGCTTGCGCTAAGAATTTCACGGCCAGACTCTTCATTTATTAATCTGGATGTGACAGCCATTGATAATCGGTCAAGATCACTCAGACGATCACCACCGATGAAACGGTTATCTTGAAATAGGAGATCATATGTTGGTTGGGAAAGCTTGGTATCAAAATCGGGAAGTTGCGATTGGTCCTTAAAAGCTCTCTTAATGTAGAAGAGCCTCGGTTCAAGCGTTTGTGTTAGGTTAAGTGTGATTGTTCTTTTTCGCTCAAAAAACATACCCGCGTCCAGTGAAAAACTGGGTGCAGTAACATTCGGATTTCTTTCATGGATAGTATGTTTCGATAACGCATAGCCTAAATAACTTAATTTAAAACTTGGTTTAAAGAAGCCTCTCAAAGACTCCCTGCTCCATGAGAAAGTATAATCAAGCTTGTGGCGATACCCTTGAGTTTGAGTCTTCTCCGGATGACTGAAACGACTGAAGATCTGTTTAGCGTCTATTTCGAAAAGATTAGAAAACCGATAATTGGCGTTTGCATAAATTTCAGGAAGAAGTGCGTAGTTCTCCGAAATATTATGGCTCATGACCTGATAATCTTCCGCGCGGATACTGAATATCCAGTTTTCGTTTACATAAGTGAAATGGCTAGATTGATTCAAGTGCGTCAGACTATTTTGCGAGTGGAATTCGTCACCCAAATCAAAAAAGTAGTTTTTATCACTCACTCTCGTCGCGTCAATTAAAAATGACCATGGTTTCCCAAAACCACTTTGGTGTTGGATTGAAGCTAGATACCTACTCTGCTCAAAATAATCGGAGGGTTCTTTAAATGAATTCCTGTAATGGTATTCCTGTTGATCTTTTGGAAGCAAGGAGCCACTTGCTGTAGTTTTGGACAATCTGGAAAGATGCCTAACTTCGGCACCGAGCGCGATTCCTCGTTTACTAATGAATCTTGGCATCAAGGTGGCGTCGAGATTGGGTGCCTGATTCCAATAAATCGGCTGAGTAATGTCGAGTCCATTTCTTCGATTCATCTGCACCATTGGAAAAAGTAGCCCAGAGGACCTTCTCTGATCTATTGGAAATGTGATGCGGGGGAAGAAAAAAATCGGCACCTTTAATACTTCCAATCGAGCACGCTCAATTGTTGCAAAACCTTCAGACTGATTTATATCAATTTTGTTAGTGACGAGCTGCCATGAGTTATCGTTGGGGTCACACGTTGTGTAGGTTGCATCTTCAATTAATATCCGACCATCTTGATTCCGAGTGAGTTGTCGGGCACTCCCTCTAACCAATGATTCGTGTAGTAAATAGGTAGCGTTTTTAATCCGGACTTCTCGATTGTATGAGTCTAATTCCGCTTCACTGCCCAATAGCAGTAATCCGGGTTCTCGAAATTGTATGTTCCCAACAAGAGAAACTTTGCGACTTTCTTGGTCAAAGACAGCTTCATCACTGCGAACTTGACGATACCCTTGAGAAATTTGAACGTCGCCCTCTAATTTTGCCCTATATGCATCTAAGGATTCAGTTTTTTTTGCGCTAAATTCAATAGCTGCTTTAGCTGGATCTAACTTGGAATCAGTATACTGCCGGAACGGCTCTATATAGGCGCCCCCACAGTGGGCCGCTATATTATTTTGCCGCGCTACCAAAAGATCTGCTTTGGGAATCCAATCCAGATTGTTACTAGCTAACACAGTAGGCAGATCTCTGCTTTTCCTTGAAATATTAACTTTCCGGGTTACAGTTGCGTTTTTGGGGTTGGAGGACGTCACTTCTTTTCTACAACCGTAAGTATCACGAATCTTATCCGTTATGCAGCTTAGGCTGTTATTTTCAACAGCGAGTGTTCTACTCGGTTGAGAAAACCACATTATAGCGCACAAAATCATGCCGATCTTAGCGTACCAAGGTATTCCGTGTCTCGAGATTGAGTCAGTCAGTTTGCTCACTATTCAATTACCTAAAGATTTTCTTAAAAGCAAGGTGTTAGTTTACCCGATATCTATTAAAATTATGTGCAACAAATTTATGGTGTAATAAGCGCATATAGTATGCATCGACAAAAATAAGAAGAAACATCGTATGATCGAAAACAATAGTGGAGAATTAATCGCTTGGGTAAGAGAATACCTGCCTAAGATTTACCAGAGACATGGGGACTTAAAATTGTTTCCTATGAGGGGCGATGCTGGGTTTAGGCAATATTTTAGGGTTAACAGTGAGCCATCTGTTATAGCGGTTGAATCGCCCCCGAGCTTGGAAAATAACCTAGCGTTGGTGCGAGTATCATCACACTTTGCTGAGCACAATATTCGCGTGCCAAAAATCCATGCGGTAGATTTTTATCGTGGATTTTTTCTATTGCAAGATTTCGGCGATGGTGTAGTTCAAACATTGCTGGACATCCAAAATATGAGGAGTGTTTATACAAAAGCGGAATCAATAATCTTGGATATTCAAAAGCTTCCTAAGGACGACGGAATTTATCCGCGCTATGACGGGGAAATGTTGCGCTCGGAAATGAATCTCTTTACTGAATGGTTTGTAAATGCTCTTTTGAATATCCGTCTTCAATTTTGTGATAAGAAAATTCTGGAGAATCTGTTTGAAATCCTTATTGAAAGCGCTATTTTGCAACCTCAAGTTGTTGTTCACAAAGATTACCACTCTCGAAATTTGATGTTGTTAGACAATGGGGAGCTAGGAGTTATCGATTTTCAGGATGCATTGGTAGGACCAATCACCTATGATTTGGTCTCACTCTTAAAAGATTGTTACCTTAGTTGGCCTTCCAACGTTGTTGAAGATCGTGCGTTAAATTTTATGCATTGTTTGTTGTCCCACGATTTATTGGTTAATGAAAGTGAGGCCGATTTTTTGCGTAGTTTTGATTGGATGGGATTGCAGCGCCATATTAAAGTTTTAGGAATTTTTTCTCGATTGGCATTGAGAGATAAAAAGACTGGTTATCTCAATGATATTCCGCGAGTTATTAATTATGTTTTAGATGTGGCGGTAA
>DDII01000031.1 GCA_002338445.1 Cellvibrionales bacterium UBA1854 | reverse complement strand
GATTTCTTGAGAGAGCAGGAAGGGAGCGCTCAGTGTCATAGACTTCATCGAAAGGGATACATTCAACATGTTCAGGAACGGCGGCAGCTTGGCCTGCGTCATTATCGGTTACTATCAGGAGTGAAATATCGTCGCAGCTGTTATAAATGAGTTCAGAGAAAGATGGCTGCGTTATCGCACATACGGCTTCCGTGTGCCGAGAAAAATATTTAAGATCCCTAGCTACGGATCGCGTGTTCGTCGAGACAGCTACAGCCCCAAGTTCAGCACATGCGTACCAACTAATCACGAATTCCGGTGAGTTAACCATATGAAGGATGACAAAATCGCCTTCCCTTACACCTAAATTAAATAACCCTCGTCCTAATTGACGAGCTTTCAACTGTAGCTCTCGGTAGCTGAGGGTACTTGAATCTCCTTCAAATGGCTCCCAGATCAAACAAGGCTTATCAGGCGAACGACACACGGCCTGCTCCAGCATCCAAGGTATATCCATACCCTCCATCGCCTGTAGCCTCGTTTCATCTAATTGTTGTTTTAAATCCATTTCTCCAAAGTCCTTTTGAACATTAACGGAGTTACATTTTCACTGTCCACTTGCCAAGAAAACTAATCAGTAAACTGCTTGACCAAAAATTCTCTCAATTCGTTGTGTACTTGATGGAATTCGGGAGATTCTCCTGCAATAAGATAACCGCCATGAAACATTCCGTCATAAACATTTAATGATGCCTCAATACCGGCTTCTCTTAACTTCCTGTGCAATCGCACCGTATCACTCAACAATAAGTCTCTGGTTCCAGTAACCAGATATACGGGCGGAAACTTGTCAAATTCACCAAAAATTGGTGATATTAAAGGATCATCCAATCGCGTACTACCGGCGTTTAGACGCGCTAAGGCATCCATGAACCCATCATAAGTAGGAAGCACTGGATCAATTCCCTTGAGTACGTTCAAAGAATCACTCATGTTGGTTGCATCGGTACGCGGAGTCCCAGCATAGAGTGCGTCCGGGATGGGGTAATTCATCTCCTTAAAATAATGGATCGAGGCCAAAGCTAGCTCGCCCCCTGCTGAGGTTCCTCCTATAGCATATTTTCGATTTGGCTCTTCGGCAAACAGTGCCCAATAGACGCGGGCTATATCCTCAATTGCAGCGGGATGTGGGTTCTCAGGCGGCACTCGATAATCAATCGAGATTACTTCAATGCCGACTTTGGACGCAATAATTATTCCCTCCTGCGCTGCCAAGTCCCCACCTCCAAAAAATCTTCCTCCTCCATGAAGGTGTATGAATAGTCCTTCGGTATTAACACTCTCGGGCGTAAGCCTAAAAATGGGTACCCCAAGAATTTCATCTCGCTCCACGCTAACAACAAAACGGGACGATAATGCCTCTAGGGATGATCCCACAACCCCTGCCCTGGCTCTATTTACTCGCTCTCTAAGGTCAATCCACGCCTCGTCAGTGGTGGGTATTTCTTGTGGAATCGGGAATTGGTTTTTGATGATGTAATTTCTTATTTCCTGACTAGCTGCCATTGGAGGCTGTAATGGGCTCTCTTTTTTTAATAGTGCCGAGGCAAAAAAGCCAAGGATAATACCAAGAAAAATCAGCATGATACTTACTAACATCATACTTTGATTCCTATGCTCTAGTAATAATTTAACTTCCATAACCCCCTTTTTGTTGCATATCTCTCAAGCTTTGCAAATCCTCGCCCCCATACGAGATAAACGGTTGATTACCGCAGATAATATCCAAAAGTACTGGCTCTCCTCGCTTCACTGCCTCGATTGCCCGGTTAAAAGCTGGAATTATCTCTGCGGGTTTTTCAATACGCTCAGCGAAGGCGCCAAGTGCTTTAGCAACAGCGGCATAGTTTCCGCTCAGCTCATCATTCTGAAATAATTTAGCTGCTTTGGGAATTATTCTAGAATAATTGTTCATTAACGAATTATGATAAATAATCGTGATAATAGGGATTTTCTCTCTAACAGCCGTCTCGAGATCTCCCATAACCATCCCAATCGCAGCCTCACCCATAAAATTAACAACCATTTTTTCAGGCACAGCGAGCTTAACACCCAGACAAGCACCTAGTGAGAACCCAAGCTGGGTAGAATGTCCCCAACCTAGGTAACTTCGAGGCTTAGTGGCAATGTAATGTGGCACCAAGACATCGCGTGTAACTCCAGGCTCATGAGAAACAACAGTTTCATCAGGATCAAACGTTTTCATAAAATCTCCAATGACCCTATAAAAATTAATCGGTTCATCATCACTGGATATCAGCTCTTCAAATGAATCCCTCCATGCACGTTTTTGTAAAGCAACACTCTCCTTCAGCGCACCGACGTGCTGCTCAGATCTCTGAATTCCTTTTTCTCTTATGTAAGTAATCATCTGACGCAAGACTAGTTTTGCATCACCTATCAAAACCGATTCGGAAGAAAAATAAAGATTCACGTCCGAGACTTCAACATTAGAGTGAATAAATCGTTTCGGATTTCCATCGAGATCATCAGTAGGTATATGCGCCGCGGTAAAATCTCTGGCGAGACTTGCGCCGATAGCAAAGATCACATCAGCTTCAGCCAGTGCCTTCACCACCAAGGCATTTTTAGAAAAAGATGCCGCACCAATAGCCAGCGGGCCACTCTCATCAATCGCACTTTTTCCCATCAGAGAGGTTGTGACACGGGCACCGACCAACTCGGCCAACTCGACTAATTCTTTTGAGGCTTCCGCATATAAGCATCCTTGCCCTGCCCATATTAGAGGATGCTTGGCCCCTATAAGCATATCAACCGCTTTTTTAACTTCTGAAGGATCTGCTTGAGAGCAGTATTCAACCACAGGGGCATAAGAAAAATCGGATATCTCCTGCGAGGCAACGTCAAGAGGAAGCTCAAGGATGACAGGTCGCAAACGGCCATTTCTCAGTAGCGTATATGCCCGTCGCATGCGCGGCAAAAGGCCATCTTTACTGGTAATGCGGTCAGCCCATTTCGAAATGTGCTCAAAGTTTTTCACAGTATCAAAATTAGGTGGCAGAGAAGCGTAATCGCTAGACCAGTTTCCGGGAATTACGAGCATGGCACTGGAATCAGTAAAAGCCTGAGTAATCCCGGAGAACGAGTTTTCAGCCCCCGCTCCTTGCTGCACACTCACCACACCCACACGCTTTCCATTAGTTTGTCGGGAATAACCATCAGCCATATTGCCTGCGACGCGCTCTTGCCGCACAACAATCGGCCTTATACCTATTTCTGCACAAGCATCCATAATAGGCGTGGTTGGAAAACAGAACAGGTATTCGGTTCCCTCTCTCCGGAGTATTTCTGCTATAGCCTCTGCTACATTCATAAGAACTCTCGCTGTGATAATGGAACTTTGTTAATAATTAAAAGCCATTGATATTTGTTGGATGCTCAAGCATAACTTGCTATGTCCCACAGTCTATTGACAATGACATATCGATTAATAAATGGATGTTATATGCCGTCGAGCCATAAGGCTCCAAATGATCCATTATTTGTAAAGGTTTCTCAAAATTTGACAATATCCTTTAATCCAAATGCATAGCGGTGTTTTCAAAATATTTATCCACCACACTAAATAAGTGATCGAGCGTGGAAGAATACATGTCTTTCTGTCTCAAAGCCGCGATAGTGACATTGTAAATTCGAATTGGTAAATCAAGTTTCTTAACCCGACCGCGAGACAGCTCTACCACCATTGCAAGCTCAGGACAATGACAAAGGCAATGCGAATTTACCAATAGTTCCTTTCCCATATGCAACGAATCAACACAAATGAATTTTGCTTTATCTCTGGAAATAGGTCCAACTCCTTCGATTTGAGGTAAAAATGGAGTGTTGTCTGGGGCTTTTGTATTTTGCATCCAAGGGTAGTCCAGAAGATCCGTTATCTCGATAGCCCGCTCAATCTTGGTCAAGGGATGGTCTGCACTGCCAAAAACGGCGAATTGCGTTCTAGTGAGTGTCTTCACCAATAGTTTAGAGGAACTGAAATCCAACGGAATACCGACAATAGCAGCATCAATGTCTCCCTTTTCCATACTGCTGCACAAAGCCTGATAATGAGACTCATAAAACTCGATTTGAATTTGAGAAAAATGTTCTTGCATTTCCTTGGTTATGGCAGCAATAAAATTACTCGCGCGAATATCACCCACGCCAATAATTAAACGAGATTCAGTGTCTGATAATTCCGCCCTTGCAAGACGCAAGTTTCCAAGAATTCGTTTCGCATGCGGATAAAAATCATTTCCACGAGCATTAGGACTCATACCTCGCCCCTCACGCTCGAAAAGTGGAGTTCCTAGTTCATTTTCAAGTCGTTTAATACTGCTGCTTAACCCAGGCTGCGATATATGCTGATCCTCGGCAGCTGAGTGCTCTGTCCCAGTCTCAATTAGAGCCACGAAATGTTTGAGCTGTCTAATGTCCATTGGTGGCCTCTTATCAACACCTAGCAGGAATAGGATATAGCAACTGATAGATGATTTGCGTTACAACATAAATAATAGGATGAGTATGGATATTTTTTTATCCTATGGCAATTGTAAGCAGGGACTGGACCATAATTCAAAATTTAGGTAATCCACCCACCCGAGAGAGGAATGATCTGCCCAACAATGTGCCTGCAATCCTCATGAGCTAAATAAGCGGCTAGTTCCGCAGTCTCTTCAGCTGAGCCCACCGCTTGAGTGGGAACATTCCGCTTGACATGATTGCGAAACTTCTCAGTCTTTATAAAATCATCGGGGTAATATGTAGAGTTTTTAATGTAATTTTGTGCTATTGCATTCACTTGTATGTTTTCCCTTGCGAGTTCCAACCCTACCGCCTTTACAAAGGAATTTTGGGCACCCCTCGCAGAACAATATGCTGAATTGTTCGGAATACCCCTCAAGGGTGCTGCACTTGTTATTGCGATTATCTTTCCAGATTTACGTTCTAACATTTGCGGTGTAACGGCTCGAACAAAATACATGAGTGGATGGACAAGCGAATTAAATAACTGCCGCCAATCTTCGGTATCTATATCCGAAACAGAACTTGGCATCGGTAATTCTGCAAAGTTGGCAATTAAAAGATGAATTGGATTGGCGGAAAACACTAGATTATGTATCTTCTCCTCCGATAGCTCAGTCGACTTGTGGCAAATCACATGGAATCCCAAGTCCATAAATTTTTTTACAAGGACCGGACCCATGTAGAGCTCGGAGCAAGTTATAAGTGCAGTACGTTGTTCCATAGACATACCTTGCCCACCCCGAGAGAGCGTTTACCCAAAAACAGTCAATTACAGCCGGGCCATCGCAAGGGATAGACAATTCGGAACGGTTTCAACACCTTTAAAGATCACGCCTACTAAGATCCCAAGCCCAATTATGGCTTTAACGTTTTCTTACAATAGGGAGCACGCCTCAAAGCGCGCTCCCCTGCAAAAACATCTTTATCTTAAAGTAACCCTGACACCAAACGTACGAGGCGTAAGGCTTTTAAAGCGATTGTTTTGGAATATGGTTGGACCAACGAATGTCCAGTCATCGTTGTCAAGTATGTTCTCAGCATACAAAGATACGGACCAATTTTCTGTCACATATCCCAAGCTCGCATTTAAGTTAGTGTAGGAAGGAATCATCTGATAATTCGTCGCTGGGGTATCGGGGTCACCGATCTCATTTGGAAAAGTATTGGGCATTTCACCAACATACTGCATATCAGCTCTCACCACGACCTCATTACCGTCGTCCATAGGACGGTTATACTGTGCAAAAGCTGAAAACTTTCGCTCTGGACCCACCAAAGAAGAACCCATTTCTGCCCCAGAGAATCCCATTTGATACTGGGTAATAGCGGAGATCTCCTGATTGGAGAGATTCATATTCAATCCCATCATGAACTCATCGCTGAAGCTGTTTGTAAGCTCAAACTCTATGCCATTTAGCTCGGCACCATCGACATTGGATGTGAACTGCTCAGCATCTGAAACGCGGTTTCCCACCATCTGAATGTCTTCCCAATCAATCTGATACAATGCAGCGTTTGCGGTCAAGGCACCGTCATTCCAAAGACCTTTCATACCAACCTCATACATCCACAAGCTATCCGATGCAGCAAGACACGGAATAACGATATCGTTTGCATCTAAAGTGCTTACACCTCCATTATTTTGGCAGCCACCATTGACCACTGGTCCTCGGAATCCCTCTGAGGCAGAGATATATAAGTTTGTCTCATCAGAAACTTGCCATGCGAGGCTAAACTTCATTGTGTCGGCATCTTGCTGACCAGTTGCGAAAGGATCCGATGCATAAGGCGCCGGCGTGAAGGAGGTTCCGCCCTGAAAGACTACGCCTCCAATAAAGCCTCCCAAATTCGAAGATCCTCCAGCTCGAGAATCGTCATATTGCTCTACCTCTCCAGAACGCAGGCCTATTGTTCCTTTGAGGGCGGTAGTGAGCTGGTAGCTCATCTCAGCAAAAAGCGCTGATTCCCTATCGATATTAGTTCGAAGATTTATATAGCCTTTATCGGCAGCTCCATAAATGAACGCATTATCCATGACTCCGGGTACATCCACTAAACCTCCGATGGTGCCTCCCTTAGAATCAACATAAGCTTGAGTAACGCCGAAATGCCGATTGAACTCACTCTCCCGCTCCAAATCGAAATATCCAAGTACCCACTGAAACCTTCCGTCACCATTAGAAACAACTCGAATCTCATTCACCGTGTTGTCCTCCTGATCTCTTCGATTTTGCAAAAAAGGAAAGGCTCCACCAAAGCGATCTGATAGGTCATTAACCAAACTTGTATCTGTTTCAGACTTGCTTGAAGAAAAAACGAAGTCAGCAAACTCAGTTTCATAATTAATGGTCATATTGTATAGATTCACCTCGGTCTGCTGAGTCTCTGGCACCACAGTGGTCCTGGAGAAACGTCCACCAAGCGCTGGGTTGGCTGGTGATGCATCATCATTATCAGTTTCTTGCGACATCATCATAAAACTGGCCGACAGATTCTCGTTTATATCCCAAGCCAAAGATGCTCTTATTCCATGATCATTCTGACCATTAGCAGGATCTGTTCCAAGACCAGTGTTTTGCACGTAGCCGGCACCATCCCGCATAAACCCCGCGAAACGAAATGCTACACTATCGCTAATTGGTATGTTGATCATACCTTCAACACGCGTCGATCGTTCTCCATCAGTCATACCCACATCTAATCCTAGGGAAGAATCAAAACCAGAAGTATCAGGCTTATTTGTCACCACTCTTACGACACCGCCGAGTGTTCCTGAGCCAAATAGGGTACCTTGCGGACCTTTCAGTACCTCCACGCGGGATACATCCATAAGCCCTATTTCAGGATTTATTGCACTATTTGAGCTTGTTAGCGGCAACTCGTCTATGTAAAGAGAAACTGTCTTATTCACCTGGTTTTGATCATCTACAGCTGTGGCAATCCCCCTAACAATGAAACTTGCATTTGCTCCTCTATTTGGAGTTTGGTAGTCAAGACCAGGCACTCCAATAGCGAGCTGTTGAGCGCTTCTTATTCCCTGTATCTCAATACTCTCCTGACTCACAACATTCACGGTCATCGGAACGTCCTGAAGCCTTTCCTCCCTCTTAGTTGCCGTAACAATTATTTCATCTAATTCTTC
>DDII01000069.1:8665-9073 GCA_002338445.1 Cellvibrionales bacterium UBA1854 | reverse complement strand
CTGGATGCACTAGACACCACAGGGTTTCGCGACAATACTTATATAATTTTTACGTCAGACAATGGTATAGCTAACGGCCAACACGGCCTTCTGGGAAAGCAAAATCAGTATGATCATAGTGTTCGCGTTCCTTTTATAATAGCAGGGCCCAATATAAAACGCGGCGAAAAGAAGACTGGCATGTTCTACATTCACAGTGTATTACCAACGGTTCTTGATTTAGCTGACGTTGAAATACCAAGTACTGTGGATAGCAAAAGTATTCTTCCACTACTACGTGGAGAGAAAAACACTGTCCATAACGCGATTTACGGGTCATATAAACACTTCCAGAGGATGGTCAGAACAGAAACTCACAAGCTGATTTACTATCCGATGCTGGAAAAATATCAGTTATTTGACCTACGT
>DDII01000069.1:972-8336 GCA_002338445.1 Cellvibrionales bacterium UBA1854 | reverse complement strand
TTATTTGACCTACGTGTAGACCCTCATGAGATAAACGATATTTCTAAAAATCCTGAAAATTTTGATATTAAGAGCACATTAATTTCAGAGCTAGAGCAACTAAAAACTCTGGTAGGCGACCCTCTTAAAAATGATCAGCCTGAGGAGAGTTACGCACACTATGCGGAAAAATATAAACACTTTGCGACTCATCCAAGACGAAGTATTAATAAAGAATAGTTAGGACATGAAACATGGATATTGATACACATAATCATTTCTGGATATACGACCCCTTAGAATATGATTGGATTGATGGATCGATGTCGTTGCTCAAGCGGAACTATTTACCTGAGGAATTCTCCAACGTTCTAGCTAACGCAGCAATTGGGGGGTGTATTGCCGTTCAAGCCAGACAATCTGATGCGGAGACCGACTGGCTTCTTAAGTTGAGCGATGAGTTTAAAATTATAAAAGGTGTTATTGGTTGGGTAGATTTATGTAATCTCAATCTACATGAATTTCTAGAACAAAAGCACCAACATAATAAGTTGAAGGGTTTTCGTCATGTGCTTCAGGGAGAGGAAGATGATTTCATGCTTAACCCCGACTTTATAAGAGGTATAAAAATATTAAGTGAACATGACTATTGCTATGAAATTTTGGTTTATGAAAATCAACTGAAGTCTGTAAGAAAGCTCCTGAATCAACTCCCTGAAATGCGTCTTGTTATTGACCACATAGCTAAGCCAAATATAAAAGCGAAACCAGACCAGGATTGGATTCATGATTTAAAGGCCATCTCACTTCATAAGCACGTCTACTGCAAACTTTCAGGAATGGTTACCGAGGCTGACTGGGAAAACTGGACTCCAGAGAATATCTTTCCATTCATTGAACACACAATTACATGTTTTGGCGAGAATAGAGTTATGTATGGTTCTGACTGGCCAGTTTGTCTTCTTGCAGCAAAATATAACGAAGTAAAAAATTTGCTTGAGCAATATCTAGCAACCCAATGTAAAGATTCCCGAGATAAAATTTTTAGCTCTAATGCTAAGGAGTTCTACAGATTGTTTGACCATTAAAACCGATTTAAACTTAGTTTGTAAGATCTCTAGCTTCCAAGTTTTGTCACGACTTTTACGTGAGGTCTAGCACGTAAAATCATGCTACGTGAAACTATATTTTTTTAATGTTGCCATAGGATCTTCTTTTAATTCGAGGAAATACTCCACAACTGCGCGCCTGAAGGACGAGTTATCAACCAAGTCTTTGGGAAAGACTTGGTCTAAAGCCAAAAATGCATCGACTCGCTCTCCATTCTGTGGTGTTCTTCTAATGATACCCTTTAACTCATTCACAATAGGATCTACGATAGGAATATCACGAGATACCATAGTCTCAATCAGAAGCATCCAAGAAGATATTGCCAGACAAAGACCACCGCAAGGATTTCCCAAACGATAATTGTCTTGTAAGGTGTCTAAAATACGAACCGGAATTTTTTTACTACTGTCCCAAGCAATTTGCGACAAAAAGTGATGAATTTGAGTGTTCTTAAAGCGCTTTAAGACAGCGCTTGCATAAGTTTCTATATCTAGTCCCTCTGGTGCCGATAAAGAAGGAATGATCTCCGAATCTAACAATTTTTGAACATAGTCCCTTATCGATTTATCGTCCAATGCTTCAGCTACGGTCTCAAAACCCGTTATAAGACCCACAAAAGCAATACTGGAGTGTAACCCATTGAGAATTTTTAACTTACAAGATTCATATTTCTTGATATCTGCTCCAAATACTGCGCCGACAGAATCCCAGGGAGGAAGCACCATTCCGGGCACATCCTCAAATATCCATTGGGAAAAATTCTCTCTCTGCACCGGCCACTCATCGAGAAATCCCAAATCATCCTCAACACTTTTTATTAGAGCTTGATTGGTAGTGGGTGTTATGCTGTCAACCATTGTGCGTGGTGAAAAGACGTTATTTGAGATCCAGTTTGCCAGGTCTTGATCAATTTTATAGGAAAAATCCACGACGGCTTGCTTTAATACAACACCGTTATCCATGAGGTTATCGCAGCTAACCAATACAAAAGGATCGAGATTTTGTTGATAACGCTTGTGCAAACCAGCTGAAAGGTACCCAATTGCAGTTTTTGGCGTATCAGGATGCTCCAAATCAAACTTTATGTCCGAATCCCCAAAATCCAAGCGATTATTTGGCAATAAACAATACCCTTTTTCAGTGATCGTGAGTGTCACGACTTTTACATTTCTTTCTGATAGCCTTGCAATAACAGCATCGTGACTATCTGGCGCAAACAAAATTTCTATAATTGAGCCAACAATCCGAAGTTTAGGATCTATATCTCTTATAGCCAGCGTGTAAAGATTGTCTTGTTTTTTGACACTATCCCTAAAGCGCGCACTGTTTAGAGAAACTGCACAAATTCCCCAGTTTTTATAATTCAGCCTCAACAAGTCGTCGGTATATACCGCTTGATGTGCTCTATGGAATGCCCCTGGTCCCAGATGCACAATACCAATTTCTATCTGAGAACGATCATAGTCCGGCACTTGGACTCGCTTATTTAAATTGCTGAGAGTGTTATTGCACAACTCATTTTTCGAATCACTTTTCATCTAAAAAATCTACTCGGTTTGTTTTAAATCAATAAGAACCCGCCTACAAATGAGCGATTGCCTTCACTAAACCAGTACCGTTCTCTATCCAAGTCGGAAGTTGCTTAGGCAAATCAAGCAAATCTATATTGTGCGAATTTAATTCCGAGCTTGGAATTTTTCCGGAGTGTATTTTGTCAATCACATTTTCAAAATCGATTCGATTAGCGTTCCTACTACCAATAATTTTCATTTCTCGGGCATGAAAAAATGGATCTGAGAACCTTATCTTATCTTTCACTACACTGACAAAAACGCAAGCCCCTCCGTGAGACGTATAATCAAGACTCTTCTCCATAGATTGAGCATTGCCTGTGGCATCAAAAACAACATCAAACATATCTCCCTTGGTAAATTCCCTTAATTTTTCGTCTACATCATCGTCAACAACAAATCCAGAGAAAGCATCACTTAAATTCTCCGCAAATACCACGCGCTCCATATTGACATCCAAAATTGCCACAGCGCTAGCCTCCTCGAAAGACGCAAAAAGAGCTACACCAAGTCCAATCGGTCCAGCGCCTATAACAAGGATGCGACTTCCTGCAAGAAGCTGTCCTCGACTCACAGCATGTGCGCCGATTGACAGAAATTCAACCATTGCCGCTTCTGTCAGCGTGAGTCCCCTTGCGGAGTAAATTGCTCGCTCCGGTAGGCAGAGAAACTCACACATCCCACCATCTGTATGGACACCCAGAACCTTTAAATTTACACAGCAATTTGACTTACTTTTTTTACAAGAAACACAGTTATCGCATGACAAATAGGGATTTATAATCACCTTATCCCCAACGCTGAATCGACCATTCCTAGGAGTCTCTAGAATCTCACCAGATAACTCATGACCCATGACACGTGGGTACTCAAGAAATGGATGTAAGCCTTTAAAAATGTGGAAGTCGGTGCCACAAAGACCTACCCTCTTCATTTTTAACGTTACCCAATCCTTCGGAGGAGTCGGATCAGAACGTTCCTCGATAATTAATTTGCCGGGTTCGGTGCAAACGATAGATTTCACAGCGGCTCCTAAATATTGTCTTTAGTGGTAACTCTAAACGCCATTTTCAAATTTTCACATGATTACACTTTTTCTATCCACAAATGTCGCATACTTACATGTTACTTTTATCCTTGCTTGAGTAACGCATAAGTTTTTAACCCAACACTGAATCGTCTAAATCCCTTACAACAGTACCAGATCGATCCTCGAAGATCTTATTTCTGATAAATTTTTACTCGCCCAAACTGATTTTTCGCACTGGTAATCCCGACATAAAAAAAATTTATTAGATTTTTGTCAACCGTCTTCATTCGTACCCCTACATGTGATTATGTCAAAAACAAATCTGCTAAGACTCGCTGACCCGCCTAGATTACCTTCACCATAATCCATCAGTCTGATGCTAGTCTGATTGTTTTTTAAATATAAAAATCATTATAATATTCAACTTATGATTTATAAAGTTTCAAACCACCTTGAGTGTAAAATGATTAGGGGTCGAGCGATCAACATTTACTAAAAAAGAGGATTTTATGAAGCACTTTACATTAGTCAAACCAATTATTGTGGTCGTTCTGTTTTTCTTAACACACGTTACCATAGCATGCACAAAAGCCGAACTCGATTTACATAATTCTATGTCGGAAACGGAAAAAGAGAAGTTTTATGGTTTCGATGGCTCAGGAATCCCTTGTTCGAAAGAAATGGTTCGCTTTAAAAAAGAATGGAAACTTATGAACTCCAGCTCAGCAAAACAACGCGGTAGGGAACGCTTCAGCAAAAATAAATTTGGAATGTTCATACATTGGGGGCTCTACTCGAGCTTAGGAGGCGTTTGGAAGGGTGAAACGATGGAGGAAAATGGGATCGGGCCTAGGGTGGCTGAGTGGGTAATGCGCAACAAAGAAATTCCACGCAACACATACGCTAAGCTAGCCGAAGATTTCAATCCAATAAAATTTAATGCCGAAGAGTGGGTTGCAGTGGCAAAAGCCGCCGGCATGCGTTACATCGTGATTACTTCGAAACACCATGAGGGATTTGCTCTTTATGACTCCGAAGTGAGCAACTTTAATGTTGTTGATGCCACCCCCTTTGGACGGGATATCATCAAAGAAATGGAACTGGCCGCCACAAAGGCGGGCATCTCATTTGGAGTTTATTACTCAAATTCCCTTGATTGGCGTGATGGTGGAGACGGAGGTATTTTGGACTATGGACCAAAAGACGGGAAAAAACCAAGAAAGCAATTGTTTTATAACAATTGGGATCCGTCTCCGATAAAATTCGATGAATACATTGCCAAAAAATCCATCCCTCAAGTAAAAGAATTGTTATCCAACTACAAAATATCGCAAATTTGGTTTGATAATGCGATGTATATCCCACCGAAATATAGTATGCAATTTTACAGTGTTGCTTATCAATACAGTCCCGAAACACTCATAAATTGGCGTGTAGGAAATGGCTTTGGTGATATTGGTATGCCCGGCGGTGTCGGAGATAATGTAATACCTGATCAAGCCTTTGAGGAAACATGGGAAGGAATAGCGACTACCAACAATTCTTGGGGCTATAAGATATATGATAAAGATTGGAAATCTCCGAAAGAATTATTATTTTGGCTTGTGGAGAATGTTAGTAAAGGCGGTAATTTTCTTCTAAATGTAGGGCCTGATGGCCAAGGATCAATCCCTCCGGAGGCAGTATCAAGCCTAAAAACTGTGGGCGATTGGTTGAATACTAATGGGAACGCCATTTACGACACCGGTCCGTGGGAGGTTACACATGAAGGTCCGACTAAAATATCTATCCGAGGTACCGAGCACAGAGAGGAGAATGTGCCAACCTTCGAATTCGAGGAAAATGATTATTGGTTTACAAAAAAACAAAACAAAGTTTACCTTATATCCCTTAAAAGACCTTCAAGCAATAAGATTGTGGTTGAAGCGCTCTCCGGTTTGGAAATAAAAAAGATGAGGTTGTTGGGTGAATCAATTAATTTAAAGTGGGCTAACAAAGAGAACAAAACAATTATTGAATTACCTGAATTTTCCAGAAGCGGCATTGGATACGCGATTGAAGTAGCTCTTTAGACTGATTATCCTTCATTATTCTGATGTCTAATTTGATCTTAACATCAATCTAGTTTCTCAACATAAAGAAAGAAAGCTGGTATCGCTTGACCATCGCCATCGTCGAACCAAGCCATGATCTGCGATTTACCTTGAGTGGCATCAGTCTCAAAAGACACATGTGTATCGCCATCGCTAATTCTTTTCGTCAGAACCCGATCATTCAATTTAAGGTGTGCAAATTCTTTTCTCACGGGCTTCTTAGCTGGTTTATCATGTAAATAAAGATCAAACGTGTATCGTCCGTCATCACTAAAGAAAACTTGCCAAGGCGCGCCTGCATAAGCTTCTTCCTTTCCAACCCAACCTGACGACCATCTGTCTTTGTTATGATCGAATCCAGGCCACCACGGGCTATTCGATGTGATTTCTACATGCCAATCATGACCAGTTATGCGGCTGGGATTTTCATGGTCTGATCCAAGAATTATCCGTGTAGTCTCGAATCCGGTGTCGGAAATACTTTCCCACCATCTTTTGTATATCTCAGCTAAATTATCAGCAATCTCTGGATATTCATCTATTACATTCAGCGTTTGACCGGGATCACTGGATACGTTGAATAATTCAAAGTCTTCTTTTTGCGAAGATTTCACATAACGCCAATCATTCTGCATCACAGCGAATGGCATTTTCGAAGTTGGATTAAGAACACGCTGGTTAGTTATGACCAAAGTCCGATCGGGAACTCCTTCATTAAAAAGCAGAGTTTCCGCTAAGCTAATTCCGTCAAAATCCGTAGAAGAATATTCTAAATTGACCAGCTCAAGAAGGGTGGGCATTACATCAATATGTGCAGTTAAGCCATCAATAGTCCTCGGTGTTACTCGGTCTTTTTCAGGAAATTTGATAAAAAAAGGTACGCGATGTCCTCCTTCATAAACAGAGTTCTTCCCTCCTCTCATACTAAGATTAAGCGAATTAGAGGACATATTTAACCGCGCCAATAATTCATCGCTTAGAATAGACAGAGGCTCGCCATCAGTCTGCATTGCAAGGCTTGAACCATTGTCTGTCATAAAAATAAAGATCGTGTTATCCAAAATTCCGGCGGCCTCCGTCCTAGCAATTAATCGTCCTATGTTGGAGTCTATATTTGTTATCATTGCATAAAACGTCGCCATGTCTTGTGGCAAGCCGACTTCAAGATATTGATCTACAAAGGATTTTGGTGCCCTATACGGTACATGTGGAGCGTTAGTGGAGATGTATAAAAAAAATGGATCTGACTTACTCTCGAATCTTTTTACATAAGAAATAGCCTCATCAAACCAGATATCAGTTGCATATCCCTCATAAGCTTTAGCGCTACCATTCAAATAGTACGAATCATCAAACTGAGTATTACCCCAATAGTCAGGAGACTGTCCGACACCCCCACCCCCATGCATTAGCACATGATCAAAACCTTGATCTTGGGGCCTAAATGGGTAATTGTCTCCTAGATGCCATTTACCAATCATCGCAGTTTTATAGCCGGCATCCTTGAGGGCCTCTGCGACAGTAAGATGTTTTGATGCCAACATGTGCCGCCCCATCACCGTGTGCCATACACCCGCGTTG
>DDII01000069.1:0-865 GCA_002338445.1 Cellvibrionales bacterium UBA1854 | reverse complement strand
CCAATGGTCAGGAGACTGTCCAACCCCCCCTCCCCCATGCATTAGTACATGATCGAAACCTTGATCTTGGGGCCTAAATGGATAATTATCTCCTAGGTGCCATTTACCAATCATCGCTGTTTTATAGCCGGCATCCTTGAGGGCCTCTGCGACAGTAAGATGTTTTGATGCCAACATGTGCCGCCCCATGACAGTGTGCCATACACCCGCGTTGATAGAATATTTTCCTGTCATCAAAGCGGCTCTGGTCGGGGAGCAAGTGGGATCAACATGAAAATTGGTAAACTGAACACTTTTTTTTGCCAGCTCATCAAGGACTGGCGTTTTGATGAGCTGATTATTAATTCCAATGTCACCAGAACCTTGGTCATCGGTAATGACAAGAATAATATTTGGCTGGCTGCCAGTTGTCTCATCATCCTTAACAATTTTCGCGAAACCAAAGTTACCGGAAAATCCAATCAGAATAATCACTGAAAACACTATCTTTTTCATTACACGCTCCGGAAACTCCAGTCAAAATTATCCTACAAAAAACAGCTTTAGTCTTATTTTAATTAAAAAAAAGCCCTTGCGATTAATCGAAGGGCTCATAAAACGCCGTGTGGGGGAGGCGTTAGTTAAAGTTCATATACAAACCAAGACGATATGTCCTTCCGGTATATCTCAAATCCGTTGTCAAATAATCAGGAACGTCGTTGTCGATAGCATTTCCCTCTCCCAAAAGTCCGTTGTTTTCAACTGTTCGAGCCAAGAACTTTCGATTGTATTCTTCCGTCAAGTTCAAAGCATGAAAAGACAATCGGAACATTTTATTGATCTGATAGTTGGCGGAAAAGTCAACAGACTTGCGCCCTTCCATATA
>DDII01000070.1:29775-59256 GCA_002338445.1 Cellvibrionales bacterium UBA1854 | reverse complement strand
CTTTCTTATTTCAAAATACAGAATTCCTGAGGGTCCAGTTTTTGAAATTATTTCCATAGTATCAATGGCCTGCCCCTCATAAACGAAAATTTTTTCATTCTGAGCATAAGCACTCAACAGCACTTCATTATGTTTCACAATTATAAGTTGACCATAGCCCCTCAACCCGTCTCCTGCATAAACTACTTTACCGGGAGCCGTCGCCCTTACTGATGCACGACTAACCGTTTTTATGGTAATGCCCTTCTGTAGATTATGAACATTAAACTCTGCTTTAAGCTTCCCCCTAACCGGCCACTGCCAATAATTCCTGACAGTTTCTAAAGGTGATTGTATAGAGGCCTTCTCATTTTTTATGTTCCGAAGTAATCCAACGGCCTTTGTATTATCTGCTTCGACTTTCTGTTGCTTCAACAGTTTTTCCGAACTATTTTTTTCTCTTTCTAAATTGAGCGAATCCCCTGAAGACAAATGACCGTCAGATAATTTAGTTTGTAATGTACTCACCTCTTTTTGGAAATCTGCTTTCATTTCTTCTTCGATATTTAAAATTTGCCCTGGATATATATTTGTGGATACACTAAGTTGATTATTTTTCGCTAGTTTGGATACGCTTAAGTCATATCTCCAAGCAATCGAGTATAGAGTTTCCCCCTCTTGCACCTCATGATTTATAATCATTTCAGGTGGGGGAATTTCCAAGGATACAACTGGTGCAGACTGTTGTGCACAACCATACAAAATCATGGTAACAAGACACAAAATGCTCTTCCGAGAATTAGACAAACTAATTTTCCATACTTTGCTGTTCACTCTTTCTTAAACCAAGCGCATTACCAACGAAGACAAAAGAGAATCCCAGTACCATAAACAACAGGCACATATTAGTGTGTGGATCTGCATCGATCAGAACACCGTATTGCGATGGAGACAAATTGACAAACCCGTGTGAAACAACCGCAGACGAATCTTTCCAAGGCCAGACCAAGTGCAAACTTCCCATCAAAAACCCGCACATTGTGACAAGCAATGAATGCTCGTGGTATATAAGTAACTTCGAGAGGAGTCGACTAAAAGATATTAGTCCCACCAAACCTCCAAACGAAAAAAACATTAAAATATCCCATTGAAAATGGGCCACGGCGGAAAGTACAGTCGGATAAACCCCTATTGATACTAACAACAGACTTCCAGAAATACCGGGAAGAATCATTGCACAAAAAGCTACCACTCCAGCGAGGAACAATACTAAATAATTAGCACTAAAATTCAAATCAGGAGAGTTCGACACTACCACAGCGGCAACTGCACCAAGACAAACATAACCAATTTGATACAAATGTACTACCCGATAACGTTTAAAAAGAAGCACTACTGAGGCCAAAATGATGCCACTAAAAAAAGACCACATAAACAATCCGTAATTCTTCATGATGTATTCAATAATTTTAGAAAGCATAATTATGCTAGTTAAAATCCCAGCCAACAGAGTTGAGAGAAACGTACCATTGATGTGTCGCCAAACTACTGATATGTCACCAATAAAAAGTAATTTGATCGCTCTGGAATCAAAAGATCTTATGCTGGTTATTAGCTCTCGATAGATACCAGTTATCAGGGCGATTGTTCCCCCAGACACCCCTGGAATCATATCCGCAGCTCCCATCGCCATTCCCTTTAAAAACAAAATGAGGGAAATATTTCTCAACACATTTCCGAATAAATTAATCCGCATATGTCAAACCACTCAAAAGTGGCACAAACTTTACTGTTTCAATTGTTTCCTCATCGAACTGTTCCGTGTCTCCAACCCGCTTTATTAGGCGCAGCTCTTGCTTATTAAGACCGCCAATGGGTATCACTAAGACTCCGTCAACCCCAAGTTGTTTAAGAAGTTCAGTCGGCACAGATTGGGGTGCCGCTGTACCAATTATTCCATCAAAAGGAGCATGCTCTTCCCATCCATGACTACCGTCTGATAATTTGACTTTTATTCCTGTGGCTCCTAATTTTCTGAACCTTTTTTTAGCCTTTACCAACAAAGGATTTATCCGTTCAACAGAGAAAACTTCGGTTACAAGCTGCGCTAAAATAGTAGTCTGGTATCCAGATCCAGTCCCAATTTCAAGAACTTTATTTAGCGATCCTCTCGCCAGAAGCAATTCAGTCATGCGAGCAACGACGTACGGTTGAGATAAAGTCTGAGAAAACCCGATAGGTAAAGCCGTATCTTCATATGCCCTGTGCGCAAGAGCCTCATCCAAAAAAAGATGCCGTGGCGTCACTCGAATGGTATCCAGAACCCTCTGATTATTTATACCTTGAGCTTGTAATCTTGTAATTAGTCTCTCACGCGTACGCTGAGAGGTCATTCCAACACCAGAAAAATCAAGGGAATTCATGGCTACCTCCATCCATCGGGGCAGAATCCAAATCAAAAATAGTTAAAGTTCTGACCAATTAGTAGCAGAATATAACATAGGGAAGCACCTAGTTACCGATTAAATTCTGCCAACTCGCGCAATAATGCTGTCGCATAAACTCCCTTTGGCAAGTTAAACCTAAGCTTCAATTGACGGCTATTGAGAAAATTAAACTTTAGCCCATCGGCGTGCATGAATAGTTTACGTCGCTCCTGAGTCAATCCCGTATGCTCGAGCGCATGCTTCCATTCAGGCCAATCAGCAAGTGCTTCTCGCTCGGTTGAGGCAACAACTTTATTAGGTTTACTCTTCCCTCTACCCCATAAAGGTCCAGTCTCATCAAATGGAAAAATTGTACCATCATGATAATTCGTAATATGTCTTGCAAGCACTAAATTAAATAGCCAAGAACGAGCGGCCGAGAGAAAAATACCTTGCCTCATCCGATTTCCTTTTAACCGAGATGAATCGATTAGGCGAGCAGCCTCAACAAGATTTCCGCCGTTAAATCCAAAACGCTGCTCTGCAAAATAATTGGGAAAGCCCAAGTGATCTATTGTTTCTAGCCTTTGCTCGAGCTTTTCTTGAGACGTAGTAATGTTATTGATCACAATATTGAACGAATTCCCGGCGTGCATTCCTCGCCGTAATTTTTTTCTGTGCCGGTTTAGAGATATGACCTCAAAATCTGGATGGCTCAAATCGGCCATATTTAAACAGCGGTTCGGCAAATAAAGACTATACCACTGCGATGTAACAGCATACCTATCCTTCAACCCACAGTACCCTACATGTCTCTCCTCTATGCCGGACAATTCTGCCAATCGCGCTGCTATCCATCGACTATTTTGTCCATGTTTACGGATGTTGACAATCAAATGTTCTCCTATCCCGGAAAACTCGAATCCAAGAATTTCGTCAACACAAAAATCGATCATTGAGGCTTTCATTCTAGCCTCTCCAAGGAAAGGAAGAAATTTTGGAAAGCACTCAAAATTAAAATCCAACAAATTCAGTTGGTAAGCCTCATATCAATTAATTCACCCTGAGGACTGCAAAAGAACCACAGCATGACATGCTATACCCTCAATCCGACCTATGAATCCTAACGCTTCGGTAGTTGTGGCCTTAACATTTATGCACTCCGTTGAAACGCCGATGTCTTGACCTAAATTTGCACACATACGTTCTACATAAGATGCCATTTTAGGTTCTTGTGCAACGATGGTCACGTCTGCATTAACGAGTTGGTAGTTTTTCTCACTCATCATAATTACAACCCGGCGGAGTAGTTTTCGGCTATCGATACCAAGATACTCTGAATCGCTGTCTGAAAAATTAACACCAATATCTCCCAAACCCAATGCGCCAAGGATCGCATCCATAAGAGCATGAATTACCACATCTCCATCCGAGTGAGCCAGCAGTCCCATTTTGTATGGAATATGGACACCCCCCAGAGTAAATCCAGTTCCCGAGGAAAAAGCATGGACATCATAACCATGGCCTATTCGCATTCTAATTTCGCTTGCTCTTTTATGATTGCATCGGCGAAAATCAAATCTTCCGCATAAGTTATCTTTATGTTATCGGCACGACCCTCAACCACCTTTATGGTCTTACCCAATTGCTCTAATGCGGAAGATTCGTCAGTAATAGCCTTTTTATGTTTGATCGCATACTCCATCGCCTCCAATAACTCACCATAGCGAAACATTTGAGGTGTTTGTGCAAGTCTGCAATACCGACGGTCTAGGGTAGTTTTAATCTGACCATGCTCTGAAATCAACTTGACTGTATCGCTGGTAGGTGAAACTAAGATTCCACCTATTGGATGTCTATGAACACTTTCTCGCAACTTCATAATCGAGCCCACAGTAACACAAGGCCGAACAATATCATGCACGAGGATCCAATCGGAAGAGGTTGCGTCCTTAGCCAAGGCTAGCAAACCACTAAGGACAGATTCTGCGCGATCAAGTCCTCCTTCGACCAATTCAACCCGATGATTTTTTGTTGCTGGTACCGAGGACCACCACTTTTCTCGAACTTTACATGGGACAATTAAACGATCTATTTGGGGCACTTTTAACAGTCTCGAGAGGCATTGTTGAGCGACGTTTGATTGTCCGAGCGGGAAAAATTGTTTGGGTAATTTTGGCGAAAACCGGCGACCAATGCCCCCGGCAGGCACAATCAACCAATAACGTTTTTTAACCAAGGTAAATGATCCTGATAATCCATCTACAGATCACCATTGTTTTTGTGACCCTCGTCGTCAGGAACCAAATAAAACACTTCGTTATGTCTGATCATGCCTAAATCCTCTCGAGCGATTTCTTCAATACTATTGACACCATCTTTTAAACGTGAAATTTTATTGATTAGGTCTTCATTTTTTTCTTTGAGGCGCTCATTTTCTTCATTTTGTTTTGTTAACAAGTTTTCTAATTCTGACTTATGAGCAAGGCTCCCGTCACCAGACCATAGCTTGGCTTGGAGTAGGAAAAACATAAGCGTTAAAATAAAAAAAAATAACTTTAATAACATTCTAAACCCCGCAAGCTATCTCAAAAACTTCGATTTAAAACCAAGACCGAAGACCCCCATAGTATGGAGCGTTTGCGCATCCAAGCTCAGCCTCAATGCGCAGAAGACGATTATATTTAGCCACGCGGTCCGAACGGCACAGTGAACCAGTTTTAATCTGTCCGGCCGCAGTGCCAACGGCTAAATCCGCTATGGTTGTATCCTCTGTTTCTCCAGAACGATGAGAAATGATTACCCCATAGCCAGCCGCTTTCGCCATAGAAATAGCATTCAGTGTCTCACTCAGGGTGCCTATCTGATTAAATTTGATCAAAATTGAATTTCCTATCCCCTTATCAATACCGCGCCTCAAAATCTCGGTATTGGTAACGAACAAATCATCGCCGACTAATTGGACTTTTTTCCCCAATTGATCTGTATGATATCTCCATCCACTCCAATCAGACTCATCTTGTCCATCCTCAATTGAAGTGATTGGAAATTGTTTACATAACTCTTCTAAAAAATCGGTAAAGCCTCGCGCACTAAATTGCTTTCCCTCTCCCTTGAGTTTATAGAAGCCCGATCGGTAAAATTCGCTAGCAGCACAGTCGAGTGCTAAAGTTACATCAGTGCCTAACTGATAGCCAGCCTCCGCTACGGCTTCAGAGATAATAGAAAGAGCACTCGAATTGGAATCCAAGTCGGGAGCAAAGCCTCCCTCATCTCCAACAGCAGTATTTAAGCCAGCAGAAATCAATACTCTTTTCAATGCGTGAAAAATTTCAACACCCGTCTGCAAAGCCCTGGCAAAAGATTCAGCTTTGATTGGTTGAACCATAAATTCTTGTATATCAACATTGTTATTTGCATGCTCACCCCCGTTTAAAATATTCATCATCGGTATAGGCATATTGAATTTGCCTGGAGTGCCATTTAAATCACTGATATGCGAATACAAGGGCACACCTTTTTGCAAGGATGCGGCTTTAGCAACGGCCAACGAAACTGATAATATAGCATTTGCACCAAGAGCACTTTTATCTTTACTACCATCTAACTCGATCATCATATTATCAATATCTAACTGTGCATTAGGATTTATACCGACTATCGTATTCTTTATCACGTTATTAATATTAGCAACGGCTTTCAACACCCCTTTTCCCATGTAACGATCTTTATCGTGATCTCGAAGTTCTACTGCCTCCCGCGAACCTGTGGAGGCGCCAGAGGGTGCCATAGCGGAAGAAACCACTCCAGAGCTGAGCTCCACCTCCGCCATCACTGTCGGGTTTCCGCGTGAATCCAACATCTCAAATGCTCGTAAATCTGATATCACAGACATGCTTACCTCACTCTTCAATCTTTCTCAAAATTATTGTTAAACCTCAATCAATATACTGTCAATGTATCCATGTTTTTAACCAGGTCATCTATTTTGCGCACCTGCTCCAAAAACGGGTATAACAGATTTAGCGGAAGCGCAGATGGTCCATCGCACTCAGCAGTATCTGGATCTGGATGAGCCTCCAAAAATAATCCCGCCAACCCAACTGCAACGCCAGATCGCGCCAGCTCAATAACGCTACTTCTGCGTCCTCCTGATACCGCGGAAAGTCCATCTCTACACTGCAGCGAGTGCGTCACATCAAAAATAACCGGTAATCCCTCGCTAACCTCTTTAATTGTCGAAAATCCGAGCATATCAACGACTAAATTATCATATCCGAAGCAAGTACCTCGCTCACAGACAATGAGCCTTTCGTTACCAGATTCTCTAAATTTTTCAATTACATTACCCATTTGACTAGGGCTTAAAAACTGAGGCTTTTTAACATTAATGACGGCTCCCGATTCTGCCAGCGCCCTTACTAAATCGGTTTGCCTTGCTAAAAATGCTGGCAACTGCAACACATCGCATACTTCGGCTGCGGCGGTCACTTGATCAATTTCATGCACATCCGTCATTACATAACATCCAAAATCGCGTTTAATATCCTCTAAAATAGAAAGTGCGGTCTCCATGCCCAAGCCTCTAAAGGAAAATATTGAAGAACGATTTGCTTTGTCGAAGGAAGCTTTGAACACAAACGGCATCGATAACTTTTGCGTAACAGTAACAAAGGCTTGTGCAACTTCCATGGCAAGATCTCGAGATTCGATAACATTCATTCCACCAAAAACAACTAAGGGTAAGTTATTAGCAATTCGCAAATCACCAAGTATCACCTCTCGGTCCTGTCGCGGAGTCATGTCTTTTTGCATTCTGAAAAATCTACCGCTGCTTTGACGAAAGCAGTAAACAAAGGATGTCCATCACGAGGTGTTGAAGTGAACTCCGGGTGAAATTGACTTGCAAAAAACCACGAATGATCAGATAGTTCAATCGATTCCACTAAGTTTAAATCCTCCGATAAAGCTCCCACTACTAGGCCTGCAGATTTTAATTTAGGTAAAAATTTATTGTTGACTTCATACCGATGCCTGTGACGCTCCATTATGAAATCCGCTGCGTAAATTTGTCTTGCTTTTGATCCTTCCTGTAAACGGCAAACTTGCGCTCCCAGACGCATGGAGCCACCCAGATCAGATTCACCATCTCGACGCTCAAGACTACCGTCAACATCCATCCATTCTGAAATTAAGCCCACCACTGCATGGGGAGTCTTTGGGTCAAACTCAGAGCTGTTCGCTCCAAATAATCCACAAACATTGCGAGCATACTCGATTACAGCAACCTGCATTCCTAAACATATACCCAGGTAAGGGATGTTAGATTCACGCGCAGTTTTTACCGCCAGAATTTTACCTTCGATTCCCCGCGTCCCAAAACCCCCAGGCACTAAAATTGCGTCTGCTCCTTGGATGCTTCCCGGATCTTTTTCTAAATTTTCTGAATCAATATACCGAATTCTAACCTTAATTTTATTTTGAATACCTGCGTGTGTCAGCGCTTCGTTTATAGATTTGTATGCATCCAAAAGTTCCATGTATTTTCCGACCAAAGCAATACAAATTTCTCCATCTACATTGAATTGATTTTCTACTACGCGATCCCACTCGGATAAATCAGCATCAGGCAACTCAATATTAAATTGATCTAAAACATACTGATCCAATCCCCATTGATGAAGCATGCGCGGCACTGAGTATATGGTTTTTGCATCAATTAGTGGTATTACCGCCCTCTCTTCAACATTAGTAAAGAGGGAAATCTTGCGCTTTTGTGAGTCCTCAATTAACACTTCTGAACGACACAACAGCACATCTGGTTGCAAACCAATGGACCTCATTTCCTTTACCGAGTGCTGAGTCGGCTTCGTCTTTGTCTCTCCAGCTGATGCAATATACGGAACCAAGGTCAGATGCATTAAGAGGGCGCGTTTCTGACCTAGCTCAATTTTTAATTGCCGTACAGCCTCTAAAAAAGGCTGTGACTCAATATCTCCAACGGTTCCTCCGATTTCTACGACAGCAATATCGGCCTTTCCTGCCCCTAAATGCACTCTCCTCTTAATCTCGTCTGTCAAATGAGGAATTACCTGTACTGTGCCTCCCAAGTAGTCGCCTCTGCGCTCTTTTCGCAAGATAGTTTCATAAATTTGTCCGCTGGTGAAATTATTGTACTGTGTCATCTTTGAACGCAAGAAACGTTCGTAGTGTCCGAGATCTAAATCAGTCTCGGCCCCGTCCTCTGTTACGTAAACTTCGCCGTGCTGATAGGGGCTCATTGTCCCAGGATCTACATTTAAATAAGGATCCAATTTAAGAATTGTAACTAGTAGACCTCGGGCTTCTAACAAAGCACCAAGGGATGCCGACGCAATTCCCTTACCAAGAGAAGAAACCACGCCACCAGTGACAAAGATAAAACGTGTCATAGTGCACTCGGATCAAAAACTAGGTTCGCTACAAGGAGAGATGCACGCAAAGACTGCGTGACCCAAACCCAACATAAAGTTAACTGTAATTAAGGAGAAAGGTTAGCAGAATTACCGATATGTATCTACTCGGAGTTGTGTTTCCAAATTATTTTCAATCCACGTTCCCCCGAGTGTGCTATCCAACCTTGACAGATCCATAGATCTCCAACGGCCACTAACACCCCCCGGCAATACAACAAAGGTATGTGGCTTCGCCACCATGGCTCAAGTGAATACTCTTGAAACAATTTCTTCAGTGTTTGGGTTCTCCCTCTCCCCGCAGGTCGGCACTTTTCACCTCCACGTCTGAACTCAATATCAAAGCTCATGGTTTGGGGTAAATGTAACCCTCCCGAGTTTACCTCAACCGCTTTAAGGGATGATCCATCTGGAAGAAGTAGGGTAGAAGATACATCCCAAGTTATTGGGAATTTGATAAATTTTTTTTGGTGAAGGTTTTCCCGCACCACATAAATCTTATTACGAAACCTCCTGTATTGATATCCACAACACTTTAAAAATGGACATCCGTCTAATCGCGCTCCCAGAAATGAAGAAAAAATCTCGTTATAGGCGTTATAACTTGGAGGAGAATATCCAAGTAATGTCGGCAAATGACGGATTACATTGCCTTGTCGAATCTTATCCAAAGTTTTTAGCTTTTCTAAATTGATCGATAAGCCACCTCTCTCATCTTGCAAATCTAATTTATCCAAATCACTCTTAAATATTGATTGGGCAAGCACCTCGCCATCTTTACTTAACTTTATTGTTTTTTTGATCCGCTTACGATAACTGGGCCATCGCGCGCTTATGTGGGGTATGACGCAATTACGAAGATAATTTCTATCAAAACGGTCTTCTTTATTAGTTTCATCCTCGATCCAATTTAGACCTCTAGCTTTTGCTATTTCATGTATGCAAGTTCGCGTTAATGTCAAAAATGGCCGAAAAAGTCTTCCTTCTCGGAGCTTGCGATCAAATGGAATCCCAGATAATCCTTGGTTACCGGAGCCCCTAAGCAAACGATATATTACTGTCTCAATCTGATCATCAAGATGATGCCCAAGTAGCAATGCGTCTCCTTTTTTTAACAACTTAGAAAAAACACTAAAACGAGCCTCTCGAGCCATAGCCTCCTGATTAGCCGACTCAATTATCTCAACGCGTTGCACCGAATAATCAACTGACAAAAATTTACAATAAGCAACAACAAAACTTTGCCAATTCTCTGCATTTGGAGACAACCCATGGTTTATATGAACGGCGAGTACTTTTTTTGATGTAAAATATTCGGACGCAAGCGTAAGTAGAACAGTGGAGTCGAGACCACCGCTGTATCCAATCAGTATTCTTCCTTTCTTGCTTAAATATTTTTCTACATCAGCAAAAAGCTCGAACAGCTTCAGATTAAATCTCCCTGTAGACTTTCACAGTTTAAATGACTCCTTTTCGGTATCTCGAAAAAAGATATTCACGTAAATCTATATCCATTGGACTGGCATAAGTCACAATTTTTTGTAAGTAAGTATCTATGGATAGATTACAACTGATTAACCATCGATGGAAATTTATCGGTATTTCCCCCTAAAGTTTGATAAGTCCTCCATCTATCGGGTTCGAAGATAAAACCAAAAAGGTAACACATCTTAGTACAATATGAGTCAAACAGGCTTCACACTAAAGTGCGGTAGTTCATCTAATATGAATCGAATAGAACCCGGAACAGCAAGATTTAAGTGATGCTTAAATATTATGCCGAGTGTGCTGGAGATATTTGCTTTCATACTAAATAGGCCACATCATAAAAAAATTAAATTTTACTCCTCGTAAAACCGTGGTTAAAGCTCTAAGTCAATTCGTCTATAATTAGGGTACAATTGTCAAACATGCCAAAACTGAAAATAAGCAATGCTTGACATAGTATTATATGAACCAGAGATCCCTCCGAACACTGGCAACATAATGCGGTTATGCAGAAATACGGGGTTTAAGCTACATTTAATCGAACCTTTAGGCTTCGATTTGGACAGCAAAAAGTTGCTTCGAGCGCGTCTCGACTATGACGAATACTATTCGACAAAAGTTTATTCGGATTGGACTGAATACAAAAAATTAAATATTGAAAAAAAAATATATGGCTTCTCAACTAAAGGGAAGACATGCTTTTCAGATGCGGCTTATGAACCCGGAAATGCTCTCTTATTTGGCCCTGAAACACGCGGTCTTCCTGAGCAAATTTTCCAAGAAATTGGAGTCGAGAATATACTGAAAATACCCATGATATCGGACAGCAGAAGTCTAAATTTGTCTAATGCCGCAGCAATTGTAGTTTATGAAGCTTGGCGTCAGCTGGCTTATATCAACGGTATATTATAAATCTTTAAATTATCATCAAATTTTAATTGGTTAGAAGTAAATAATCCTATGTATATGAAAATTGGACTTTTTTTTGGAAGTACTACTTGTTATACCGAAATGGCGGGAGAAAAAATCCGAGACAACATAAATATGCTCGTCGGATATCCTTGCGTGACACTTCATAATATTGCTTTTAATCAGACTGACTCAATGTCCAAGTATGATTTTATGATTTTTGGAATACCAACTTGGGATTATGGAGAATTGCAAGAGGACTGGGAAAAACATTGGGAGGATATTGATTCGATACACTTGCAAGGAAAAACAATCGCACTCTATGGTTTAGGGGATCAAATCGGCTATCCCGACTGGTTTCAAGATGCAATGGGTTATTTGTGGCATAAGGTGAGAAAACTTGGAGCACACACCATTGGAGCATGGCCTAATAAAGATTATGTTTTCAATGATTCAAAGGCGCTAAATGAAGATAAGACCTTCTTTGTTGGACTAGCACTTGATGACGAAAACCAATCACATGCTTGTGACGAGAATATTGCTAAATGGTGTGAGCAAATCCTAAAAGAGTATTACTCGCTAAAACAATGAAAAAGGAGAGTCGACTTCGTCAAGAAAGCAATAAATCGTCATCTAGCTGGCACAACAACATCGAACCACAAAAGCTTTCTCTTCAAAAAGATGTCACAGTAGTAGGTGCAGGATTAGCTGGTTGCACGACCGCTTCTGCGCTGGCTAATATTGGATACAACGTCACAGTTATTGATCGCCATGAAAAACCCGCTCAGGAAGGGTCCGGGAATAGGCAAGCAGTAATTTATCCTCGGCTATCGCTTCATAGCACCCCGTTACCACAAATAAATTATAAAGCTATGGTGAATGCCAGTAGCTTTTATAAATCGTTTTGGCGGTCTGGCCTAGGGGAACAGTGTGGGGTGATGATTCTGCCAAGTAGCATCCATGATGCACAAAAACAGAAAACGATTTTTCAAAATTTGGGTCAAAGCAATTCTTTTTTTAGTCTACTTGATAAGCGAAATATAAAAAAAATTAGCGGTCTAGCGCTCTGCTCACCAAGTGCCCTTTATTTTCCTTTACTGGGCTGGCTACCCCCAGTAGCAGTTTGTGAGAGATTATTAAAACATCCAAACATCAGTTTAAAAAAAGCCGTCATTAAAAAAATTGAGTACAGACGGAAACTGAACACATGGAACCTCTTTGACTCAATGGGGAATAAATTTGCTGAAACACCAATATTAGTTCTAGCAAATTCTTACGAATGCCTAAATTTTTCACAAACACAGTTTTTACCTGTGAAAAAAGTGCGCGGACAAATAACTGAAATCCCAACGACAATTGCGAGTAATAGACTTCGTGTTGTCATATGCGGACAAGGTTATTTAACTCCGGGCACTAATGGGTCACATAGTTGCGGCGCGACTTACAGCAAATCTCAGGATCGAGAAGTCTGTATTTCTGACCATAAAAAAAATCTCGAGAAACTTAGCTCAAATGATCCACTACTAAAAAAGCTGGTGGGCCACTTCAGTCCAGCCAACCTCGATGGACGGGCCGACTTTCGCTGCACAACACCAGATTACCTTCCTATCGTAGGTGCAGTGCCCAATTTATCCGAAATGATAGAGGCGTTCTCTGAGTTAAGAAAAGATGCGAAAAGTCAAATCGCAACATATGGTACATACTTACCAAACCTTTATATACATTGCGGTTTAGGATCCCGAGGCTTAAGTTACGCGCCACTCGGCGCAAAACTACTTGCAGCTGAAATAGCGAGAGAACCCTCTCCCTTAGAAAAAGACTTGCGCAAAGCTATGCATCCCGCACGTTTTATAATAAGAGCTCTGAAAAAAAAGCAACTCTAAGCCAAATTAAGAGTGTCTTTAGGTTGTCGCATCGAGCATGCTTTGATAGAGCTGTATTGCACAAGTCGTTTCACCTAAATTTGCTTTTACTTCCGCTAACTCAGCAAGTACAGCTGTCGATCGATTTTTTGATAGAAGCTGTTCAAGATAATCTGTTGCTTTCGCAAAAAAATTTAATCTCTTTGAAATCCGTCCAAGAGCGAGGAGAAGCTCAGAATCATTCGGATACTTTTTCAACCATAACTCTGCGGTAGCAAGATGCTCAAGCGTGGTAGGCTCTTCTATTTTTCCAAATTGAGAAACCAACAGAGGGCACCACCGATTAAGTAGTTCCTTTTCAAGCAAAACTTTTGCATCGAACCCTGAGTCGACTAAAACTAAAGCTTTGGTAAAAGTAATTATGACATTTGACGATTTTCGGTATGTGCGAGGAATACTTTTCCAAAGTTCTTGTAATTTTTTACGCCTCACTCGACCTTCCTCATCGGATGCTCCCATGAAAGTTTGGATTTTCGCTTGGTACGCTATTTCTTCAACGAGAATCTTTCTACCTGATGGCACGCTTTTTATAGCCTTTAATGTCGGAAGGATCGCACAAATTCTATTCCAATTTTGATTTTCGTTGCTGATATGAACAAGGGCTTCAATGATCAACCAATTGGAGTAATCTCGCTGGTGTGCCTCCCAAAGCAATTCTTCGGCCTCAGAATATTTACTCTCATCGCAAAGTATGCCAGCAAGCATTAAGTCGGCCTCTGATTTCAATTTTGGGAAACGCCTTTTAAGCTTCTCTATGATCTCTCTTGCTCGATCTGAGTTACCATCATTAGCCTCAGCTTTTGCCACATATAGCATTAAGATTTCGGGAGGGAGTGTAGATTTCTTTTGAGACGACAACTGTCGGGCCGCATCACTCCAAGAACCGAGCACATAACTTTGAAGCCCAATCATCGTAGACTTTAAACTTTTATTTTGTAAATGATCCTCCCACCTCTTTCGAAAACCAAAGCCCGATGATAGATCAAAAAAAATTAAAATCACCGTAATTAATATAAAAAACATTGTACAAAAAGCTAAAATTGCCATCCAAATATTCATTCCAATACTTATCTGATCGAATACGATTAATATGTATCCTCTGTGCTCTTGCACAATTCCCACAAAAAATGCTCCAAAAAGTATAGTTAGCACTAATACTACTAAATAGCTTCTCATGGCCGATCATCCTTGCTTTTAAACTCTAACATTTCCGTTCCAATCGCAGCCGCAAATGCGTTATCAGAGCGTCCAATACTCAGAGATCCACGGTTAACAGGTCGCTCCGCTAATCTTCTTAGCTGATTCGAGAGAGCCACGGCATTACTTTCATGTAAAAAAAATCGATCGACAGTGTCTGCCGCCTCCAACAAATTAATTCTATATATGGTTCCTTGTTCAAGAATAAGAGCGTATCTCGCCTGTAATAAAAAACTTAGTAAAGCAGACCTCACAAAAGATTCTTGCTGATTATCAAGTAAGGGAGGGAGAGCGTCACTGTGTTTTTGGATGGAAATAAATCCCTCAAGCTTCCTCCACAAGCTTTCCCAACCTACATTTGCATCAAGAGTATCATGAGTCAGCTTCTCAGAGACCTTGGACTCGCCATTCTCTGCAACTGAGGCGATGGTATAAATCGAGCTTCTTAAACCCTTAAACAGAACGACTTTTTCACCAATATCTAAGAGTTCTAAAAAAGTTTCCTCTAAAACATTACTCCTTAAAGCTTTAAGATCCTTGATATCCATTGCGAGAGCAGTGCGGACGGATGAAAAGTTCGGATCATTTAATTCGGCCAAAATGTCATCTATAAGGGTCAAAATACGCGCAACATCCTCACCGTTTCGATTAATCTTTATCTCATGTTTGGCTAATCTCATCAGATAAACGGACTCCAAAAGTAGCCATTTATCTCTCGAAAAATCACTACCTTCCATCATAAATCTCGCTGTTTTATCGACGAATTTTTCTAGACTTGTCACTCGATCAATAAGCAGATTAGATTTTGATGATTTTTGACGCAAATCATTGATAATCGCTTCATCATGGGCGATGCTGGTCTCCAAACTGGACATCTTGGAAAAAATAGACTTCAAAGATCTGTCCAAATAAAGTTTTTGGTAATAAGACCAAAAGCATATAAAAGAAATTACTATCGCAAACAAAACGAAAATGAGAGGAAACCTTTTGGTTCGACTCCGATCCACTTGAGCTACATGAGTTTGCTGCTCTGTCGGCTTTACCGAGTTAGACACGTATTAACTCCATATTTTTAGATAAAATTACGCAGAAACACCCCAATTCAAAAGGACTAAGTTGCTAACGATATTTCTTTGAGAGCAGACATCACGGCTTCACGCATTGAGCACGGAGCTGCGCCCTTTGCGACGTTCAATAGACGATAACCCAAATCAGCGGCATAGCCACCAACACGATCACTCGGCACAACGACCCTCAGTTTAGAGGCAATGAGATGAGATGGACGACCTAATAGCTCAAGTGATGCCGAACTGTGTGCTACCAAACAGTCTACTGATGGCAATACTTTTAACGCATTTTTTAGTTTGTCCTCGTCAGTTACACGCCTGTAGACTTCGTAGTAGGTTATCTGCGCTCCTCGTTTGGCTAGCTCGCAAGCGAGTTTTTCGCGACCACCCTGACCTCTGAAGATAACAATCCTTTTTGATACAACATCCCTTAACCCCCGCAGAGAAAGAAGACCCTCTGTCGTTTCCGTTGAAGGCACAATTACCTCTAAATTATGGTCACTGATGCATTCGGCAGTTTGAGCACCAATAGCAAAAAACACCACATGTTGCGGGAAAATCGGCCAATATTTCTCTAACAAAGATAACCCAATCCTTGCCGCGTTTACACTAACAAATATAGCAATGTCAAAGTGATCAAAATTAAAGATGATATTTTTGTCGCGCTGATCCAGCTCGATCTCCTCAATTCGAGTTATTGGAATACAAAAAACGTTAATCAATGCATCATCCAACTGTCTCACTAACTCGTCATCACCTCTGAAGGAGCGAATCAATAATACGTTTTTTTTACAATTCATAAAGACTCACCGTCTCAAGTTCCAGCCACATTGTTTAGTATTTTATCGGCTCCAAGCCCAAGTAATTTATCGCCAACTCTGTTCCCCAACTTAACCGCATTATTTGGACAATCCCAGTCCCTGGCACATATTATCGACGTGCCATCTAAACTACCAACCATGGCCCTCAAAACAATTTCGTTTCTTTCTCCTTGCAACTCGGCATATGCTGCTATGGGAACTTGACAATTGCCATTGAGACGAGCGCTCACCGCCCTCTCAGCAGCCACGCAATAGCCTGTAATCTCATCATGTAGAGGCACAATCAACGACTTTATACTTGGGTCTCCGGCATGACATTGAACCGCGATAACTCCCTGCCCTGGCGCAGGCAACATCTCATTAATTGATAAACGACAGGAAATTCGATGATGCAATTTAAGTCTTTCTAGACCGATGGACGCTAATATAATTGCATGATAACTGCCATTGTCCAGCTTATCTAAACGAGTATTTACATTACCTCTAATTTCTCTGACCTCTAAGTGGGGATGAGCCGCCAATAACTGACTGCGCCGCCGAAGACTCGAAGTACCAACAATCGAACCAGGTTTGAGATTTTTTAATGAACTTGACAAATTCGTCACCAAAGCATCACATGGATTACCCCTCGCACATACCGCACCTAAACAAAAATTTTCTGACAATGTAGTTGGCATGTCCTTTAGTGAGTGGACAGCTATGTCAGCGCGACCATCAAGCAAGGCGCTTTCCAGCTCATTAATAAATAAACCTTTCCCTCCAAGCTCTGACAGCGCAACATCAAGAGCTTGGTCACCCTTGGTATTCAAGGCGACCAACTCTACCTCTAATTCTGGATTCAATTCCCATAGTTTTTTTCTTACGAACTCTGCTTGCCAAATTGCCAAAGGGCTTCGCCTAGTTGCAATCCGAATAGATTCCCTCAAAGTTATAACCTCTGCGATTTAAATAGTTTCATTATCAACGTTTTACTGCCTATTGCCAGTTGTTCGGTAATTTTTTTGCGCCCAACAGTATCCTACTTATTCTTCGTATTGCGGTTTAGTCTTCAACATAATTTGTAAGCTTTTCGACTTGTGGCAAGTTATATAGAGTTTTTTAGCAAGAGCAATCAGTTATAATGACTCCCATTGAATTATCGTTTACGGCAAAAGCTAATGGACAAATCAGAGTCAGCCAACAAAAAAATGACGAAAAAACCTATCAACGTGTCATGGGGAGGTCGCTTCCATGAACCTATCAATGACTTTGTGAAGCGTTTTTCCGCATCTCTCTCTTTTGACAAACGCCTCTATAATGAAGATATTCTCGGTTCGATAGCGCACGCGCAAATGCTCGAACATGTCGGGATATTAACTGCAGGTGAAACAGAAAAAATAATAGATGGCTTGGAGCATATAAAGAAAGATATCGTTAATAATAAATTCAACTGGTTATTAGATCTAGAAGATGTCCATATGAACATTGAAGCGGCTCTTGTTCAAAAAATTGGCTCGATTGGGAAGAAACTACACACAGGCCGATCTCGTAATGACCAAGTCGCTACTGACCTCAGGTTATGGCTCCGCAATCAAATAGACTCAATTAACAAATTATTATTCAATTTGCAGCGAGGCATCATTGAATTAGCATCATACCATTCTGGAACGATTATGCCGGGTTTCACCCATCTACAGATCGCACAACCAGTAACCCTAGGTCATCATCTATTGGCTTGGAATGAGATGTTGGAGCGAGATTACGGTAGGTTGATGGGTTGTAGAGAACGCTTAAATCAATGTCCATTGGGTGCTGCAGCACTCGCGGGAACAACCTTTTCAATTGACCGAAAATTTACGGCATCAAAACTTGGCTTTGCGAGGCCAACTAGAAACTCGCTCGATTCGGTGAGCGACCGAGACTTTGCCATAGAATTCTGCTCTGTTGCCAGCATACTAATGTCACATCTATCACGTATGGCTGAAGAACTAATTCTTTGGACCTCCGCACAGTTTGATTTCGTTGCGCTACCAGATCGCTTTTGTACCGGTTCATCGATCATGCCTCAGAAGAAAAATCCTGACGTTCCTGAGCTAGTTCGTGGTAAATCTGGAAGGATAACGGGCAATTTAATTGCACTTCTTACGATTATGAAGTCACAACCGCTTGCATACAACAAAGATAACCAAGAGGATAAGGAACCCCTCTTTGATAGTGTAGATACTCTGTCAGATTGTCTCCGAGCATTTGCTGATTTAATTCCCAACATAGAAGTTAAAAAGAAAAACATGCTAGAGGCGGTCGCTAAAGGTTTCCCAACTGCAACAGATCTTGCAGATTACCTCGTAAATAAAAATGTGCCATTTCGCGAGGCACATGAAATAGTTGGGGAAACTGTTGCTTTTGCGATCGAGCAAGGTTTAGACCTCCCACAACTTAGTCTTCTTCAAATGAAGCAGTTCTGCAATAAGATTGAGATAGATGTTTATGATATATTAACTGTGGAAGGTTCTGTGGAATCTCGAAACCATTTTGGTGGAACATCGCCCGCTGTTGTTGCCGAAGCAGCCAATCGCGCTATGAGTTTAATCACAAGTCGCTAAAATTTAGTATAATTCTCTCATTGGCTTGGGCTAGGATAGCTCTTTCTAACTTCTTCTCAAGCAAGGTTTGGTCTTGCGTATCTCGCCACCGCCCCTCTCGCAAAGTAAAATGAAACCCACCAGATAGATCAGCGAGCCATATTTCCCTTGAGGCGACTTGGCGCGAAAGTACAATTTGACTTTTATTACTCTCCACTGTGATAGTAAGCATTCCAGAAGAGTTCTCGCTGTCTATGTCTGAAATGCAATTATCGAGCGCCTCTTCGAGACTATACATTAGCTGATCTACCAATCGATTGAATTTGTCTTCGTTCATAATTTACCTCTGCATCAAGAGCAATGAGTATAAATGATTGAGTGTTTTATTCCACTCACGCCGTTATACTTATACATCGTAACCGGGATAACGGAAATGTTAAAATTCGAGCGTCTTACAATACTCTTCGCGGTAATGATTGTTGCCTCACTTACTGGCTGCGGTAACAAAGGGCCACTTTATCTGCCAGAACATGCCTCAGAAATCTTTTACACCGATATCTCAAGTGATGTCTGATGAGCGTAATTTCTGAAGAAAAACAACGACTCTGGATAGAGGGCCTTTCGATAACAGAACTTGCCGAGCGGTACTCTACCCCCTGCTATATCTACAGTCACGCAACTTTAGAATCAAACTTTATAGCTTACCAAGAGGCACTTCGAGGGCATAAACACCTAATTTGTTTTGCCGTAAAAGCCAACTCTAATTTGGCAATTCTTCAAGTTTTGGCTCGTCTCGGCGCAGGGTTTGATATCGTATCTGTCGGTGAGTTAGAGAGAGTTTTAATCGCCGGAGGTGACCCAAAGAAAATAGTTTTCTCTGGGGTAGCAAAAACCTCAGTTGAGATGAGACGCGCATTGGAAGTAGGAATCTATTGCTTCAATATTGAATCAGAAGAAGAACTTTTTCTACTTAATCAATTAGCTCTCGATCTAGGACTACTTGCGCCGATTTCAGTGCGGGTCAATCCCGATGTTGACCCAGTAACTCATCCTTACATTTCAACAGGACTCAAAGAGAGTAAATTTGGTATTGATATTAAAGAAGCAGAAAAGATTTATAACAAAGCAAAAAAGTTAAAAAACATCCAAATAGTGGGGATAGACTGCCACATAGGGTCACAAATAACTGAAATACAACCGATAATACAGGCTCTTGAGCATCTAATAGTGCTATCTGATAAGTTAAAGAGTCAAGGAATCCACTTAGAGCATATTGATTTAGGTGGCGGGCTTGGCGTTCGTTATGAAAACGAGCAGCCTCCCTCAATAAGTGCGTTCCTAAATTCAGTTTTAAAATGTTTTTCTGGCCGAAATGAAACATTGGTTCTAGAACCAGGCAGGTCTATCATAGCCAACGCGGGATATCTCGTTACAAGGGTTCTGTACCTCAAAAATAATGACGTGAAAAATTTTGCAATAGTCGATGCAGGAATGAATGACATGCTTCGTCCAGCGTTATATCAGGCGTGGATGGATATACAATCCGTCAACTGCGACGGTTACAAGCCCAAAAAATATTTTGATATAGTTGGACCAGTATGTGAAAGCAGTGATTTCCTTGGTTTGAAAAGACTTCTGTCAATCGATGCAGGTGATCTACTCTGCGTGCATTCAGCAGGCGCATATGGATTTGCAATGAGTTCGAATTATAATAGCCGCCCAAGAGCGGCAGAGGTCATGGTGTCAGGTGACCAAGCATATCTCGTGCGAGAACGCGAAAATCTTGCAGATCTTACTCGGGGAGAAACCCTACTTCCTGAGCAAATACTAAAATGAGAATCAAGTTCTCAAAAATGCACGGATCAGGCAATGATTTTGTGATCATAAATTCCCTTGTCCAAAATGTAAGGATCAGTGCCACTATGGCACGTCGCATTGCTGATCGTCGATTAGGAGTTGGGTGCGACCAATTACTGTTTATACAGCCACCTTTAAACTCAGAGACAGATTTTGATTTGAACTTTTACAATCATGACGGTAGCGAGGCGGAACAATGTGGTAATGGCGCGAGGTGCGCTGCCCACTATGTTTTTAAAGAAAAATTGACTGGCAACCGACAAATAAAAATGCAAACAATGTCCGCAGTTGTGCATTTAAAATTGAATGACGATAAATCTGTGACGGCTGATATGGGTAAGCCAATCTTTAATCCAAAAAAAATTCCATTTATTGCGCATGAGAAATCAATGCTGTACCAAATCGACATTGAAGGTACTATTTTAGATATTTCGGTACTATCCATGGGAAACCCACATGCGGTTATTACAGTTAATAACACAGACAACGCTGAGGTTGAAAAAATAGGTAAGATATTACAAAAACATTCGCGTTTCCCAAAAAGGGTAAATGTGAATTTCATGCAAGTGGTAAATCGAAAAAAGATTAAATTACGTGTTTTCGAACGAGGAGTTGGAGAAACACCTGCATGTGGCACTGGAGCATGTGCTGCGGTAGTAGCTGGTATTCAGCAACAGTTGATAGACTCAACCGTTGAAGTTTCGTTACCCGGAGGAACAATTGAAGTCGAGTGGTTTGGTGGAAATAATCCGGTCAAGATAACAGGGCGTGTACAGCATGTCTATGACGGTATATTGAATTATGAAAAATAATGAAGCAGAAAATATGGCACATATAGTGAGGGAGTTTTTAGGAGAGAATCCGACTTACTTTTACGATCATCCAGAAATTCTTGAAAATCTCTATTTACCGCATGCAACAGGTTCAGCAATCTCTTTAGTGGAAAGACAAGTTGCCTTTTTAAGAGATCGCAATAAAGATTTACGAACAAAATTTGAGGTTCTGAGCAGTCAAGCAAAAGAAAATGAAGACAGACTAGTCAAAACTCAAAGTTTAATACTTGCGATTCTTGGCGCGTCAACCATTAATGGGTTGACAAAAATTCTGCTTACGGACCTAAATGATAACTTTGACGTAGAATTCTGCTCACTGACTATACTAACAAGTAACAATCAGTTGAAAGACCTTGAGACGAAAAGTGTTGCCCTCAGTACCGCAAGGAAACAAATATCTTCTATCCTATCCGCAAAAGTTCTATGTGGAGTTGTAAGAAAAGAAGAACTTCAGTTTTTGTTTGGAGGCGACGCAAGTAAAATTGGATCTGTTGCAACTGTGGTTATTGGTGGAGAGAGTCCCATCGCTGTGCTTGCTCTCGGAAATCGTGACAGACACTTTTACACCACAGATATGGGGACCTTATTCTTGAGCTATTTAGGGTCCATTATTGATCACATTCTCAAATTATTAATACAAAAAACTAATGATCATGAAAATGACGCCTGAACAAATTAGTTAATACCGAATAACGTGATCTTTTTGTTTGACTTTTCTCTCACCCGGATGAGTATGTCGATTTATGGTGCTCAGCCTTTCAATGAGGCTTAGAGGAGCTTCCAGCTGTGATTAAATCCAAATTAATTTTCTTTTGCTCAATAATAATCTGACTGATCGATACATTTAATCTTTGTCCCAATTGAAAAACGTGTTTGCGTTTTTCTCCCGTCAGACGATGTGATATGGGATCAAACTCGTAATAGTCGCTGGTGAGTTTGCTCACATGCAATAGACCTTCTATACAAAAATCATCCAAAGTGATGAAAAGACCGAATCTAGTTACCTCAGTCACGATGCCGAAAAACTCATCGCCTACCCTATCCAGCAAATACTCACATTTAAGTCCGCTCATAACATCGCGAGTAGCCTCATCTGCCCTTCTTTCCGAACAAGATACTCGATAACCAATGTCATCTAACTCTGCTACGGAGTATAGCGGCACCTGCACTAACTCATTTCCCACTTTACGCCTTTTTGTTTCCTTACCATAGAACGGAGTGCCACACTCATTTCTAAAAGAATTTCGAATTATCCTATGAACAATCAAATCTGGGAATCGTCGTATTGGAGAGGTAAAGTGTGTGTAGACCTCGTAAGAGAGTCCGAAATGACCGATATTGTTTGTCTGATAAAGTGCCCGACTCATAGATCGTAACATAAGGGCCTCGATTACCGATCTATCCTCTCTGTTGTTAATCTCGCGTAGGACATGCGAGAAATCCCGCGGCTTGGGCTCACTGCCTCCACCAAGTTCAATTCCAATTTCTTGCAGAAACGAGCGGAGCCTGTCGACTTTTTCTGCATCTGGAGCCTGGTGTACTCTGTAAAGAGTCGGGCAACCGATTTCACTTAGTAACCTTGCAGCACATTCATTTGCACATAGCATGCACTCTTCCACTAGCCTGTGTGCAACTGTTCGCTCCAGAGGAAGTATACTGTATACTTTGCGCTGACCGTCTAATAAGAGACGCATTTCTTGCGTTTTAAAATCAAGAGTGCCTCGCGACCTTCGCTTCCTTTCCAACACATCATATAAGCTTTTTAACACCATGATTTGTGGTGTGAACTCATAAAATAATTTATTTTTCGCTGTCTCTTTAAGACTTGATTTGTCCAAAATTGTTGCTACTTGAGTGTAAGTTATTCTCGCATGCGAGTTAATTATACTTTGAAAAAATCGGAATTTTTGCACCTTACCCGAAAAGTCAATATACATTTCACAAGCGAGACAAAATCGATCTACATTTGGCAAAAGTGAGCACAAATCATTGGATAATTTCTCTGGCAACATAGGAACAACATGATCAGGAAAATAAATTGATGTTCCGCGCTCTAACGCCTCTTCATTAACTGCTGAATCCGGTAAAACATAATGAGATACGTCTGCAATCGCAACGATTAATTTCCAACCTCCATCTTTTTTTTCTTCACAATAAACGGCATCATCGAAATCTCTAGCGTCCTCTCCATCGATAGTTACAAAAGGAAGGTGCCTTAGATCAACACGCTCAGAGGAGACTTGAATGGTCTCATCAATGTTTTGTGTCTCTAACCTGACTTCTTCGCTCCATACGTGAGGTATCAAATAAGTTCTTATTGCCATCGCAATCTCAATACCCGGGTCTTTTCTTTCACCAAGAATTTCGACTATCTGTCCTGTGGGTTGAGAACTCAAAAAGGGTGCGTAGTTGACGTTTACTACAACAATTTGTCCAATTAATGCCTCATCAATCCTTTTGCATTGGATCAATATATTTCGACTTATACGAGGGTTATCTGGTTTAACAAAAGCACTTCCCTCATTAAGAAAAAATTGCCCAACTAATTGAGATGTTTTTCGTTCAACTACCCTCTCCACTATACCTTTAGGACGACCTTTTCGGTCTAATCCGACTATGCGAACCATCACAATGTCCCCATCAAAAACTTTAGTCATTTCGCAGGTAGATAGGAAGATATCTTTCATATCCTTAAGAAAACAATCGAGAAACCCAAAACCCCTGGGATGTCCAATGACTCTTCCTTCAAATAGTTTCGACTCATCCAGCACACTATATTCATTTTTACGGTTAATTATTAACTGTCCGTCTCGCTCCATAGCATTAATGCGTTTTAACAACGAATGCTTATATTTTGTATCGAGAGATAAAGAATCCATGATATTTTCAAGTGAAAGAGCAAAGTTAGCCTTATTGATAACTTCGAGGATAAGCTTTCTGTCAGGGATTTTTAATGAATATTTTTTCTTCTTTCTAGTTTCCGAACGACAGCTTCTGCCCTTTGTTTTCCTCATTCAAATCCTCTTCAAGCACTCAGTAAACAGTGCGCACAAAAATTCGGGAAAATACTGCGCTAACAGCTTAGGAGCAACATCGGTATCCTACATATTTTTGGTAGGAGGTAATAGGCCAATTGAAACGCTTGGCACAATGTTAGAAACAATTTATGTAGAGTTAGCTTAACCCAACTTTTCTTTAATTCTTGCAGATCTTCCAGAGCGGTCACGCAGATAATATAGTTTTGCTCGACGAACCGCTCCTTTTCGTTTGACCGTAATACTATCAATTAAAGGACTGTAAACTTGAAAAGTACGCTCAACCCCAATACCACTAGAAATCTTTCGCACAGTAAATGATGAATTTAATCCTCGATTCCTTTTGCCGAGCACGACTCCTTCAAACGCCTGCAAGCGCTCGCGAGAACCTTCTTTAACTTTAACTTGGACCACGACCGTGTCCCCGGGGCTAAAGTGAGGCATCTCTCTATTGACCTGTTCTTTTTCGAGCTCATCGATAATAGGTGTCTTGCCGCTCATTTTCTTACACTCCATTTGCTCTGACAATCAAATTAAATTTCTTTGGTCCGTATGGTTATCCGGGAAGTACATCCGCTGCACTCTTAAAGATCATTATTCTCCGTAAAGATGAGGTTCCGCTGCTCTTCACTGAGGCTCAACGATGCAAAAATATCTGGTCTTCTCGAACGCGTTCTTATTAATGACTGTCTTTTACGCCAGTTTTTTATTCTGTCATGATCCCCTGATAGTAAAACCTCCGGAACCTTGAGACCTCCAAAATTATTTGGTCTTGCATATTGCGGATGCTCCAACAACCCAGATGAAAAAGAATCTTGCGCTGCAGCATCCTCATGACCCAATGCTCCAGGAATCAGTCGAATTATTGCATCGGAAACTACCATGGCGGCCAACTCTCCTCCACTCAAAACATAGTCTCCGATAGACCACTCCTCATCCACCTCAAGGCTAATAAACCTCTCATCTACACCTTCGAAGCGTCCCGCCACCAGGATCAAGCCCTTTCTTTTAACGGACTTCTCCATAAAAGAGTGGCACAAAAGTTGTCCTTGGGGACTTAAGTATACTACCGAAGTATCACTCTCCGACACCCAACTTCTCGCAGCTGCCACCGCCTTTTTAAGTGGTTCAACCATCATTATCATCCCCGGTCCGCCGCCATATGGACGCGAGTCCACAGTTCGGTGAATATCCTGAGTAAAATCTCGTGGGTTAAAAACAGCCAGCTTAACGAGCCCGCTTTTTATCGCTCGACCACTGACACCATAATCGAACATTATTGAAAGCATGTCAGGCAAGATAGTCACAACCGCAATTTTCATTCTATTTAAGTTCCAGTAGCAAAACTTCATTAAAAAGCAGGATCCCAGTTCACTTGAATATATCCATGGGTCTGGTTGACTGAAGAAACGTACTCCTTGATAAAAGGTATGAGTCTTTCACGCGAATCAAGGCTCGCTTGGTCGCCTGATACCAACAATACATCATTAGATCCTGTGGGAAGCACGGACATAACAACGCCCAGATCTTCGTCTCGGCCAGCATAAAAACTTTTTATTCGTAAGCCGATTAACTCATGCCAGTAGTATTCGTCTGCAGGAGTCATTGGCAAAGCATTTTTTCCAATAAGAATATCTCGTTTACACCAAAAGCTAGCTTTATCTCTATTATTGACGCCCTCAATATGAGCGATTAAACCACCACCATGCACCTGCCAATGATTTATTATTAGCGGCTTTAGCCCACCTTTATCCACCCATAATGGTTGGTAACTCATTAATCCCTCAATTTCTTCTGTATACGACTTTATTTTGACCCAACCACGCACACCATATGGGGATATGATTCTCCCGAGCACAACACTGTTTTGACAGAAGACACATTCCATAAGAAACGATCAAGCTATCTCTTTTTCAGCCTCTTTCAACAATGCACTAACACGGTCACTGATTTTTGCACCTCGGTCAGACCAATATGATACTCGCGAGAGATCTATGCGAAGACGCTCCTCCGCGCCTCTTGCGACGGGATTAAAGAATCCAATTCGCTCAATGTAACGTCCATCTCTGGACCTCCTTGGGTCGCATACAGTCACATAGTAAAAAGGTCGTTTTTTCGCGCCTCCGCGCGCCAATCGTATTGTTACCATTTTTTATCCTGTAATCAGTGCATGTGGTTTCCGAAAACATGCTTTTTCTGATAATTTAATATATTAAGTAATTGATGATAAAAAAGCGCGTAAGTGTAAGACATAGCTTAGGGAAAAAAAAGTAATTTATCTCCTAATTGAAACAGTATATCAGAGATTTGCTTGATGCTTGGGCGCAAATCCTGAAGACCGTTGTCAATATCCCCCCTTGGGCGGTGTGTGTTTAGCCACCAAGCCGCGCATCATATTCCCCATATCTCGGCCTTTCATACGTTTCATCATTTTCCCCATTTGCTTGTATTGTTTCACCAACCGATTTAAGTCTTGGATCGTGGTACCAGAGCCGCGGGTGATTCGCCGCTTTCGTGATCCATTTAAAATATCAGGATTACGACGCTCTGCAGGTGTCATTGAATCAATAATTACCTCCATGCGTGCAAACTGATTTATTGCGTTCGATTGCTGCGTAACGTTGGGCATATTCCCAAAGCCGGGTAATTTTTCTATCATGCCCGACATACCTCCCATATCTCGCATCTGATGTAATTGATCACGTAAATCCTCGAGGTCAAAGGTTTTACCACGAATAAATTTACTTGCAAGTTTTTGTGCCTTGTGCTTATCAACCTTTCGTTCCGCTTCCTCTATCAAACCTAACATGTCTCCCATGCCTAAAATTCGGGAGGCAATCCGTTCAGGATGAAAAGACTCAAGGTCGTCAATTTTTTCGCCTACACCCAGAAACTTTATCGGCTTTCCCGATATCTTCTTCACAGTCAATGCAGCACCACCTCGGGCATCACCATCGGCTTTTGTCAAAATAATTCCTGTCAGCGACAACTGACGACTAAACTCAGCTGCTGTGTTGGATGCATCCTGTCCGGTCATGGCGTCAAGAACGAAAAGGGTCTCTATTGGCTCACAACTAAATTGAATCCGTGAGAGTTCACTCATCATCTCTGAATCAACATGCAGCCTTCCAGCAGTATCCACTATGAGCACATCAACGAAACTTTTTTTTGCGTCTTGCATGGCAGCTTGGACAATCTTTTCTGGTTTCTGGGTGTTTTTACTCTCAAAAAATTTAGCATTTACTTCGCTACTCAAAATTTCTAATTGCTTTATAGCTGCAGGACGATAAACGTCAGCCGAAACTAACATAACTTTCTTTTTATCTCTCTCTATCAATAACTTTGCTAATTTAGCAGCGGTGGTAGTCTTTCCCGCACCCTGCAAACCAGCGATCAAAATGACTGCGGGTGGTTGAACAGAAAGATTAAGTGCCTCGTTTTTACTCCCCATAAGTGTGGTCAGCTCTGCTTGGACAATTTTCAAGAATTGTTGTCCCGGCGTGAGGCTATTTTTTACCTCCTGACCCAACGCTCGATCTTTAATCTGTTCAACAATTTCTTTTACTACCGAGAGAGACACATCTGCCTCTATTAGAGCAATGCGTACTTGTCGCAAAGTATCTCGAATATTGGTTTCACTTAGGCTAGTCCTACCGGAAATCTTCCTCAGCGAGGACGTAAGACGACCACTTAGGTTTTCAAAAATTGGCACAATAAGTCACCTCAATGGCTAAAACAATTTAACTTAATTTTTCTGCGCTCTTCTACCCATAGAAGGTTTATGACACACTCATCGAATCCGTGTGGGAACCCATATATGACGAACTCGTTACTTAGCGTGATAACCATAATTCTTTACTCAGTTGCCTTTGTTTATCAAAAGTCTCAAAGTCGGCGTAACCCCGTTTTTGATAGCTCAAAGTTAAAATATCTGACAGCTGTTGCATTAATAATGCATGGAGGAACCACCATTGCTCTTATAACTGACCCTGACGGCTTGGATTTGAGTTTAATTAACGTCTGTGTACTTACGACTTTTGTAACTAATGCGTTAGTGCTAACAAAACAGTTAAATACCATCTTAAATACTTTATACATTTTACTCTTTCCTATATCAGGGACAATATTATTTGTTGCCGCAATTACATCGGGAAGTAAACCAACCATGCCAGTATCGCCGACTTTACAAGCGCACGTTATAAGCTCCATACTGGCTTATAGTCTCATCACTATCTGCTCACTTCAAGCACTCCTGATCCAACTTCAAATCAGACAACTAAAATACAAAAGCCAAAATGAGACAGTCCGCTCTCTACCATCCCTCGAAGTTATGGAAAAGGTTCTCTTCAGAATCATTTTATTGAGTGAAATTTTTCTTTCCATTTCACTCGTCACTGGATTTTTCTTTTATGAGGATTTACGAGAGCAGAAACTTCTGCATAAAGTTTTTTTTAGTAGCACGGCGTGGTTTTGTTTTGCAGTTTTATTGCTTGGTCGGTTTCTGAAAGGGTGGCGGGGCAAACTTGCGATTAGACTGACGTGGCTTAGTTTTATCTGTTTAGGTTTAGGCTTCGTGGGAAGTAAATTCGTCACAGAGTACTTACTCAAAATGTAAGCGTTACTATTTATTCATAAAAGTCTATTGCCAAAGTTGGCGAACTAATACAACATTAATCCTTCTTAATTTTTTGAGGCCTGTAATTTTTGGATTCTTATAATTCCTTAGCATTATGGACAATTCTGATAATCTTGCTATTGATTTCGGCTTTTTTCTCAGGATCTGAGACGGGCATGATGTCCCTGAATCGATACAAATTACGCCATCAGCGAAAAAGTAACGCGGGAGCAAGACGAGCCGCTAAATTGCTGGCTACTCCAGATCGACTCATCGGGTTAATATTAATAGGCAACAACGCTGTAAACATTTTGGCCGC
>DDII01000070.1:11957-29435 GCA_002338445.1 Cellvibrionales bacterium UBA1854 | reverse complement strand
TTATATACGTAGGACCGACCGCAGCACCATGGGTTGCAACCGCAACACTAACCATATTAGTGCTTGTTTTTTCTGAAGTTACACCAAAAAGTATTGCTGCGCAAAATCCTGAATGGTTTGCCTTTAAAGCAAGTCATATCTTGAAACCTTTGTTACAAATATTGTCTCCTATAGTCTGGATAGTTAATCAATTAACCAATAGCCTGATCGCTCAACTAGGATTTGATCCCAAAAAGCATCGTGATGATGGTCTTAATACCGAGGAGTTGCGTTCAATTGTAGATAGCTCTTCTCACAAAATACCGGATAACCACCAAAGAATGTTAACCGCAATTTTGGATTTAGAAAATGTCACCGTTGAAGACATCATGATTCCGCGTAATGAAATTTTTGGACTAGATTTAGAAAATTCCCTGAGCAACTTGGTGGAACAAATATCTAACTCTGAATACAGTCGATTGCCAATTTATGAGGGTGATATTAATAAAATTGTTGGGGTATTTAAGGTTCGAAGAGGACATAAACTCCTCAGCTCAAATAATGTTAATTACAATACCGTTATTAGATTCTCCGAAGAACCTTACTTTATTCCAGAAAGCACGAGCCTGACAAAACAACTTCTTAGCTTTCAAAAACATCGGAAACGTTTTGCTATTGTCGTTGATGAATATGGAGAAGTTCAAGGTTTAGTGACACTTGAAGACATTCTCGAGGAAATCGTAGGCGATTTCACAAGCCATGCCTCGCATCAGGAACATGAAATTATAAAATATGACGAAGATATCTTTTTAATTGACGGAGCAGCTACTATTCGTGAAATTAATAAGTCAATAGGTTGGAGCTTACCTACCGATGGGCCTAAAACACTCAATGGCCTCGCATTGGAGCAATTGCAACGGATACCGGATGGTAATGTCAGCTTTCCGTTTCATCGTTACAGATTTGAGACTGCAGAGTTTAATAGCGTTATGATTAAGAAACTTTTTGTCCGGGCGTTAGAGTCAAAAAATTTTACAGAAAAATAATTTCAACATTTTAGAAGGCAAGTATTTTTCCTATCATCACCGCCCCAGCCTAGCCTTAAATTGAATCGATCGTAAAAGATCTGTTACTGCTTATTCTCACACAACCTTGCAATTGATAGCACAAAATCTCGCACTCCACACAACCGATAATTGAGGGCACTGTTTTACGTGATGTCAAATTTAATATTGGCATCACCGAAACTATTCAACATATCAACGATGATTCGAAGTGTCATGCCCCATATCTTGTAATTATGAAAGTGAACCATGGGCACTTTCTTCTGATGTTTTTTGTGATTAACGATAAAATATTCATAATTCTTCGCTAATAAAAAGTAGTTTATCGGAACTCGAAATACACAATCTATTTCTGACGCTTCTACAGTTAATTTCGGGTTTCCTATCAGACGGCCCACAAATGGCGTCACATGTGTCCTTCCATTAAGTGGCGTAATCGGTGGTAGTACAGTAATTGGCTCTATATAATCTCTTGGCAATCCAATTTCCTCTTTTGTTTCTCTGAATGCGGTCTCAAGCATATCTGTATCACGCTGTTCCCAAATGCCTCCGGGAAATGCAACTTCTCCACGATGATGAGTTACTAGCTGAGATCTTTTAGTGAGCAGAATTTCGAAGTCAGCTCCTTCTTCACACAGTAACACAAGCACTGCAGCACACTTGGGATGGCCCACCAACGGAGCTTTCACCCTGCCTAAACCATTTTTTTTTAAACCCCGAATAAGTTTTTCATGCATTTCTCCATTATAATCGAACAAGAGTAAAGGTGAAGCTAATGAAATACTGTTCTCATTGCAGTGGTAAGGTTGTTAAAGCGATCCCCGACGGCGACGATAGGTACCGATTCGTTTGTGTTGAGTGTAAGAAGATTCATTATCAAAACCCGCTAATAATCGTTGGAACTATTCCAACGTTCGACCATCGTATTCTTCTCTGCAAGAGAGCTATTTCTCCGAGATTAGGATTTTGGACACTGCCGGCGGGTTTTATGGAAAACGGAGAATCTACCAGGGACGGAGCTGTGAGGGAGTGTTACGAAGAATGTTTAGCGAAGCTAGAGGACGTAAAGCTTTTTGCCATTTTCGACATTCCACGAATTAACCAAGTGTACCTCTTCTATCGCGCTCAACTGATAAACCCATCCTACTCAACTACCGCCGAATCATCGGAGGTAAACCTATTTGATGAGCACTCAATTCCTTGGGAAGAATTAGCTTTTCCAGTTATGACTATCACTTTGAGACGCTTTTTAAGTGATCGACGTGCTCGGAATTTTACAGTACACCAAGATACCATATCTTGACAAAATCGTCTTTGTGAGGGTGAAGTAAGGGCTATTTCTCCTCACTCAGCTACTTTTAAAAAATGTGATCTAATTGGAGACGCACCTCTAACCTGTCGCGGTACTCTCGTTTATTGCACTGTCTATTAGAGTTTGTAGTTCTCCATTTTCGTGCATTTCAGAAACAATATCACACCCACCAATCAGCTCTCCCAGAACCCAAAGTTGCGGAAATGTCGGCCAGTTACCGAAATTAGGTAGATTCGCTCTGATCTCCGGATTTGATAGAACATCGATATAAGCAAACTCGCGTCCACAGTCCATAAGCGCCTGAACAGTCCGAGCTGAAAAGCCACATTGAGGCTGCGTTGGTGACCCTTTCATGTAAATAATTACAGGGTTATTTTTCACTTGCTCTGCTATGTTTTCCATAACGTCCATTTATGCCGTCCTTACTTAATACAGTTTAATTCTATGATAACCCTTAAAATTAAAAATCGATAGCCACAATAAAAAGAATTTAAATCGAAGTTATTTTGGACAAGTAACATTTTTGTTGCTGCAGGAAATGAGTATTCAAAATCACCCTGCAAAGCCTGCTGTGGACTTTTATAAAAATCCAGTGGGCAATGTTTGCCAGAAGTTGTAAACCAAGATATCATTGATCGTAGGGCGGCTATGTCGCCTTTTTTTGTTTTTACAAAAATAAAAGTATTAGGAGTATATATTCCAAAATGCAAAATGACTCTTTAATGAATACTTATGGTCCCAGCCAGTGCTCATTAGTGCGAGGCGAGGGTTGCTGGGTTTGGGACCAACATGGAAAAAAATACTTAGATGGTCTATCTGGTATTGCCGTATGCGGGTTGGGACATTCTCACCCGTCAGTTGCGAGTGCCGTTGCAGAACAAGCAAAGGAATTAGTGCACTGTTCAAATTTTTTTAGTATTCCGAAACAAATTCAACTAGCAGAAACGCTCTGTAAAATTTCTAAAATGCGTCGAGTTTTTTTTAGTAACTCTGGCGCTGAAGCTAACGAAGCAGCGATCAAAATTGCTAGACTGCACGGCAATAAATGCGGTCTCAAATTACCCACCATTGTGGTGATGGATAATGCCTTTCATGGGCGAACAATGGCTACGCTGAGTGCATCGGGTGGTCGCAAAGTTCAAGCTGGATTTGAGCCTCTAGTCAGTGGATTTGTCAGAGCGCCCTTCAACGATATCCCCTCTGTAGAAAGGATAGCCTCCAACAATGCAAACATATGTGCAGTATTTGTGGAGCCGATTCAAGGTGAGGGAGGTATAAATATACCTAACAAAAACTACCTTAATGAATTACAAAGTTTATGTAAAACAAATAATTGGCTGCTGATGATCGATGAAGTACAAACAGGGAATGGTCGCACAGGAAAATATTTTTGTTATCAACACAACGACATTGTGCCCGACGTTGTCACCACCTCAAAAGGACTTGGAAACGGTGTCCCGATTGGCGCTTGCCTGGCTAGCAGCTGGGCGGCGGACTTAATGAAACCCGGTAATCATGGATCAACATTTGGTGGAAATCCACTTTCATGCGCCGCAGCCTTGGCCTCAGTTGAATATATCTGTGAAAAAAACCTCTATGAACGAGCCGAAATTGTTGGTAAGTCAATAATGCACGGCCTCAAATTGAGACTGAAAAACGCGACTAATGTATCAGACATTCGAGGGAAAGGGTGCATGATCGGAATCCAGCTCGACAGACCATGTAAATCTTTATTCAATTTAGCATTAGATAAAGGTCTACTCATAAATGTTACCGCTGACTCGGTCATTCGGCTCTTGCCGCCACTTATAATGAGTGATGATCAGATAGATCTTTTGGTCGATATACTTGCACCACTTATTCTCGATTTTGTTGAAGATTAGAAATGACAATTAATCCAAGACACCTCCTCACTCTCCTGGATCTAAACAAAGATGAATTGTTAACAATAGTTCGCAATGCAAACTTTCTTAAAGAAAATCGCCATGAAGATCACCTCCGCGAGGTGCTCAATGGGAAAGTGCTTGCAATGTTCTTTGAAAAATCCTCTACTCGAACCCGAGTCAGCTTCGAGGCTGGAATGTCTCAGTTGGGAGGATCCGCATTATTCTTATCAACAAAAGACACACAGTTCGGTCGCGGAGAGCCCATTTGTGATGCTGCCAAAGTAATTTCAAGTATGGTAGATATTGTAATGATGAGAACTTTTAAACAGGCAGATATTGAAGAGTTCGCTGAACACTCGAAGGTTCCAGTTATTAACGGTCTGAGTGATGATTTTCATCCCTGTCAATTACTCGCAGATATACAAACTTTTATGGAATTCCGCGGAACTCTGGAGGGAAAAACTGTCGCGTGGATAGGTGATGGAAATAACATGTGTCAATCGTGGATCCATGCTTCTATGCTACTTGACTTTGATCTTAACATTGCGTGTCCAAAGGGCTTTGAACCCAGTCAGCAACTTACTAGCTTGGCAAAAGATCGTGTCACGATTTCTCAATCTCCTCGGACAGCCGCTCGAGGAGCAGATCTAGTCACAACAGATGTGTTTGCTTCGATGGGACAAGAGGATCAAAGGCAACTCCGTCTTGCTCAATTTTCAGATTTTAAAGTCGATCACAATCTAATGTCATTAGCCGCAGAGGGCGCTCTTTTTATGCATTGCCTACCGGCGCATCGCAACGAGGAAGTTACGGGAGAATTACTAGAGGATGAATCCATATCAGTAGTTTGGGACGAAGCAGAGAATCGCCTTCACGCACAAAAAGCCTTGATGTTATTCTTGCTACAGGTCCCTAGTTTCAACTAACTTTAGACGTAATCAACAACTTCGATTTCATATTCGACGTCTCCAGCCGGCGCTTTAACAACGACACAGTCACCACAGTCTTTACCAATGAGTGCCTTGGCAATTGGTGATTTATAAGAAATCTTTCCCAGCTTTACTTCCGCCTCATCATCGCCAACTATGCGATAATTGTATGTTTTCTCTGTTTTTAGGTCAGTAATGGTTACTCTGCACCCAAATATAACTCGCTCACTTGGCAAAATTTTTGTTATGTCAATGATTTGAGCATTCGACAACTTACCCTCTATATCTTGTATACGACCCTCAACAAAACTCTGTTGTTCACGGGCTGCATGATACTCCGCGTTCTCCTTCAAATCTCCATGTTCCCTAGCAGACGCTATCGCATTTATGATGGCCGGACGCTGAAGGGTTTTAAGCCTGTCTAATTCTTCCCTCAGCTCCTTTTCTCCGGTCACTGTCATTGGATTTTTTTTCATAGCTCCACCTCTTTGTGGACAGATTGGAGACTTCTAACAGTAATATCTTTCAAATTTTTAGAAAACTTCAATGTCTCACAAACTGCTCTTCCTCCCGCCATCGTTGTAGTGTAATAGATCTGATGTTGCTCTGCTTTAGACCGAATTGTAGAGGAGTCGGAAATTGCTTTCCTCCCCTCTGTGGTATTTATTATTAAGTCAATTTGATCACTTTTTATCATATCTACTATATGAGGTCGTCCTTCTTGTACCTTATTGACAATCGAAACGGATATTCCATGAGATTTAATTACCTCTGCGGTACCTCTTGTAGCAAACAAAGAGAAGCCTAATTTCACTAAGTCCTCTGCCATGGCTGGTACTAACTGTTTATCCCTATCTCTTACACTAATAAACACATTTCCAGAACGTGGGAGAATTTCTCCCGATCCTAATTGAGCTTTACCATACGCTTCAGCGAAAGAGGCCCCGATGCCCATCACCTCACCAGTTGATTTCATTTCGGGTCCCAAAATAGGATCAATACCAGGAAATTTATTAAATGGGAAAACGGCCTCTTTGACTCCATACAAAACCGGTTCGATTTCTTTAGTAAAACTCAACGATTTCAGTGACGTTCCAGCCATACATTTCGCAGCTATTTGCGCCAAAGAGATTCCTATACATTTTGAAACAAACGGTATTGTCCGGGAGGCACGTGGGTTTACCTCAATAACATAAATTTCACCATCTTGAATAGCGAGCTGTACATTCATTAATCCAACTACACCTAATTCACGAGCCATTTTTATACACATATCTCGCATCTTGTCTTGCAAATTTGCACTCAAGCTGTATGGAGGAAGTGAACAGGCCGAATCGCCCGAATGAATTCCCGCCTGCTCTATATGCTGCATAATAGCGCCCAAGACTATATTATCTCCATCGCTCACAACATCAATATCAATTTCAATTGCGTCTGGTAAAAATAAATCGAGTAAAACAGGCGCGTCATTTCCTACACTTACTGCTGTCTCCATATAGCGTAAAAGTTCTTCGTCCTTATAAACAATTTCCATTGCCCTCCCGCCAAGCACGTAGGAGGGCCTCACTACCAGCGGGTAACCAATCATTTGAGCCAAATTCATGGCTTCGTCAATGCTCTGGGCTGTAGCATTATTTGGCTGCAATAAAGATAATTTCTTAATCATATTTTGAAATCGTTCGCGATCTTCTGCGCGATCAATAGCATCTGGCGAAGTACCTATAATCTTTACCCCCTCATTTTCGAGTGACCGCGCCAACCTTAAGGGGGTTTGGCCACCAAATTGGACTATGACTCCGCTAGGATTTTCCACTCGAATAATTTCTAGCACGTCCTCAAGAGTTACAGGCTCAAAATATAGTCTATTAGAGATATCGAAATCTGTAGACACAGTCTCAGGATTGCAATTCACCATTATCGTTTCGAACCCCTCTTCACGCAGTGCCAAAGACGCATGCACGCAACAATAATCAAACTCAATGCCTTGGCCAATTCTATTTGGACCACCTCCCAATATAAGAATCTTCTTGTTTTCAGTTGCGCGTGACTCGCATTCTTCCTCATAGGTGGAATACATGTATGCTGTTTCCGTCGCAAATTCTGCTGCACATGTATCAACACGCTTATAAACCGGAAAGAGTTTTTTATCCCACCTAAACTTCCTGATAGCTTTCTCAGTTCTACCAGTGAGTTCGGCTAAACGGCGATCAGAGAATCCCTTGCGTTTTAGTCGGAAAATCGTGCTCTTATTAAATACAGAAGTAGCTTGGAGGGATCTTTCCTCAGAAATTAAGTCCTCTATTTGAGAAAGGAACCAAAAATCTATGTGAGTCATCGCATGGACATCATCACAGGTCATACCAACACGAAATGCGTCGCCAATATACCAAATTCGTTCTGGTGTAGCCTCGGACAGCTGATTCTTGAGGTAACTTAAATCATCCTCATGAGCTTTAAATAACGGATCCAGGCCAGAAAAACCTACTTCTAATCCCCGTAATGCCTTCTGAAGCGATTCTTGGAAGGTCCGACCTATTGCCATTACCTCTCCGACTGATTTCATTTGTGTAGTTAAGACGGCACTTGCTTGATTAAACTTTTCAAACGCAAACCTGGGGACTTTAGTAACCACATAGTCTATGGTGGGTTCAAAAGACGCAGGAGTGCTGCCGCCCGTAATTTCATTTCTCAACTCATTCAGGGTATAACCGATTGATAACTTCGCTGCTATTTTAGCAATTGGAAATCCAGTTGCTTTTGAGGCTAATGCCGAAGACCGAGAGACTCTCGGATTCATCTCAATAACCACTAAATCTCCATTAACAGGATTCACGGCAAACTGCACATTAGACCCGCCTGTTTCAATCCCAATTTCGCGTAAAATTCTGACTGATGCATCACGCATCAACTGATATTCTTTATCCGTTAGCGTCTGAGCTGGTGCAACAGTAATTGAATCGCCTGTGTGAATACCCATTGGATCAAAATTTTCAATCGCGCACACAATGATGCAATTATCATTACAATCCCTCATAACCTCCATTTCAAATTCTTTCCAACCGATAAGTGATTCATCAATTAATAATTCATCAGTGGGAGATAGATCTAATCCTCTTCGGCATATTATTCCAAATTCTTCTCGGTTATATGCAATGCCGCCCCCGGAACCTCCCATTGTGAATGACGGCCTTATAATGCATGGAAATCCAAATCTATCAGCTATTTGGTTTGCCTCCTCCAAGCTGTGTGCCACACCGGAATTAGGCGTTGTCAGGCCTATCTTTCGCATTGCAATGTCGAACCTTTCGCGATCTTCTGCCTTATCAATTGAATTGGCATTTGCCCCTATCATCTCTACGTTATACCTACTTAAAATTCCATGTTTTGATAAATCTAACGCACAATTTAGGGCAGTTTGCCCACCCATTGTGGGTAGAAGGGCATCGGGGCGTTCTTTCTCAATAATCTTAGCTACAGTCTTCCACTGTACCGGTTCAATGTAAGTAGCATCTGCCATCGTAGGATCAGTCATTATGGTAGCAGGATTAGAATTTACCAAGACTACTCGAATACCCTCCTCTCGAAGAGCTTTGCAAGCCTGGGCACCTGAATAATCGAATTCGCAAGCCTGACCGATTACGATTGGGCCAGCACCAATTATCAGAACACTATTAATATCATCTCTTTTCGGCATGTTTCTTATTAGAACTTTTCCCTTGACTCAAGTTTTTTCAAAGTATTTGCAATGAAACACTTGTCATAATTATTTAATAGATTCCATCATTTGTACAAATCGATCGAAAAGAAGAGCCGCATCATGTGGTCCTGGACTGGCCTCTGGATGTCCTTGAAAACTGAATGCAAGTTTATCAACTCTCTCAATACCTTGCAGTGATCCATCAAACAAAGACCGATGAGTAATGAGTAGATTTGATGGCAAAGATGCCTCATCGACTGCAAATCCGTGATTTTGACTGGTGATCAAAACTCTGTCGTTTTTGACGTCGTATACGGGGTGATTTGCACCATGATGTCCAAACTTCATCTTTTTTGTGGTAGCACCAGACGCTAAAGCTAGTAATTGATGACCCAGACATATACCAAATATTGGAATATCTTGATCTAAAATAGCTTTTATAGAATCAATTGCGTAGCTACATGGTGCCGGATCACCCGGTCCATTCGATAAAAATACACCATCCGGTTTCATTGCTAAAACTTCACTAACTGGTGTTTGTGCAGGAACTATTGTTACTGAACAGCATCTATCAATTAACATTCTTAATATACTGTGTTTAACACCAAAGTCATAGGCTACTACTTTACAACGTGCATTTTGAGGTGTTGACGATCCCACTCCCAAGCGCCAACTAGTCTGATACCACTCTTTCGATTGCAAAATTGACACCTCTTTCGCAAGATCCATTCCCTTTAATCCAGCAAAGTCCCGGGCGCATGCTATCGCTTTATCAGCATCTCTAGATCCTGCAATTATGCAACCGTTTTGCGAGCCAGTGTTTCTGATAATTCGAGTTAGTTTACGAGTGTCAATATCACTTATTGCAACAACATTTCTATCAAATAGGTAAGCTCCCAGGGATTTTTCATTACGAAAATTTGAAGGGACCACTGATAAGTCTCTCACCACGAGTCCCGATGCCCAGACATTATCTGACTCCTCGTCTTGGCTATTTGTACCAACATTACCAATATGGGGATAAGTAAGAGTGACAATTTGACGAGCATAGCTTGGATCTGTAAGAATCTCTTGATACCCCGTCATAGCAGTATTAAACACCACTTCCCCAACAGAAATACCCGATGCTCCTATTGCTCTACCGTTAAAAACAGTTCCATCAGCAAGAGCCAACACAGCATATGAGTCTACCTTTAGATCCACAAACTCTCCTCCAAGAGAATCTCTCAAATTTTATCACGCCACAACAAATTTCCGCTTTAAATAATGAGGCCTACCCACCAGACATAAAAAAACGAGATGAGAATCAAAGTCTCATCTCGTTTACAGGGTTACTAATCTAAGTCAACACTCCAATTGAGTTTACAATCCAGTCAAAACAACCGAGTCAACAGTGTATAGAAAAGTAATGTTTATTGTCCAGCCAGGTCGCCTATATAATTAAGAAATTGATATAAAAGTCAATTGAACCCAAGTACGTGTTGCATATTATAGAGACCAGGCGGCTTTTGTATCAACCACCTTGATGCCCGAAGCGCCCCTCTCGCGAATGCCATTCGACTTGATGCGCGATGAGTTATTTCAACGAGTTCTCCTTCACCCGCAAACAAGACTTTGTGATCACCTACAATGTCCCCCCCTCTGATGCTTGTAAAACCGATAGATTGAGGAATTCTCTTTACGAATTGACTCTTACGATCATATACAGCCACCTCATCTAAATCTTGCCCCCGAGCATTAGCGATAACGTGTCCGAGAGATAGCGCCGTACCAGAGGGTGCATCCAACTTTTTGTTATGGTGTGCTTCACAAACTTCGATGTCTACATCATCATTTTTCAAAGCATCAGCCGCTATCTCCACCAGTCGGTAGCAAAGATTGACGCCAATAGAAAAATTACTAGCCATACATATTGGGATTTTTCTGCTTGCTAAATCAATCCGTTTTAAATCTGCTTCGTTCAATCCAGTAGTTCCGATCACTATGGGAATTCCTAGTTTCGCACACCATTCAGCGTTCGCAGGCGTTGAAGAAACGGACGAAAAGTCGATTAACACATCAAGGTTGTCCGACGCTGCTTGCAATGTTCCCACAATAGTTATTCCAATCTTGCCTACACCGGACAGTTCTCCGACATCTGATCCAATATAATTACAATTAGGGCTTTCTGCCGCACCTACCAAACGTGCGTCAGCAGTCTCTGCCAAAAGGGCTGTTAGAGTTCGTCCCATTCGACCATTAGCTCCGCTAATAACTACACTTAACATATATTGACGCCCAAATTTTTAAAACGTATAAAACTCTAACCTTTAGTGAGGTTATCGAAAAAGGTTTTCACACCTCCAAACCAACTGTTACTCCGCGGGGAGTGCCTGCTGCTCGCTTCAAGGCTCTTGTCGAACGTCTCGAGTAGCTTTATTTGTTTTGACGACAAATTTACTGGTGTTTCAACAGACACTCTGCAAAGGAGATCACCCACTCCCGCACTTCGAACCTGAGTCACCCCTTTCCCTCTCAACCGAAATAGCTTACCTGTCTGCGTTTCTGGAGGCACTTTCAACTTCACTCTCCCAGACAAGGTAGGAACTTCTAGTTCTCCTCCCAGTGCAGCTTGGCTGAAACTTATTGGGACTTCACAATGTAAATTTGCTCCATCCCGAACAAAAATATTGTGCTCAGCCACGTTCATTTGGACATAAAGATCCCCATTTGCTCCCCCGTGCGGACCAGCTTCACCTTTTCCAGAAAGTCTAATCCTATCTCCCGTGTCAACGCCTGGAGGAATTTTTACCGACAATGTCTTACTCTTTTCTAAAACCCCCTGACCATGACACTCGCCACATGGATCGGTAATCATTTGTCCCCGCCCTCTGCACTTTGGACAGGTTTGTTGCACAGAAAAAAAGCCCTGAGACATCCTCACTTGGCCTGCACCTTGACATGAATTACAAGTTCGGGGTGAAGAACCGGGCCGTGCCCCTGAACCTTTGCAAGTAGCGCAAGTGTCCTTAGTTGGAATATTAATTTCCACTGTCTTTCCGCGCACCGCATCCTCTAACTCCAGCTGAAGATCGTAGCGGAGATCTGAACCTCGCGTAGGCCCGCCGCGGTTAGAGCCTGCGCCAGAACCACCAAAAATATCTCCGAAAACGTCCCCGAATATATCGCTAAAACCAGCACCAGAGCTTTGAGCATTACCAGTATTAGTATGTCCAAAACGGTCGTAATTACCCTTTCTTTCTCCGTCACTCAGAACTTCATATGCCTCCTGCGCCTCTTTGAACTTTTCTTCGGCCTGTTGATTGTCCGGATTACGATCTGGATGATATTTCATTGCGGTCCGACGAAATGCCTTTTTGATCTCGCTGCCAGAAGCATCTCTACTTACTCCTAAAACATCATAATAATCGCGTTTTGCCATAAACTCGCTATCCATCACCTGACGGTACTACTAAAAAAAGGCGCGAACGGTTTGTTCGCGCCTGAAAGAAACTCACTTGAACACTGTGCATCCTCTGATTGCTATTTCTTTGTTTCCTCTTTAACCTCTTCAAATTCGGCATCCATAACGTCTTCGTTACCATCGCTTGTATTTTCATCGGTTTTACTGTCAGCGCCCTGAGCCTGATTTTGATTTGCATAAAGCTTTTGTGCAAGCTCTGACGACATTTCAGATAAAGTTTTTGCTGCTGAATCGATCTTATCCTTGTCGTCGCCCTGAACAGCCTCTTCAACTGCTTTTACTGCCTCCTCGATCGCACCTTTCTCCGCATCACCAATCTTTTCACCCGCTTCCTGAATTGTTTTGGTTGCAGCATGAGCAATCCCGTCCGCAGCATTTCTGGCTTGAACCAGATCTGCAAAACGCTTGTCCTCTTCTGCATTTGCCTCCGCATCACGAACCATTGACTCGATTTCTTCATCAGAAAGACCCGATGACGCTTTAATAACGATTGATTGTTCTTTACCTGTCGCTTTATCTTTAGCACTTACATTCAGTATCCCATTAGCATCTATGTCGAATGTGACCTCGATTTGTGGCATTCCTCGCGGCGCTGGAGGAATATCAGCCAGGTCAAATCTACCGAGAGACTTATTTTGAATCGCCTGCTTTCTCTCGCCTTGCACAACGTGTATCGTCACTGCTGTCTGATTATCATCAGCCGTCGAAAAAATCTGCGACTTTTTCGTGGGAATCGTAGTATTCTTCTCTATGACGGGAGTAGCAACGCTACCCATGGTCTCAATGCCAAGGGTCAGGGGCGTAACGTCAAGAAGAAGCACATCGGTCACATCCCCCGCTAAAACTGCACCTTGTAAAGCTGCACCAACAGCTACAGCTTCATCCGGATTGACGTCTTTTCTTGGTTCTTTTCCAAAAAATGCTGACACTCGCTCTTGCACTAAGGGCATACGAGTCTGTCCCCCCACTAAAATAATCTCATCTATTTCAGACGCACTTTTATCCGCATCTTTCAAGGCAATTCTCAATGGTTCCAATGATCTCTCGACTAATTCCTCAACAAGCGCTTCCAATTTACTGCGTGTCAATTTAACCACAAGATGCTTGGGGCCAGTTGCATCAGCCGTGATGTATGGAAGATTAACTTCTGTCTGCTGACTTGATGATAGTTCAATTTTTGCTTTTTCAGCTGCCTCTTTAAGGCGTTGCATTGCAAGCGGGTCTCCATGCAGGTCCATCCCGCTCTCACTCTTGAATTCTTGCGACAAATATTCGATTAACCTTAAATCAAAATCCTCCCCACCAAGGAACGTGTCTCCATTTGTCGCTAACACTTCGAACTGCTTTTCACCATCAACATCCGCAATTTCGATAATCGAGATATCAAAAGTACCTCCCCCCAGATCATAAACAGCCACCACACGATCACCAGAGACCTTGTCAATTCCATATGCCAGGGCCGCAGCGGTTGGCTCGTTTATAATTCGCTTCACGTCCAATCCGGCAATGCGCCCTGCATCCTTAGTAGCTTGTCGTTGGGAATCATTAAAGTATGCTGGTACAGTAATGACCGCTTCGGAAATATTTTCGCCAATATAATCTTCTGCAGTTTTCTTCATTTTCTTGAGAACTTCAGCAGAGATTTGAGGCGCTGCTTTACTCTCTCCCTTAATCTCAACCCATGCATCACCATTGTCTGCCTTAACAATTTTATAGGGAACCATCTCGATGTCTTTCTGAACAACCCTGTCTTCAAATCGACGACCAATTAAGCGCTTAACCGCATAAACGGTGTTCGTTGGGTTAGTAACTGCCTGTCGTTTCGCAGACTGACCAACTAAAATTTCTCCATCATCTGCAAACGCAACAACCGAAGGGGTAGTTCGGGACCCTTCCGAATTTTCGATTACCTTTGGCTTCTCTCCCTCGAGCACTGAAACACACGAGTTGGTTGTTCCCAGGTCAATTCCAATTATTTTTCCCATTACAGGTTTCTCCTATGAATTTCTTCAGGGTAATTTTGAATTCTTTGCCTCTAAACTTATATTTTAGTATTTGGGCATTAATTCTTTTAATTCAAGTCTCGTCAAACTTTTGCGACCGTTACCATTGCTGGTCGTACTAATCGGCCATTGAGTACATAGCCTTTCTGATAGACATCAATGACAGTATTTGGCTCTACTTCACTGTTTAGTACCGTACTAACTGCTTGGTGCAGCTCTGCGTCAAAAGGTACTCCGGACGGGTCAACCTGCTCTACATTAAATTGTGTTAAAACGTCTAGGAAGCTTTTCAATGTCAACTTGAGACCGTCAGCAACTGGCCTCTGAGCTTCATCAGCTTCGTTAATTGTATCAATCGCCCTATCGAGATTATCAACAACGGGTATTAATGCGGACACAAACTTATCTAGCGCAAATTTATGAGCATTTTCTACGTCTCGCTGTGCCCGACGACGAACATTTTGCATTTCCGCTTGAATACGAAGGACTTTATCCTTAACCTCTATCAACTCACGGTGAGTGTCGTCTGCCTCTGTTTGATCTTGTTTTTCAAACGTTTCAGACTCATCATTCGTGTTTTTCTCAGAGTCAGTAATGCTTTCGGACTCTTTATCATTTTCCTGTGACACTGAACACTCCTGTAAACATTTAACATATTTGCCTCTATTCGTAATATGGGGATAAACAAATTAGTTTCAAGCAATTGCCATATACGAGTTGGAAGTGTATAAACAAGGAAAAACAGGGAGGAACATTGCTAACATCATTAAATATTTATAACTTTTCCTTAATTGAACATTTAGAAATCGAATTTTTAAGTGGGACCTCGGCAATAAGTGGTAAGACAGGAGCCGGTAAATCACTAATTCTGGATGCTCTTGCAATGACTCTTGGGGCGCGCGCGGACACCGACGCATTAGGTCTAACCAAGGGCCACTCGGAGATAAGTGCCAGTTTTGACATAACAAAAATTAATCGAGCTGTAAACTGGCTACGGGAAGAGCAATTTATGAGTGACAATGATTGCGTGCTAAGGCGCGTTTTCAACGAAGGGAAACGACCCCGTGGTTACATTAACGGGCGTGCGTGTACGATGCAACAATTACAGAAACTAAGCAGTTTCTTGGTTGATATTCACAGCCAAAATGAACATCAATCATTGATGCGTCAAGATAACTATAAATTTTTACTGGATGACTATGCTGGCGCAACTGCAAGTTGTGCAGAAGTAAATAAGATAGCCCTAGAATTAAATCAAATTCAGCAAGATATAGAGTCACTTGAGAGTAGTTTAAGTAAAAATTCAGGCAGACTAAATTTTTTACAATTTCAAATTGAAGAATGGGAAGAATTGGCAATTGCACCCGATGAGTTTGACAAACTTGAGGAGGAACAGAAGCTATTGTCTAATTCTGAACATTTACTTCTTCAAAGCCATCGACTGCTCAATTTATGTGGTCCAAACACGAGTCACAACATTCGAGATAGTCTCAGCGAAGCATTGTCGATTCTGAGGGAGCTAAGCTATTTACCCAAATCTCTTGAAAATGTTTCAGACTTACTTCGTTCATGCTTAATTCAAGTCGAAGAAGCAACTCACGAAATAAAAACAGCATTAGACGGTCTTAATTCAAATCCACAAAAGCTTGCGGAAGTGAATGAAAGAATTTCAGAAATTTTTCAAATATCGAGGAAACACAGGGTTCCTCCTCATCAGTTAGACGCTGCCATTCTGGTCCTCAAAGACGAGTTGAAAGCTCTCGAACGAAACGAACAAAAAATGATGACTCTACAAAAACAATACGAAAAAACAATCATGCTGTACAAAGATCGAGCTCAGAAACTATCGAATACGAGACAACTAGCCGCAAAAAAAATGGCCTCTGAAATCAATGTGCAATTAGCAAAGCTTGAAATGAAAGATTCAGAGTTAATGATAAAATTAGTTCCTCGAAACGATTCTGATTACCATCCTTCAGGAGCAGAAAAAATTGAATTCTTAATCTCCACTAACCGCGGCCAACCTCACAATCAACTGCATAAAGTAGTTTCTGGCGGGGAGTTATCACGAATAAGTCTCGCAATTCAGATAGTGGCAGCTGAGCATTCAAAAATTCCTACTTTAATTCTCGACGAGGTGGATGTCGGCATTGGGGGAGCAACTGCGGAGGTAATTGGTCAGCTATTGAAAAAACTTGGCAGTATCAGTCAAGTGATAACTATCACACACTTACCGCAAGTGGCTTCGCATGCAAATAATCACTATGTTGCACAGAAACAAAAGCTGCACTCAGAGAAGATATCAACCACCCTAACGTTACTAAATGACGAAGATCGAGTTGAAGAAATTTCCAGAATGCTCGGCGGAATAAACATTACAGAGAAAACGAGAGGCCATGCACACGAAATGTTAGCATTAGCTCAGGAGATCAAACCTGAGCTTTTATAAACTGCAACCGGGAGGGTTAGTATCTGTTTTTTCTCCATCACCAGCGCTCTCGAAACGCGATTGTTCCTCCAGAGTGGCTTCTTTGATGGACAACTTTACTCTCCCGCGATTATCAATTTCTAAGACCTTTACACGCACTTCTTGTCCTTCGGCCAAATAATCTGTCACTTTGTTGACTCTTTGAGACGCTATCTGTGATATGTGCACCAGACCATCGGTGCCTGGCATAAAATTAACAAAAGCGCCAAAGTCCACAATTCTCACCACTTTACCATCATAAATTGCCCCCGGCTCTGGCTCAGCAACGATTGCCGTAATAGCATCAATAGCGGCTTGAAGGCCCGCACTGTCATCGGCGTATATTTTTACTGCCCCGTCATCGGTTATGTCTATGGTAGAACTGGTCTCCTCACACAAACTTCGTATGGTTGCTCCACCCTTTCCAATAACATCTCTAATCTTATCGGCATCTATTTGCATCGCTCCCATGCGTGGTGCTGAATCTGCCACCTCCTCACGACCAACAGCCAACGTAGTATTCATAGAAGTAAGAATGTGTAAACGAGCATCCATGGCCTGCTGCAGCGCAATTTCCATAATCTCTTCGGTTATACCTTCAATTTTTATATCCATCTGAAGAGCAGTAATACCCTCAGCCGTTCCAGCCACTTTGAAATCCATATCACCAAGATGATC
>DDII01000070.1:0-11658 GCA_002338445.1 Cellvibrionales bacterium UBA1854 | reverse complement strand
CATATCACCAAGATGATCTTCATCTCCAAGTATATCGGTCAACACCGAAAACTCATCTCCTTCTTTGACTAGTCCCATAGCTATTCCTGCTACTGGTGCTTTTAACGGAACTCCAGCATCCATGAGTGCAAGACTTGCTCCGCAAACCGATGCCATCGAACTTGATCCATTTGATTCAGTGATCTCGGACACAACACGCATCGCATACGGAAATTCATCAATTGAGGGAAGCACAGCTGCGATTCCTCTGCGGGCCAATCTCCCGTGACCAATTTCTCGTCTACCTGTGAATCCAATTCTTCCACATTCTCCAACAGAATATGGGGGGAAATTATAATGCAACATAAATGGGTCATCTCGACGACCATCTAGATCATCAATCATTTGGGCATCGCGAGTCGAGCCTAGCGTTGCTACAACAAGCGCCTGCGTCTCACCTCGCGTAAACAGCGCTGAACCATGCGCACGAGATAAAATAGAAACCTCAGCGCCAATGGGCCTCACGCTTCGATTATCTCTCCCATCAATTCGAAGATCCCCCCGAAGAATTCGACCGCGCACAATATCTTTTTCAAGTTTTTTAAACTCATCTTTTATACTATTTTCTTCGTTACCCATTTCAGAGCTCAGTTGCGTTAGCGCCTTATCCCTTAAGCTAGCGATTTTGTCCATACGTTGTTGCTTATCAACTAGTTGGTAAGCTTGCTCGAGATCCTCTGCCAACAACGTGTTGAGGTCATCTCTGAGTGTGTTATTCACTGCTACTGATTTCCAATTCCACCGAGGTTTTCCCACTTCAGAGGCCAGCTGTTTTATGACGGTAATCACGGTTTGCATCTCTTGATGTGCGAATAAAACAGCTCCAAGCATTATGTCTTCAGATAACTCCTTCGCTTCGGACTCTACCATTAGAACTGCATCTTCAGTTGCAGCAACTACCATATCAAGTTCGGAACTTAACAACTCAGTATTAGTCGGATTTAAAAGGTAGCCCTCTTCCTCCGTATAACCTACTCGCGCCCCACCGATAGGCCCGTTAAATGGTATGCCAGAAATCGCCAGAGCGGCGGAAGTTCCTATCATTGCGGCAATATCAGGATCAGCATTTTTTTTTGCGGACAGAACCGTGCAAACCACCTGCACTTCATTCTTAAAACCTTCTGGAAAAAGTGGGCGAATGGGTCTATCAATTAATCTAGAAGTTAACGTTTCTTTTTCAGTTGGACGACCCTCTCTTTTAAAGAAACCTCCAGGAATTTTTCCAGCAGCATAAGCTTTTTCTTGATAATGAACACCCAGGGGGAAAAAGTCGACATCCTCTTTTTTTTCTCTCGCTCCAACCACCGTACACAACACAGAAGTCTCATCAATCGAACATATCACTGCACCCGTTGCTTGTCTGGCTACACGACCTGTCTCGATTGTTACGTTGCATTCACCGTACTTAAATCTTTTTACTAATGGATTCATATTGTTGCCTTCAAATATTTCTTTAAATTAGTTCTTTAATGTAAGCAAAAGGAAGCTAGTATCCTAAAACGCCATTAACTGTAGTTTGGGTAAAGAATCTATACGCTCTCAAGAGTATCATTGAGGAATATATCACCCTTAAAATAATTTGTTCGCCCCCGATTAGTCACTATCTTCGCAGGCCAAGTTTCTTGATAAGTTCAGAGTACCGATCAAAATTTCTTGTTTTAAGGTAATCAAGTAACTTTCTCCGTTGATTAACCATGCGTATAAGTCCACGTCGAGAATGGTGATCTTTCTTGTGAGAACCGAAATGATTCTGCAACTTGTTGATATTCGCCGTCAAAAGTGCCACCTGCACTTCTGGCGAGCCTGTATCTTTCTGGTCGTGGCCATATTCTTTGACCAACAACGCTTTTTCTTCTGCACTTAAGGCCATAAACTTCTCCAGTGCGCGAATTAAAAACGACTGGCGTCCCATGCGCACTTACAGGACGCTCGTCATTGCAGCCGATGCTTTTTATAACAACTCAATCTATCGCTCAGGCTTCGATCAGTTGAATCTATCCTACAGGGCTACCAAGCGTTTAGGCACCAACATACCGCCACTCCGCAAAGTCCCCACTCCCAAAAACATTAGATTGTTGTCAAACACGCGCACTATATCCCCTTCTTCCTCAAGGTTAAAGCCTTTTGATAGGAATACTGATTGTCCTTGTTGTAATCGTGCCGCACTTTTATCGTCTAGAGTAACTTTAGGCGTTGCATGCAACGCATAATCAACAGGTAACAATCTTTCATCACATGCAGATATTCCATGTTTATCATAACAATCTCTGAGCTCTGAGAGAGAAATTGACATATCGTCACTTAATGGTCCTATGGCAAACCGGTGTAATTTACTTACATGAGCTCCACATCGCAGTAGACGGCCGAGGTCAGAAGCAAGGCCTCTTATATATGTGCCCTTGCTACAACGTATTTTCACCTCCAACGCTGGAGCGACTCCACTTTTAAAAGATACAATCTCATACTCATATATTGCAATCGGTCTGGGTGATCTCTCTATATCCATACCTTTCCTGGCATACTTGTATAGAGGTTGTCCGTTATGCTTGAGAGCTGAATACATCGGTGGTACTTGAACGGTGTCTCCTAAAAATTGATCGATAGTGACACGAATCAATCCCTCAGTAATTGTGCTTGCATCATTAGTTGATACTATTCGGCCCTCACTATCTCCAGTATCTGTCTCTACTCCTAACTTGAACACACTATGATATCCTTTCTCGGAATCAAGTAAATACCGACTAAGTTTCGTAGCCTCTCCGAAGCAGACCGGCAACACACCGGTAGCCAAGGGATCTAAACTTCCTGTATGCCCAGCTTTTTTGGCGGCAAATAAGTGCTTCACGCGCTGCAATTCGTGATTGGAGGAAACACCTTTTGATTTATTCAGTAAAAAAATGCCATTGACCAATCTGAAGCGCTGCTTATGATGCGACAAATTAGGGTTCCCCCGAAGATGCCAATCTAGAATCCGAAGCAATTGCAAGATCAATCAATTCAGACATGTCTTGGCTTTTCCCCGCCAAATTATCATGGATAAATTTAATTTTTGGTATCACCCGCAAATTCATATTAGCCGCCATTAACTTACGCAAATACCCAGTGGCACCATCAAGGGCTGACATGGCAATATTTACTTGATGATCACTGTTTGACGAAACAAAGCTAACATAAACCTTGCTGTTTGACAGGTCTCTACTGACGCTAACCTCGGTAACGCTAACCATGCCGATTCTCGGATCTCTCAACGAGTCATTAATCAGCACGGATAGCTCTCTCTGAATCGCATCAGCAACTCTGTCGCTGCGGTAAAATTCTCTCGGCATCAATGTCTTAATTTTCTGTTATTTAGTTTAGTGTTTCTGGGACACCGTCGATTGCTCATACAATCTCAGCTTTTTCAAAGGGTCCGAAGAATTTGTGTAACTTCGTAAACTTCTATCAAATCACCCGCACGAACATCATTGTAATCTTTTACGCCAATACCGCACTCTACGCCGCTTCGAACCTCCGGAGCATCATCTTTATACCTACGCAACGACTCTAACTCTCCTTCATAAATAACTACATTGTCTCTTAAGACACGAATTGGCTTACTGCGATACACGGTGCCCTCTGTAACCATACATCCCGCTATCGCACCAAATTTTGGGGATCGGAAGACATCCCTCACTTCTGCTGTGCCTACAATTTTCTCTCTCGACTCGGGGGATAGCATCCCAGAAAGAGCGGCCTTAACCTCGTCTAGAAGATTATAAATCACACTGTAGTAACGTACTTCTATTTCCTCTTTCTTTGCTAATGCACGCGCTCCACCAGAAGCACGCACGTTAAACCCCAAAATAATAGCCCCAGTGGTGATGGCCAAATTGACATCAGACTCAGCAATACCCCCCACGCCCGAAGCTATAATGTCAACTCCCACTTCTTGAGTTGAAAAATCGTTAAGAGCCCCACTAATAGCCTCAAGCGATCCCCGAACATCTGCTTTTATCACTAATGGTAAGGTACGTTTAACCTCTGAACCCATATTCACAAACATCGTCTCTAAAGCCGAAGCACGTTGACTCGACAATTTTTGAGCGCGAGCTTTTTCTTGTCGAAATGCGACTATATCTCGACCCTGTCTTTCATCCGGTACTACGTAAAAATAATTACCTGCGTCTGGAACCTCGTCCAATCCCAAAATTTCTATAGGAACCGATGGTCCCGCCTTCTGCATAGATGTGTTGCTTTGGTCAACCATAGCCCTTATCTTTCCTACACTCAAACCTGCCAGCACAAAATCGCCCTTGCTCAAATTTCCTTGTTGCACCAAAGCTGTCGCTACAACTCCTCTACCCTTATCGATACGAGACTCAACTATCACCCCTCGAGCCCTACCTTCAAAGCTCGCCGTTAATTCAAGAAGCTCTGACTGTAACAACACCGCATCTAACAACTCATCTATGCCCTCACCTGTCTGGGCAGAAACCTTAACAAACTGAGTGTCACCACCCCATTCTTCTGGAATCACGTCTTTTGCGCCCAGTTCACTTGTCACTTTTTCGGGATCTGCACCCTCTTTGTCCATTTTATTAATGGCAACAACTATAGGTACCCCGGCTGCCCTAGCATGCTGAACAGCCTCTTCAGTTTGCGGCATTACGCCATCATCCGCTGCTACCACAAGAATGACAATATCAGTACTCTTCGCTCCACGAGCCCGCATTGCAGTGAAAGCGGCATGACCTGGAGTATCCAAAAAAGTAATCGCTCCCTTAGGGGTGCTTACATGGTAAGCACCAATGTGCTGAGTAATACCACCTGCCTCACCTACAGCAATACGAGTTTTTCGAATATAGTCCAGAAGCGATGTTTTACCATGATCGACGTGACCCATAATGGTTACCACAGGCGCCCGCGGCAATTGAGTATAATTTCTTGCTTGTTCTGTAAAAGCAGCGTCTAGTTGTTCCTCCAAATCATTATTACTGGAGGGTATCGCTCTGTGCCCTAATTCTTCAGTAACTAATACAGCAGTTTCTTGGTCAATAATTTCATGCGCAGTTGCCACAACCCCTAACTTCGCAAGTTTTCTGATTACATTTACTGACTTCAGGGACAGTCCTGCTGCCAAATCAGAGACCGAAATTTCATCACCTACTGTAATTTCTTGAACTTTCTTCTCTGTTGGGCGCTGAAAAGTATGCTTATTTGTCACTTTTAGCGGGGTGGCAATAGCAGATCTTAGCCTAGTTTTTTTTGCTCCATCTATCTCAACATCGTCTAAAACCAAATGAGACTTTTTCTTAGCACCTTTTGGAATAGGTTTTTTTGCACGCCTTATGGGATCATCTTCATCATCTTTTATCTTGTTGGTCCGTCGACCTTTATCATGACCGATTTCGGAGGGTGGTAAAGGCATGCCAACAACGGTCTTGTCTGCGCGAGAAATTCTTTTGGCAGTAAGGTTATCTCTCTTGTCTGACGCAGCATCTGCTTTAGTGAGTTCTTTGTTACCTTCCTTTTTCTTGGTTTCCTCATCCGCTCTTCGGCGAGTTTCAATTGCAGCTACTCGCTGCACCTCGACTTCATCTAATGCTTCAGCTGCACTTGCGTCTTGATTAGTGATTGAGTTTTCCAACGGTTCGGTTGATTTAGTAGTCGATATCGATATCTCTTCATCTGGTCGCTTAACAAAGGTTCGCTTTCGACGAACTTCGATATTTACAGTTTTTCGATTCGCCGATTTTAACGTCGTTACAGTTTTTCGACGTAGTGTAATCTTTCCAGGCTCTCGGGCACGTTCTCCGTGCAACCCTTTAAGATATGCAAGCAAAATTTGTTTTTCTCCGTCTGATACCAGCGCTTCAGCATTTGTATGCGCTAGGCCTGCATCAGTCATTTGCTTTAGCAACCGATCCACAGACGCACCCACGGTCATCGCCAATTCGCTAACTGTTACTTCAGCCATCGGTAATCCTCTATCAATGTCCGCGTTGTCACTCAAACCAAGGTGCGCGGGCCGTCATTATCAATTCGGCCGCACGTTGATTACTCAAATTATCAATATCTGATATGTCATCTACCGCTTGCTCCGCAAGATCTTCCATTGTAATGATGTTCTTGGCGGCCAATTTATGGGCAAGACTTCTGTCCATTCCCTCCATATTAAGTAAATCATCTGCCGGAACAGAGCTAGTTAATTTTTCCTCACTAACAAGTGCCATTGTGAGGAGAGCATCCTTAGCACGAGCGCGCAATTCTTGGGATAGATCTTGATCAAAGCCCTCAATTGCGCTAATTTCATCAAGTGGAACATATGCTACTTCCTCTACACTAGTAAATCCCTCCTCTACAAGCACGATAGCAATATCCTCTCCGATATCGAGTTCCTGCATGAAGGTATTCACAATATCTGTCGCTTCCTGCATTTGCTTATCTTCGGCATCTTCCAAGGTCATTACATTTATATTCCAACCGGTAAGCTCAGATGCAAGCCGAACGTTTTGACCACCTTTGCCAATCGCCTGCGCTAGATTTTCTTCATTAACTGCGACATCCATTGAATGCGACTCCTCATCTACCACAATAGAACCCACTTCAGCAGGCGCCATGGCATTAATTACAAGTTGTGCTGGATTATCATCCCACAAAACAATGTCAACTCTTTCATCGTCAAGATCACTCGACACAGCCTGAACTCGGGCACCTCTCATTCCTACGCAAGCCCCAACTGGATCTATACGAGCATCTTTACTCTTGACCGCTATCTTGGCCCTTTGACCAGGATCCCTCGCTGCGCCCTTAATTTCTATTATGCCCTCCGCTATTTCAGGAACTTCAATTCTAAAAAGCTGAATTAGCATGTCGGGCGAGGTTCTTGACACAAGCAGTTGGGGACCACGTGTATCTTCTCTGATGGCCGTCAAAATCGTTCTAGTCCTATCATTTATCCTAAATATTTCACGACCAACCAGCTGCTCCCTCGGCAAAAGACCCTCTGCATTGTCCCCAAAATCAATAATTACATGTTCTCGGGTAACTTTTTTAACCGTGCCGTTAAGGAGCTCGCCAACACGGTGTTTAAATCGATCAACGATAATTTCTCGCTCTGCCTCTTTCACACGTTGGACTATGACTTGCTTTGCTGCCTGCGCGGCTATACGCCCGAATTTAGCATTGTCTACTCGCTCTTCGTATAAGTCACCAACATTTAGATCAGGATCTTTTTCATGGGCTTCCTCGGTGGTGAATTGAGTCCCCAATTCTGCCAATACGTCATCGGCAACAACTTCCCACCATCGGAACGACTCGTAACTGCCTGTGTCTCGATCTATGACTACACGAATATTGGCTCCCTCTTCAAACCTTTTCTTGGTGGCCATTTCCAAAGCTTGCTCAATAGCTTGAAATATAATCTCTCTCTCAACCCCCTTTTCATTGGAGACAGCCTCAGTCACCATTAGAATCTCTTTATTCACTGCCACAACCTCACGAATATTAGAATTTTGCGATTACATTTGCCCGATCAATATTTTCAAAAGGAAAAAGATACTCACTGTTATCAATGCGCACAACTATCTCTTCTCCCTCCACACCATGCAAACAACCTTTAAAATTTTTTCTATTTCCATGTGCGAATCTAAGCTTCAAAGCTATATCATGCCCCACGAACGATTCGAAGTGCGCCAAATCATACAATGGTCTTTCTACACCGGGAGAAGATACCTCCAGAGTATATTTTCCGACAAATACCTCCTCCACATTCAGAATCGCGACAATATGCTTACTTACCACCGCACAATCATCCACTGAAATGAAATTATCAGCCAAATCTATATATACGCGAAGCAATGCGATGCTTTTGTTATTTTCAATTTCAATCCCCCACAACTGGAATCCCAAGGCTTCAACAATCGGACTTAAAAGCTGCTTTAATGCGATTTTTCCGATTCTCAAAATTATCCTCTCTTTCTGCACATAAAAAATGGGCCATCTGGCCCATCACAACAGTCTCCCACTTTCCAAGATCCATATTAAGACCTTGGTTACGTCCTCAAGCGTCAAAACATATTACAGACTGCCAGCCAAAGGGGAAAGCTGTCAACACTTGATCAATGTCATACACTCTTGCTAATTGGTAGCGGGAGCTGGATTTGAACCAACGACCTTCGGGTTATGAGCCCGACGAGCTACCAGACTGCTCCATCCCGCATCAAAACTTACGATGTCAGACCAAAAGGTGGGTCTGCCACGCCCTTCATGCCCCAGGACGCGCATTATAGAAAGACCAAGGCGCAAGGTCAACCGACTCACGCGTTTCAAACAGGGAATAAAACATTAGTATTATTAACAGACAACTTATTTACTTTTTCTAGATTCAGATATAAGGTCATAAGCCATCTGAATTTTTTGAGTTCTCTCGGTAGCCAGTTTTATTATATCGTCGGGAACACCCTGTCCAATCAACTTATCTGGATGATTCTGACTGACTAACTTTCTATATGCTTTTTTTATCGCCATATCAGAACTGGTTGATGCGACTCCAAGAGCAGAATAGGCGTCGGATAGTTTATCTTGACTCGTCATGCTTGAGCCAAGTTTGCCAAAGTGGGTTTGAGCACCGATCATCCTAATCAATTCTTCGAAATTACTTTTCGAGAAACCTAAATCAATTGCAACCATTCGGAGAATAGACTCTTCCTGGGAGTGGAGCTCGCCGTCTGCTAAAGCGAGTGAAATCAGATAACTAAGAAGCTGATTTTTGAGATTGACATGCCTATTACTTACTTGCACGAATGACTTAACGCAAAACTGAACAGAAAAATCTGTCGCTGCACCAATTTTAAAAAATTTAATAGCCTCTTGTTTCCGCTCAGCGCTCAATCCAAGGTTCGTCATCATATCTTCCGTGAGAGCGATCTCAGCTTGGGAAATGTGTCCATCGCTTTTCGCTAGATGTCCTAGCAGACTGAATAGTGTAGAAAAAAAAATCTCCCGAATTTTATGACGTTCTCCCTCACTTATGGGGATAAAAAAATTGCTAAATCCGCGATCGAACTGATGCCCCAAGAAAACCCCCAAAACAGCACCCAAAGGACCAGCAATAAACCAACCGCTCAAACCAGCAATAAATTTTCCAATCACATTAAATTCCTCTTAAATTTCATTAAAAATTACTGGAGATGTTGCAACTTGTGGAAATTACGCTAACACCACGTAAACTCATTCAAAGCAGTTATCAAATATTTTTGAAAAATAGCATGTTTGCTTCTCAAAGTTTAAAAGCGAAACAGGTAAAAACGAATGACGCAGAGAGAGCTCCTAAAAATGAAATTCACCTGTCCTACAAAAGTTTGTAATATATCAGTCCACAGTCTAATGGGATGACGTAAAAAAATATATGGGAATAAGTATTTGATAATGTGGAATCACTTGGGAGTTATATTAATGGCAAGTACTATGGTTTCGGTGTCTGCTCAAGCATCTGTAGACGAAGCGCAGGCGACTTATAACAAAAGAAGTATCGTGGTTGGAGCTGGGTGCTTCTGGGGTGTAGAAAAGATGTTTTCCGAAATAGTAGGCGTAATAGACGTGGTCTCTGGCTACGCGAATGGTCAAGGGGTGGACGCGACTTATCAGGCAATAACACTTCCATCAAATCGAATGAATCCCAACAATCACACAGAGGTAGTACGTATCACATACAATGCCAACGTCGTCAACTTGAGAGCCATCTTAGAATCTTTTTTTGAGTACCACGACCCTACTCAAGTAAATCGGCAGGGGAATGACATAGGTACTCAGTACAGGTCAATGATACTTACCACTGACTTGGAACAGATAAAAGTCGCAAACAAGACGCTTACAGAATACCAAATACTCCTATCAAAGGCCGGATTTGGGCAAATCGTGACCGAGATTACCCCGCTAACCCAATTCACTTCGGCAGAGTCTTACCACCAAGATTATCTCCAAAAAAATCCAAATGGCTACTGCCCAGACAACTCAACTGGGGTTTTCTTTAACGCTACCGAAACGGAGACCACCTCCAATGAGGCACTTTTAGCAGGAAAGCAAATTCTTATCATAGAGAGTGTTGGTTATTGTCCTTACTGCGAAAAACTCAGGAACAATATTACAAATCAATACGCCGGACCGATTCCAATTTCATACAGAACAGCGGGTCAAGTGGTTGATTTGGAGATAAAGACCCCAACGTGGGCAACGCCAACGATAATTTTCCTCGAAGAAGGAACTGAAGTATTTGGCTTTCAAGGATATATGGAACCAAAGGACTTTTATTATGCTCTTGGGAAATTCGCGCTTGGTGGTGAAAAGGTATTCCAAGTCGCTTTTGAAAATGGTACAGACAAAAGGTTTTGCAAAGAATATGAGATTTTCAAAAGCGTTAAAGATGGCGTTTTTGTTGATAAGCTGAGCGGTGCCGCTCTCTTTGATACCGATGATCGTTTTGACTCAAAAACCGGTTGGTTATCATTCACAAAACCTGTTGATGGAGCGGTCTACGAAAAAAGAGATATCAGCTATGGAATGATTCGCACTGAGATTCGGTCGGTTAGTTCTGATATCCACCTTGGACATGTCTTTTCGGACGGTCCGGCAGGAGCACTGCGGTACTGCATAAACGCAACGGTTCTAGACTTCATCCCGAGAACTTCTGCCGAGTAACCACCAATGTGGCATCACGCGGAAGACTTCTCTCTCGAATTATACGAGTTGTGCCAAATTGCTTTATACAGCGCCTTCGCAACTTATCGACTTCACAGTGGTAAAGCATTCCATCACTGATATGGGATTTATCAGCAACCAAAACATTAAAAATCATGCCTATTCGAGACTGATCCCAGCACTTCGCCAGACACCGAAACATGTAGCGCTCCCAGTGTATAAGGTCTTTAGTGACTGCCATGTTGTAAGTGCCAGACATGACAGAGAAATCAACGAGCTCCGTGGGACAATCACCTATGACAAATGACTTTGAGGGTAAGTGCGAATATTGTTGGCAAGCAGCTATGAGAGTTGGATTAATGTCATATCCTGTGTAGACAAATCTTGAGCAGTTGGGGGTCTCTCGCATGTAACCTGCCAGAGACCCGTAGCCGCAACCAATATCAGCGATTTTAACGATTCCTGACGGCACCAACGCTGACATTTGGTTCTCAATAATCTTAAATCGACTTTTCTGTCGACCCGAATCGGACCAAAATACTCCGTGAGGTTGACACCCATATTTTAAGAATCTTTTATCATATACATTTCTGATCAGTCTACGGAAACGTAAGGCCCTAAAGCTATCTCTCATCCTTCCTTTTTATGGACCTATAAAAAAACCGAAAATATACGGGACTTTCTGTTACCAGTCAAAATATTCTTTGCATAATAATCTAGTGAAACCCAACCATCTTCGGATGGGCATCCTTTTGCCTTCCAGTGAGCGTTTTTAAACCCGCCTAAACTATAAAATTGGTAATTGTGCCAACATTACTTAATTACCCGGATTCACAACACGTGTGAGTGATGATGTTTTGTCTTAGGGGCTGCAGGAGGTTTAGAGGCCGGATTATTCCTATCATCCATAATAAAGACATTATTGAGAAAGGTTTCAGTAAA
>DDII01000029.1:1041-93675 GCA_002338445.1 Cellvibrionales bacterium UBA1854 | reverse complement strand
CACGACGCTCGTTAAAACACATAACGCTGGTTTTGCTCTCATAAATCCTCAATTAGAGTTACAATGTATTTGTGACAGTTGCCATGGAAATTCAAAAATATCCATACGTTCACTTCGGCAAAATGCAAGCAGTTAACTTTTGTAAAGTCGCATTGTTATTTCTCGGTTACTATCGCTAAATCCTCCAACTCTTGATCAATGCTGGGCCCAAAAGGACTTGAAACTATCACCAATCGATTATGACTCGACTGACGGTATTTTGATGGTCTTTTTCGGGCTTGATTCTTGCTGAGTGGCAATCGATTGAAAATTTATTTGTCGATTTATCTATTTGGTAGAAATAATGGTGGGCCCAGTAGGACTTGAACCTACGACCAATCGATTATGAGTCGACTGCTCTAACCAGCTGAGCTATGGGCCCCTCAATTCTTCAGACGTATCATTCATCAATAAAGCTGCGTAGGTGCTCCGATCGTGTCGGATGACGTAATTTTCGGAGGGCTTTTGCCTCAATTTGTCGGATTCGCTCTCGAGTAACGTCAAACTGTTTTCCAACTTCCTCGAGTGTGTGGTCGGTGTTCATATCAATTCCAAATCTCATGCGAAGTACTTTCGCTTCACGCGCAGTAAGACTGCTCAACACGCCTCTGGTGGATTCTGTAAGGTTATTCTTTGTTGCTTCCTCGACAGGTAAGGCTATCGTTATATCCTCAATGAGTTCACCAATACTGGCGTCCTCATCCTCTCCGATTGGAGTCTCCATGGATATTGGCTCCTTCGCAATTTTTAAAACCTTTCTTATCTTGTCCTCGGGCATCTCCATCCGGTCTGCGAGCTCCTCCGGAGACGGTTCACGCCCCATCTCTTGCAGCATCTGGCGTGATATTCTATTAAGTTTGTTAATGGTCTCTATCATATGAACAGGAATTCGAATGGTGCGCGCCTGATCAGCAATAGAACGGGTGATTGCCTGTCTTATCCACCATGTAGCATAGGTAGAGAATTTATAGCCCCGTCTGTATTCAAATTTATCCACGGCCTTCATCAAGCCTATATTTCCCTCTTGAATCAAATCTAAAAACTGAAGGCCCCTGTTGGTATACTTTTTCGCAATCGATATCACTAGTCTTAAATTGGCCTCCACCATTTCTTTTTTTGCGCGTCGAGACATCGCCTCTCCAATCGTTAAACGCCGATTAATATCCTTGATCTGGACGATGCTAAATCCGGTCTCCGATTCTATTTTTCCTAATTTCTTCTGAGATCGTTGGATTTCAGCTAGTCCATTTTTGATATTTTCAGCCCATGAAGAGCCGGGCATAGAGAGTGTTTGCGACCATTCATGGTTACTTTCGTTTCCGGGAAAGTTCTGAATAAATAATTTTCTTGGCATTTTAGCACGTCGTACGCAGAGCTCTTGAATGTGCCTCTCTTCGCGACGGACACCGTCTATAGAGGTTTTAATCGTAGTTACAAGAGGATCAAATTGTCTGGGAGTCAATTTTAAAAATTTGAACAGATTAGCTAATTCCTGCATATTTTTTATGGCGCTTTTAGACATCCGGCCATAGCGAGAAATTGACCGAGTTGTTTTAGTGAATTGCTTCTTTAGTTCTATGAAGCGTTCTGCTGCTTCTTCTGGATCAAGGCCTCCTTCGTGCTCCTCTTCAGAAGTAGGATCTTCTCCATCGTCCACATCATTTTCGGTTTTCATGGCCTCGGCTGCTTGCTGCTGGGCTAAGGCAGACGGCACATGATCCATGGGATTGAGGTACCCACATATGATGTCAGTGAGGCGTCGTTCGCCTGAGGGTATCTTGTCATACTCTGAAATGATTTTTTCCACTGAATTTGGCCACTCTGCGATGGCGGCCATTATCTCTCTCGTTCCTTCTTCAATTCGTTTTGCGATTTCTATTTCGCCCTCTCGGGTGAGTAATTCAACAGATCCCATCTCCCTCATGTACATCCGCACAGGATCGGTAGTTCTGTGTTGCTCTGACTCGACGGATGCCAGCGTTGCTGCTGCTTCTGCCGCGGCAACTTCATCAGGAGTATTGTCCCCAGCCAGCATCAAAAGTGTCTCAGCGTCCGGAGCTATTTCAAACACTGTAATACCCATATCGTTGATCATTTGTATTATATCTTCGACTTGCTCTGGATCTGCAATATGTTCAGGTAGGTGGTCATTCACTTCAGCATAAGTGAGATAACCCTGTTCGCGGCCTTTGGCAATGAGGTCTTTGATTCCGGATTGCTGCTTGTGATTGTTGTCAGGCATATGAGTAATGAAACTAAATTTGGGCGCGACAGTATAGCTGAATTGTTACTAGGTGTCTCAGACTATTTTGTCTTGGTGCCCATTTTTTTGGTACTTACAAGCTTATGTTTTATATCTTTTTTTATATCTTTTTCGGGATACTCGTCGGACAGTTCGAAAAGTATTTTATACAACTGTTTTACGTCCCCTTCTCGAAGGGGCTCACGGTTTAATATGACTTGCGCCTGCTTTACACGGGGCAGAGTAGAAAAAAGTTCCTTAGAAACGTGGTCAAATGCATCGCAGAATTCGTCTGCATTCCGCCTTTTTGTATCGTAGGATGCACTGTACATGTCATCAAGTGTAAAACTAGTCAAGTAATCGACATCTTTTTTGAGTTCGAGATCACTTGTCCAATAAGCCAAAATTTGGTAAGTGCTATAGTCGGGATGGTTTCTGATAAAATTTAGTAACCGCACGAATATATCAATTTCGTTGTTTTCGGATTGTTGAAGTATTGACACGTCGTGGATATGTTTTGAGAGAGTTGGGTAATTGATCAGTAATCCAGTGAGGTAATGAATCGGCGCTAATCTTAGTTTTCTCTTTGGTTTCTGATTAGGTGCTTTTAATTGTGTCGTTTCATATATTGTCTCTATGCTGTTGTTCGCGAATGTTCCTGTTGATGCTGGGTCCATTGAGCCTCCAATTGCACTGTCGTACTCGGAATTATTTCGGTTATTCTCGGTTATTAAATACTTTAAGTCGTCCGTTGGTACTCCTGTTCTTTGAGCAAGCTCTTCTAGCATAAGATGTTTAAAGACACCATGCGGTATTTTATTGATATGTGGGGCACATAATTTACTGAATTTTGCTTTTCCATCAGCCGAGTTGAGGTCTATTCCATTCATCATTTGAGTGAAAAAGAATTCAGATAGCGGTAGAGACGACTCAATTAAATTCATAAAAAATCTTTTACCGCGGTCTCGAATTAAGCTATCAGGGTCATGACCCCCGGGCAAGAAAAGAAAGCGGGCAGTTAAACCGTCATGGAGTTCTGTTAATGTGGTATTCAGAGCGCGAACGGCAGCAGCGCGTCCAGCGATATCTCCATCAAAACAAAATACTATTTCTGAAGTATTACGAAAAATCTTTTCAAGATGGTGCTTGCTAATAGATGTCCCTAAAGTGGCCACAGCGTTCTTAATACCATGTTGGGCGAGCGCTATTACATCAAAATACCCCTCTACTAAAAGAAGTTTGGGCATGTTTTTTAATTCTCTTCGAGCCTCGTATAGTCCATAGAGTTCTCGACCTTTTACGAATATGGGTGTTTCTGGGGAATTTATGTACTTAGGTTTGCTGCCATCCATAACGCGTGCGCCAAAACCAATGGTACGTCCTCGATTATCACGAATTGGAAAAATGATGCGATTACGAAAACGATCATATAGCTTGCTTTCATCCTTCTTTTTGATAATCATCCCAGATTCATTTAGGAGACCTTTTGTTTGTGTGTCCAATCCCACATTTAGAAGAAGATTATCCCAGCCGGGGGGGGCAAAACCGATACCGTATTTTGCTGCAATTTGACCGCTTAAACCCCGCTGTTTTAAGTAGCTCGTAGCTTTAGCTGAATATTTATGGGTTCGTAACTGAAGCCGATAAAAATTGTCACATTGCTTAAGAGTAAAATATAAGCTTTTTCGTTTTTCGTCCTCGTTTTTTAGACTAAGTTGTGCTGATGGTACTTGAACTCCGGCGATTGCAGATAGCACCTCTACAGCGGCTACAAAATCGATTTTGTCAAATTCCATTATGAAGTTCAGTGCACTGCCCCCCTTGCTACATCCGAAACAGTAATAAAATTGCTTATCCTGTGCTACAGAAAAAGAAGGTGTCTTTTCATCGTGAAAAGGACAGCATGCTGAGTAATTCTTACCAATTTTTTTAAGTTTTAATCTTGTTCCGATAATATCAACGATGTCAATGCGAGATAGGAGATCGTCGATGAAATGCTGTGGTATAAGTCCGGACATTTAGTTGACACACATATTACAACTGGGTTGAACATAGCGTACCCGGTGGCAGGAAAAAGTTGAAATGGTTACACGGCGCTTAAACTTAAAATTCAACTAGCTAACGTAATGCAGTGTCCCTACATTCAATAGAGTCTTGTGAATTTCCTAGATTCTCTGGAGACCTTTTTTTGATTCCTTTTTACCGCTGCAGCTGCCTTTCGTTTTCGTTCCCATGTTGGTTTCTCATAAAATTCACAACTTCTTACTTTTGCCAGTATCCCGGCTTTTTCACATGACCTTTTGAACCTGCGAAGCGCTATGTCAAAGGGCTCATTTTCTTTTATTCGCACGCTTGGCATTGAATTGTCTTCCTGTCTGTGAACCATTTCATGTGGAAATGTCAGTTTTATTTAAAAGAGTGGGCGATTATAACGAGTATTTTTTATCATGCAAAGATCCCAAGGCTTAAGTTTGTGAGATAATGAAAGTTAATATAGACAATTTTAGTGCTCATTAAGCTTAGTCACAAAATTTGAACACTAATTAATTGAGAGTAAGTATTACAAATTAACAGTAATTGGCGGAAATTATAGAAATGCGCGTTTTAGGAATTGAAACCTCATGTGATGAGACGGGCATTGCGCTTTACGATAGTAAGGCTGGATTATTAGCAAACCGTGTTTACTCTCAGGCACCTATTCACTCTGAGTTTGGTGGAGTAATTCCAGAGCTTGCTTCCCGCGATCACGTAAAAAAAATATTGCCTTTAATATCTTTAGTTTTAAGAGATGCTTCTCTTGAAAAGACTGATTTGAATGCAATTTCATATACAAGAGGCCCAGGGTTAGCTGGCGCTCTAATGGTTGGAGCTGGGGTGGCATCATCGTTGGCCTTTGCATTGAAAATTCCAGCATTGGGCATACATCATATGGAAGGCCATTTATTGGCGCCAATGTTAGAGAATAATCCTCCAAAGTTTCCGTTCATAACGCTCCTCGTTTCAGGAGGGCATACCCAACTGGTGTACGCAGAGGCTATTGGGAAATATAGAATAATTGGAGAGTCTAGAGACGACGCAGCGGGGGAGGCATTCGATAAAATAGCTCAGTTAATGGGCTTAGGTTATCCCGGAGGAGCCGAAATTTCGAGAATGGCTCAATCTGGGAATGTGACTCGATTTAATTTTCCGCGTCCAATGACTGATCGCCCAGGGTTTGACTTTAGCTTTTCTGGGTTAAAAACTCATACTAAAAATTTAGTCCTAGATAATAGTGAATCGGGAGGCCTACCTCAACCTGGCACAATCGCGGATATTTGTGCGGGACTTCAAGAGGCGATAGTCGATACGTTGGTCGTGAAAAGCCTAAGGGCGCTCGAATCAGAGGGGTTGTCGAAGTTAGTAATTGCTGGCGGTGTGGCTTCTAACGCCAGATTACGTGAAAAGCTTAATAAGGCAACGTTAGACATCGGGGCGTCAGTTTTTTATGCAAGACCTGAATTTTGTACCGACAATGGGGCAATGATCGCTTATGCTGGATGTCAGCGGTTACTCGCAGGAGAATCTAGTAGCCTATCTATCGCTGTAAAGCCGCGATGGCCAATTTCCCAGTTATCTCTTTTGGGAGCTTGACAATCAATGGACATAGTTTACATATCAGATCTTCAAATAGAGACTGTGATTGGCATATTTGATTGGGAGAGGGAGGTAAAGCAAGTTGTGAGTCTCGATATCGAAATGGCAACAGATATTCGCAAAGCCGCAGAAACTGATGATATTCAATTTGCGATCAACTACAAAGCTATTGCGAAAAGAGTTATTAAGTTTATACAGGAGAGTGAATTTTTTTTGGTTGAGCGAATGGCTGAGGAGGTCGCAAAGCTTATCCTCGCCGAGTTTTCAGTAACTTGGCTAAGATTACGGGTCAGCAAACCTGGTGCTCTTAGGGGGTCAAAGGACGTGGGTATAATTATAGAGCGAGGAGAGAAAATTCTTTGTCCCTGATTTATTTGAGTCTTGGAAGCAATATTGATGCCCCAAGAAACATCCATGCTGCTTTGGATGCCTTGGAGCAGCAGTTCGGATTATGTCTTATTTCTTCAGTGTACGAGAGTAAATCTTTAGGTTTTCAGGGGAAAAATTTTCTAAATTTAGCGGTATCCATCCAATCCCATCTTCCCATAAATGAGCTTTTGAATGTCTTTAAAATAATTGAGGACGCACTTAAAAGAGATAGGAGCGCACCAAAATTCTCAGATCGGACAATGGATATAGATATCTTATGCGTTCATGACCGCTGGGGTGATGTTGATGGCATCAGGCTGCCTCGCGCGGAGATTCTTGAGAATGCGTTTGTATTATTACCACTGGCCGAGATTGCTCCAGATTGTATCCATCCCTGTACCGGCTTAACTTATTCCAATCATTGGAAAATCTTTGATAAGGACACTCAGGACCTTTGGAGGGTGAACTTTAACTGGCGAGGAAGACAAATCAGTATTTGTTAAATTGTTTAAGCTTTTTATTAAATCTTTGATCAAGAAGGATTAAAGAAGGCTACCTGAAGCGCCTCCGTCAACTGTGATCGTTTGCCCTGTAACGTATGTTGCGATATTTGACAAGAAAAACGTTGTCTCTGCAATATCAGACTCTGCCCCAAGTCGGCCAATTGGTATAGACGCAAGAATTTTATCATGCTTAAGCTTGTCGTCTTTCTCGTGTTCTGGCCATAAAATTGCTCCCGGAGCTACACTGTTTACTCGCACTTCAGGCGCAAGTTCAAGGGCTAAAGACTTGGTCATTGCAATATTGCCGGCTTTAGCAATTGTGTATATGGAATGTTCTTTAAGCGTCTGTCTAGCATGCATATCGGAAATATTTACTATCGAACCATTACTTTTTCGCAGTAAAGGCGCTAGTTCCTTGCTTAAGAAGAATGGGCCTTTAAGGTTGGAGTTCATCAGATCATTCCAATGACTTTCATTTGCGTCCTCTAGTGCAGTCGGATAAAAGCTGGAGGCGTTATTTACGAGAACATCAATTCGTCCGACTGACTCAACCAGATTAATAATTCTTTTAATGCAGATAGGTTCATTCAAATCGCCTTGCACCAACCAAGCACTTTCTTTGCGTTTTGTGTTTAAGTTATCACAAAGAAGGTTGGCCTCAACCGCAGACTTGTTGTAGTGGATAATTACTTTGAAATTTCTTGCATGGAACAAGTTTGTTATTTCAGAACCAATACGTTTGGCGGCGCCGGTTACGAGAATAACCTGATTATTTTTTGATTCGAACATTAAGAGTGATCTCTTATTTAACTGGTCAAAAATGAAAAGCTAATTTGCATTCGTCAACGGCTTGGAGACGTTTGTTTCTTATAACATCTCCAATTTCATCACCTTTCAAATCAAGATTAATTATATCTGATACGTCAAGATTGGCCACTATTTTTTGCGTTGCTCTCAAGAAGGAAGACGCCCGGGAAGGATGACCTGATTTTGTTATAGCGTCTAAGCAAATCAGTAAGTCCTCTAAATCGTCGTTTGATTGAGTGGCATTTACACTAAGTAAAATCTTCAGTATTTCCTCCGAACTAATCTCATGGATTGTTTGAGGTAATTTTTGGTTCCGGTGTGCAATTAATGCAAGTCTCCTAAATTTACTGGGGACTTTTAATTGATCACATACATCTGCCAGTCGCGACTCCAATGCTTTCTTCTCGGTTAAACTCAGTTGTACGTCATATTCTTCAGTTCTTTGGTAAATCTGGGCAAAAGTTGCTGCAAATCGGATAACTATTTTCTCGGATAATTGAGCTGCGTTCATCAGCGAGTCTAGAGGATTTTGAATAGATAAATTCATTTTGTTGGAGCTAGAATCTTCTGCTATTTTTATCATGGAGTCCAATTCTGGAAAGAGAAACTTCAACGCTCCGCACTCACGCAAAATCTTAAAGTATATGTGGGGATTTTTTTCACCTAAGGCCTTTTCCGTCTCCCTCCAAACGCGCTCAGCAACCAAAAAGCTGAGTTCTCCGCTCGATGCTACCTCATGCATGATTTCAATTGTGGATTTGGCAACACTAAAACCCAGATGATAGTAGCGTGCCGCAAAACGCGCTGTACGAAGGACTCTGACAGGATCTTCACGAAATGCTTTCGACACGTGCCTTATTTTCTTTTTTCTGATGTCCTTTTGACCATGAAATGGATCTATGAGGCACCCCTCCGAAGTCTCCGCGATTGCATTCATGGTGAGGTCTCTGCGTCTCAGATCATCTTCCAGTGTTACTTCGGCAGATGAATAAAAAGTGAAGCCATGGTAGCCTACACCAGTCTTTTTTTCGGTTCGTGCAAGCGCATATTCTTCCTTGCTAGTTGGATGTAAAAATACAGGGAAATCTTTTCCGACTGGACGAAAGCCAAGTTCAATCATTTTTTTTGGAGAGCCACCTACAACGACCCAATCATTTTCATTACTCGGAAAATTTATCAATTTGTCTCTTACAGCGCCGCCGACACGATAAAATTTCACTATATTATTTCCTTTATATTTGTATAGGGTCATCTGGGCAAGCCCGAAAATTTGGGCACACACTCCCTATCTTATACTTGACTACGCGCGCCTCACGCTCCTAATAGTAGAGGCACTCGTATATGTAGTAAACTCTGAGCCTATTATTTTGGAATTTTTATGAAAGAAAATTTATAAATATTTTTGCTAACATGATCCCCGTTGATAAATTTTTTACATCGCCCTTTTTGTTTAATGAGCATACTGAGTTTGACGAAATTTAATGATAAAGTGTTACGAGTGGAGAACCTCGCATTCGAGAGAAATGAACGCACCATTTTTAGTGGGGTTAATTTTTTTGTGAGTGAGGGTGAACTACTTTTGCTACAAGGCAGGAATGGTTGTGGGAAAAGCACACTCCTGCGTATTTTGACTTCCCTAATCAAACCTCAACAAGGCCTTGTCAGCACTTATGGTGAAAATATCTATGCTGATAGGCATAAATACCTAAGCAATATAATTTTTATTGGACACCAATTGGCCTTGAAATTAGCTTTGAGCCCTCTAGATAATCTTTATTGGACGGCCTCTTCGACAAGAGAAAGACAGCATATCTTTGAGGCGATGGATGAAATGGGTCTGAGCTCTGTCAGCGGTTTACCTTGTTATCGTTTATCAGCGGGGCAACTTAAAAGAGTTGCTTTAACAAGACTAATTTTGAGTGATGCAAAGTTGTGGCTTTTGGATGAGCCATTTTCTTCGCTGGATCTTTCTGGGGTGTCGATCATAGAAAAATTAATTGAGAGGCATTTGAAGCAGAATGGAAGTGTTTTGATGACTGGTCATCAAGATCTGAGGTTATCAAACATTCGTAAGATTGACATGACAATTTGGTGTCATTGATATGCAGAGTTCGCAGACACGGCACGATATTGGTTTTTTTGCGTATTTCCTCCGAGAGCTTTCTATGGCAAGGTCTACGTTCGAGGCCACAATCGCTCCTATTGTATTCATGTGTATGGGGGTATCGCTTATTCCACTAGCGCTTCCTCCGGATTCAGCCTCTCATAGCAGTATCGCACCCGGAATCGTTTGGATTATGGTCCTGCTTGCTTCTTTGATGTCGTTAGAGAGGATTTTTACGTTCGATTATGAAGATGGATCCTTGGAGCAATTGCTTATATCGCCACAACTTTTGACCCAGCCCATATTTGGGAAGCTTGTAGCACATTGGGTCATGACTGGAGTGCCTATGGCACTTGCCTCACCGATTATGGCTTTCGTTTTATCGCTTCCAGCTGACGGATATATACCCATGATATTAAGCATCGTAATTGGCAGTGCTTATTTAAGTTTAGCTGGCTCAGTTTGTGCATCGTTGACTGTATCGCTGGGGAGAGGAGGTTTTTTGTTGCCGATTACAGTGATTCCACTGTATATGCCGATAATAATTTTCGGCACTGCAACAATTGACTTCGCAATCAGTGGAATGGATTGGTTATTCCCTCTTGCAGTAATGGGAACTTTTTTATGTCTAGCGACTGCGATCTGTCCGATTGTTGTTGCTGCGATTTTTCGTTCCACACCTTTATTTTGAGGGAAGTTTTTTTGATTCGATCTTTTTTAAGTTTTAAGTGGCTGTACAGGCTCAGTTCGCCGAAATTCTTTTACAGCACCAGTGGTAAGGCAATTCCCTGGCTTCTCTTGATCTCAGTGACACTCTTAGCTGTAGGATTGTTCTGGGGTCTTTTGATAGCGCCTCCTGATGCTCGTCAAGGCGATAGTTTTCGAATTATATATATTCACGTGCCATCTTCCTTCCTTGCGTTAGCAGGGTATTATTTCATGGCAGTTGCTGGTGCAGTCGGACTGGTATGGAGAACAAAATTATCATTTTGGTTTATGAAATCCGCTGCGTCAATCGGAGCATCTATGACTTTCTTGGCATTATTCACTGGAGCCATTTGGGGAAGACCGTCGTGGGGCACCTATTGGGTTTGGGATGCCCGCGTGACATCAATGTTAATTTTACTGTTTCTCTACCTTGGCGTGATGGCAATGATAAGGGCTTTCGATAACAAAGAATATGGCCAAAAGAATGGTGCAATTCTCGCTTTAGTAGGGACCGTTAATGTGCCGATCATATATAAGTCCGTTGATTGGTGGCACACATTACATCAACCCGCCACCTTGAAACTTACATCGGAATCCACAATCCATATCGATATGTTACAGCCGCTTTTGGTCATGATTGTGGGCTTTTATTTATTCTATGCGCTTACTATTTGTCTGTTTTTGAGAGCTGAAATCCTTTACCACGAGCAAGCTACCAGCTGGGTCAAAGACCTTTGCGTGCGAAGACAGGAAAAGTCGGGGTGATATAATGAGAATGCAGTTTTCCTCGTTGTATGAATTAATTGATATGGACGGACATGGAGTATTCGTTTGGACTGCTGTCTCGGTTTCGCTTCTAATTTTCTTAATTTTGGTTCTACTTCCTATTTTATCGCATAGTCGGATTTTAAGAAATATAGAACTAGGTATGAAAACTGAGTCGAGATCATTGCGGAATGCGGAAGTTAAAAAATGATGCATCCCCTACGAAAACAGCGAATGCAGTGGATCTGTCTCATTTTAATTTCCACTTCAGTAGCCACTGCTCTTATTGCATATATGCTCCGACAAAATGCAAATTTTTTTTATACACCATCTCAAATTGCAATCGGACAAGCCCCGTTAGGTGTCTCGTTGCGCGCCGGTGGTGAAGTGGTTGTGGGAAGTCTAAAACGTGCTCAACAATCCTTGGCGATTGAATTCCTCGTTTCGGACGGCTTGCATAGCGTCAAAGTAACATATGAAGGAATTCTTCCTGATTTATTTAGTGAAGGTCAGAGCACAGTCGTTACTGGCAAGATTGACGACCAAAACACACTCCATGCCGTTCAAGTTTTGGCTAAACATGATGAAAATTATACACCTCCAGAAATAGCTGAAATGTATGAAAATCAGGGGATATAGGTAAATTTAAACATGAATGTTTTCCTAAGCCCTGAGATGGGCCACATAGCTCTCATCATCGGGTCCTGTCTCGCATTTGTTCAAGCTCTTCTTCCACTTGCAGGGTCATACACTGGCACAGTCAGGTGGATGCAAATGGGACGCTCATTAGCTTGCGGAAATTTGTTTTTTGTTTTTCTTGCATTTTTGTGTTTATCAAATGCATTTTTGAGCGACGACTTTACGGTTCGATACGTAGCCCAGAATTCCAATACCTTACTGCCAATATACTTCAAATTTAGCGCGGTGTGGTCTGCGCACGAGGGTTCATTGTTGCTTTGGGTGCTAATTTTATCTATGTGGACTGCCGCCGTGGCTCTTTTCGGTAGTCGGCTTCCGTTACAATTTTTATCCCGAACTCTTGCGATTCTGGGGCTAATCTCAGTAGGGTTTGGGTTTTTTCTGTTATTTACATCTAATCCGTTTGAACGGACCTTTCCATTGCCGCCAATCGATGGTCAAGATTTGAATCCTCTTTTACAAGATATTGCATTAATTCTACATCCACCACTCTTGTACTTTGGGTATGTTGGGCTAGCAGTTCCCTTCGCTTTCGCTATTTCAGCGCTGTTGGAATCAAGGTTTGATAGTGCTTGGGCGAATTGGAGTCGTCCATGGACCATTGCGTCTTGGTGTTTTTTAACTATAGGAATATTTTTGGGAAGCTGGTGGGCCTACTACGAACTGGGATGGGGAGGTTGGTGGTTTTGGGATCCAGTAGAAAATGCTAGCCTAATGCCTTGGTTGGTTACCACTGCATTAATACATAGCCTTATTGCCTCTGAACAGAGGGGTGTTTTTCGTAGTTGGACCATTTTGCTGGCAATTTTTGCCTTTTCACTGAGCTTATTGGGAACATTTCTAGTTCGGTCCGGAGTCTTGACATCAGTTCATGCTTTTGCAAGTGATCCTGAGCGGGGTATATATATTTTGCTTTTTTTATCAATAGTTGTTGGCAGTACGCTGGCATTGTTTGCGATTCGTGGACCAGTTTTGATGTCTACATCATCATACTCAGGCACATCAAGAGAGACATTCCTTTTAATCAATAATCTTATCCTCACAGTCGCGGTTGCAGTGGTTCTTTTGGGAACTTTGTATCCATTGATATCTGATGCTTTTGGACTCGGTAAAATTTCTGTGGGGCCTCCTTACTTCAATTTCTTTTTTGTGCCATTAACTTTTGTCTTGTTGATTTTTATCCCCCTTGCCATGCGCTCATCCTGGGGAAATGTATCGACTAAGGCTGTATCAAGTTGGTTAATGCAACCGCTTTTATTGAGTCTGCTTTTGGGCCTCATTGGGTCGACAACGCTTGCCTATTGGGTGGGTGAAAAGGGAAACTCACTCTTAGCGATAGTCACAATGACATGTGTATCGTGGGTTTTTGTGATGATTCTTAAAGATTTTAGAGACAAAATCAAGTCGTCAAGTTTTACTCTCTTACCTGTTCGCTACTATGGGATGGTTCTAGCTCATTTGGGAGTTGCAATAACTGTTTTGGGAGCTGGTTTATATGCTGCATCGGGAATTCAGCGAGATGTCAAGATGGGTATAGGCGATTATGCCGTCCTCGGAGGGTACACATTTTATTTTTCTGATATAAAGCGTGATCGAAGATCCAACTTTTCATTTACTCAAGCAGAGATTATTGTTTCAAAGGAAGACCGAGAAATAGTGACCCTTAATCCAGAAAAACGCCACTATTTTTCTAATCCGCAGACCATGACGGAGGCCGCAATTGACCCAGGTCTACTGAGAGATTTATATGTTTCGCTGGGAGAACCATTAGATGATGATCATTGGGCAATCAGACTTCATGTAAAGCCATTTGTAAGGTGTATATGGTTGGGGGGGGCAATGATCTCACTAGGCGGACTACTTGCCGTCCTAGATAAGCGCTATCGAAGACGTAAAATTTGCTCGCAAGATCGCGCGAACTTATCAGTACAATCTGCTTCAGAGATCTGACTTCCGTGCGAATCATTCTTTTTGCTCCGCTGATGGTCTTCTTCGCTATTGCAATCCTATTGTGGTCCGCTCTTGAGCGAGAGCCTGGAAAGTTACCTTCTGCACTCATAGGAAAGCCATTCCCTGAATTTTCTTTGACAAAATTAAGTGCACATAATCAATATTTGTCTGCTGAGGATTTGAGCGGAGCCTTGGCTCTAATCAACGTTTGGGCCACATGGTGTTATGCCTGCAAATTGGAACATCCTTATCTACAAAAGCTAGCCTCAAACGGTATCAAAATTATTGGTATAAACTATAAAGATAACCGCAAGGCGGCGATCGCTTGGCTTGAAAGGCTGGGAAACCCTTATTCGGTAATTATTTTTGACGAAGAGGGTTCATTGGGACTAGATATTGGTGTTTCTGGTGCTCCAGAGACTTTTTTAATTGATAAGCAAGGAATAATCTTGCACCGGCGAGTTGGCATATTAGACCAAAAGGTGTGGGAAAAAGAGTTCTCTCATTATTATTCAGATTCTTGGGAGTAAAATTATGCCCGGTAAAAAAGGTCGTGTGTTCTATTATCTTCTAGCGTGCAACTATGCTGTTTTGGGTTGTGTTGTTTTTCATGTTGATGTTGTTTCGGCGCAAACGAGCTCTTCTGATTTCACTGATGTTGCGCTCGAAAGGAGATACGTCACTTTAATTCAGGAGCTTAGGTGTCCAAAATGTCAAAATCAAAATTTACAAGACTCTCACTCGACAGTATCACTTGATTTAAAAGATCAAATTCAGCGACTCTTGAAGACAGGTAAGAGTGATGAAGAGATTAAATCTTATCTGACTGAGCGATACACAGAATATATCCTTTACCGACCTGTGGTCGGCTATCACACCTTTTTGCTGTGGGTCGGACCTTTGTTTTTTATTTTGATTGCGATTGGTGTGCTTTTATTTGTTCAGCGATTAAATAGTAGCTCGCCAACGAGTGACAAGCATTTGGTGGGAGATCAGCCTCATCTTCATCAATCAGGATCGGGTGAGGTTTCAGAAACCTTCAAGAAAGAATAGACAGAGGTCGACTTGGATTCATTATATTTGTTGTTGTTGTCCATCCCATTTATCATTTTTCCGTGGTTAGCTGGACGCCATGCTCCAGAAAATTTCAATAACTTAGAAAGGGAAGAGACGAACAACAGGTTGTATGAGAGTCAGTGTCGTTATTTTGCAAACCAATTTCAAATCGGCGCAATATCTGAACGTCAGTTTTCAGACCTCATATTGGATGCGCGTCGGATATTGTTAAATCAGACTGAGGATGTTGTTGTTACACACCGTCATAACAATAGTCTTAGGATAGTCCCTCTGGTAATTGTCGCATTATTTACTTCTGTGTATTTTATGTATTCATATCTTGGCAGTGAGAAAGATCAGAGGATTTTTAATATCCTTTCTCGCTATTCGATAGGAGATGAGACTGATATTACTAACGGCGATGATATTGATGTTCTTGTATCCCTTATAAAGGAAAGGGTCGAGGAGCGGCCGAGGAATATACATTACTGGTTGTTGTTAGCAAAATTTGCTCAGCGCAATTTAGAATATCGAGATGCAGTTGATTACTATGCTTCCGCATTGGCTTTGGATCCTAACAATAGCTATATATTAGCAAATTATGCCGAAGTATTATTCCTAGCTGATGGCAGCCTTTTGACCGATAGAGTAATCGAAGCGATCCAAGCTGCGTTTATCTCAGATCCAGAGTCCTCAAGAGTTTTAGGACTCAAAGGTATAGAGGCCTTCACGGAAAAAAGGTTTTTGGATGCAATAAGGTTCTGGCAACAGGCGAAAGTAGGTTTGGATGACAATAGCGAAGATGTGATTGCAATGCAAAAAGGTATTGAGAGAGCAACAATAGCCTTGAGTGTCCCAGTTGAAAGTCACTCGACCGAGGGTTCCAGAGATGATGGGCCTTTCGGTTTCAAGGAGCGCCAGGCTAAAAACGCAAGTACAATCGATTTTAGCTTGGGAAATATTTTTGTGCGTTCTTCTAGCGATAAGGTATTTTTGTTAGTATTTGAAGCTGGTGCCTCGGATGTGCCGTTGATGGCTAAAAGTGTGAGATTGACGTCCTTACCTGCTAATGTAGTGTTTTCAAATATAGATTTATTGGATCCTTCGCAATTGGCATCAGATCTCAGACATCTGGAGGTGGTCGCCCGAATATATGGTCAGGGGAGAGGTTCTCTTACAGAAAAAAAATTAGAGCTCAGGTCACGTTCGATAGATCTTGTAAATGAGCCGCTACCGCTTATTGTAACGATTAATCAGCAAAGCCGTGATTAGAGTCAGACGGCCTAAAATGGGTAAGCCCCTCAATAGCTTATAATTTTTAAGGATGATAACGGATCATGACATCGATTTCTGGTAAGTCTAGCAAACAGGGAAAAGAAGAACTGAAGTATTAAAAAAGAGTACTGATGCGATTAAAACTAATCAAAGTTTCAGGGTTCAAATCCTTTGTAGATCCAACGAAGATTTACTTTCCTGGTGAAATCTGTGCCGTAGTCGGCCCAAATGGATGTGGAAAATCAAACGTGATTGATGCTGCACGGTGGGTGCTAGGGGAGTCATCAGCGCGAAACTTGCGCGGTGATTCCATGGTAGATGTCATATTTAATGGTTCTGGAGCAAGAAAGCCGGTGGGTCAAGCATCAGTAGAACTGGTGTTCGATAATTCTGAGGGCCATTTGAAAGGAGAACTTTCTGCATACAGTGAAATTGTCGTACGTCGCACTCTGAATCGTGATGGGCAAGCGCAATATTTTTTGAACTCGAAGCTTTGTCGGCGCAAGGACATTACTGATTTGTTTTTGGGGACTGGGTTGGGGCCGAAGAGTTATGCGATCATAGAACAAGGCACTATAACTCGATTAATTGATGCAAAACCACATGAATTACGTTTTCTTCTTGAGGAAGCAGCTGGTATTTCTAAATATAAAGACCGACGGAGAGATACTGAAAACCGAATAGCACGCACGCATGACAACTTGGAGCGCCTCTCCGATCTGAGGGAAGAATTGCATCGACAGTTAATGAGATTAGAACGACAATCAAAGTCGGCGCAAAAATATACTGAATTGAGAGAAAAAGAGCGTTACAAACAGATTCAGGTAAAAGTGCTTAGATGGCGTTCTATGGACGAAGATATTAAACATAAGACTCGTGAAATCAATAAGTTGGAGGTTGAAAAATCCAGACTGTTTGCTAACCAAAAAGAGTTAGACTCGAGAATTGAGCGCTTTCGACTTGAGCTTTTGGACTACTCTGATGAAGTTGAAAAAAAACAAATTTATTTCTTTCAAACTAATGGTGAAGTTACTCGAAAAGAGCAAGAGATTCAACATCAGTTACAGCGAGAAAAAGAGTTAAAACGAGAGCTTCATTTGATTACAGGGAATATTGATGAATCCCAGCAGCACTTGATTAAAGATCAACAACGCGCTGAAGAATTAGATTTAGAGTATGCTGAGGTCTTGCCAGATTTAAAAGTTGCTGAAGAGGACGAGAAATCGATTTCTTTGGAGATTGAGTCGGTGCAGGCTGCCATAAAAGAGTGGCAAGAGCGTTCGGACGTCTATCATCGACGCCGAGCCGAGCCCCTAAAACAACTTGAGGTTCAGCAATCCCGTATTCATGACTTGGAGAAAAGAATTGCTAACCTGTTTCAACGACAAAGCCAACTTCAAAAGGAAATTAGTAGCTTTCAGCTAGATTTTCAGCAAAATGAAATGCAAACACTAAAGACGAAGCTCTGCGAGCAAATTGCTGCGCAGAGAGGTAATGAAGATAAAAGAGCTCAGCTTGCGAATGACATTGAAGAAAAAAGGTGTTTACAGTATCAATTAGAAGAGGAATTGAATGGGTTGAGAGAGAGTTATCAGGTATTGATTGGACGTGGCACCGCTCTTGAAGCATTGCAAAGTTCACTCCATAGTAACGAACAGAAGCAAAAATGGTTACTTCAGTCTAAGTGGAATTACTCACAACTCGCTGATTCTCTTCGGGTTACAGAAGGTTGGGAAGAGGCTGTCGAGATTGTACTAGGAAATTATTTGAGCGGGCTTGTTGTATCTAATTTTGAAGGTAAAGTCGACCAGTTGAAAACATTTGATTCGGGTGAAATAAGTGTGATCGACTCTAAAATCCGAATTGAAGAGCAAGATAATCTAAAAATTAGCCTCCCAAGATTGAACGAAGTCATTCAGTGTGATTATTCTTTATCGGCGGCTGCAAATGTTTTCAAGGCTGAGCACTTGAAGGAAGCACTATCCTTTCAATCAGATCTTCGGTCATATGAATCAATTGTAACCAAAGATGGAATCTGGCTCGGATCAAATTGGGTTCGAGTTGCGAGAAATATAAATAAAACTCATGGCTTCCTCAAGAGAAAGACTGAATTAAAAGAGATTGGTGAACAGGTTGAGGAGCTAAATATTTTAATAAAGTCACTATCGGGTAAACGTCACATTTTAGTGGAAGCAATTGAAATTGCGGAAAGAAATCAAAAGAAAAACATTTCTGCAATTAAGATGCAGGAGGAGAAAAGCTCGGAGACGCGAGCGGAACTAAGCGCATTTGAGGTGAAACTTGATCAATACGCCGCAAGAGGAAAGCGAGCAGAAGAGGAATTGTCTGAGGTAGAAGCTTTTCTAGCCGAGGACCAAACGGCTTTAGAAAATGCGAGAAATGCGTTGGCAAGTGCTAGCGACAGAGCGCAGCTGGATGAAAAAGAAGGTCATGAATTTCAGAAGGAGAAGGACCGCCTTCAGACTAAATATAGTGGTTTCCGAAAAGAATTAGGAGAGAAACAATTATTGCTTACAGAATTAAAATTGAAGATTAAAGCATTGGAAATTAAACGAAATACGATCGAGGAACTTATTGAGCGTTTGGAGTCCCAGATAAAACGATTAAAGAATCGAAAGGCTGAAATAGAGAACATAATTACTAATGATCCTTCGGTACCTAGCATGCACGAAGAATTGCAGCAAATGTTAAAGAATCGAGTTTTTGCGGAGCAGGATTACAAAGATGCTAAATCTGCTATGTTGTCATCAGAGCAAGAACGCCGGGAAGTAGAAGAGATGCGAGTCACACTTAACGCGGAAATAAACTCATTAAGAGAACATTTGGAGGATGCGCGTCTTTCAAGACGTGAATCGATGACGTTACAACGCACTTTGGGAGAACAAATTATATCCGATCCGTCTAAGTTAGCTGAGTTAGTTGAAAATATTGATGTCAGTATCGACATTACTTCCTTGATGACTGAGCTGGAAGTTATAGAGGCAAAAATCGGTAAGTTGGGACCAATTAACTTGGCGGCCGTTGAAGAGTATAAAATTGAGTCTGAGAGAAAGGATTATCTAGATCGCCAGAATGATGAGCTTGTATCCGCACTTGAAACTCTCAATGAAGCTATAAAAAAAATTAATCAATCTACCAAAGCCAGGTTTAAAGAAACCTTCGATTCAATAAATGACTACATTAGAGAATTATTTCCTAAGTTGTTTGGTGGTGGTGAGGCTTATATGCAGCTCTCAGGGAATGACCTGCTGGAGGCAGGTGTTGTTTTAATGGCGAAACCGCCGGGGAAGCAAAATAGTACTATTCAAGCTCTCTCGGGAGGAGAGAAAGCACTCGCGGCACTAACCATGGTGTTTGCTATTTTTAAGCTTAACCCATCCCCATTCTGTATTTTAGACGAAGTTGATGCACCGCTGGATGATATAAATGTCAGTCGATATCTTGGCTTAGTCAAAGAAATGTCACCAAAAGTACAATTTATTATGATTACACACAATAAAATTTCGATGCAAGCAGCCGATACCTTACTAGGAGTTACAATGTCTGAAGCTGGTGTGTCAAGAGTAGTGTCTGTAGGAGTTAATCAAGTATCTAATTTGGTTGGCTAAGCTAATAATTTTTTTAAAAACACTTTTGTTTTTGAAAAGGCCAATTACAATAGCGATTATCTTTTAGTGATCGGGACTAATGAACAAACATGGAATTTCTGGCTGCAAATAAAACTCTCATTGTGGTTGCGGGGTTAGTGCTCGTAGCTATCATTTTGGATGGAATGCGCCGTGCGAAACGACACAGATATGAAAACCTGCAGATGTCAACTCACCTTGACAAAATGGAGAAGCGTGGAAACAAAGTCGAAAATGTGGAGAACTTGTTTAGCGTTGATCAGTCTTTAAATAAAAATCATGGAACTAATACATCACGTGAAGCAGGATTAGAGGACATTCTCCTCAGTCCGAAAGACATAAGTCGTCGCTATTCACGCACCAACGATCCCAGACAAACTAATATTGATTTCGAGGGCTCGGCACTCGATTCTGAGGTTGGTGAGGAGTCTGTCAGTTCGCTCGAGAGCGGCTCGGATGATCATGCTAAACGTGATGAGCTTGATATTATAATAGTTCATTTGATGGCGAACAGGGGCGAGTTTTTATCCGGCTCCAATTTGCTTGAAACCCTTCTGCAGGCGGGTTTGCGCTATGGGGCAATGGGTATATTCCATCGCCATGCGCAAGAGGAGGGAGAAGGGCCAGTTCTTTTTAGTTTGGCAAACCTAGTTAATCCTGGAACCTTTGATTTGAAAACGATTTCTGCAGTAAAAACTCCCGGGGTGACTCTTTTTTTAAATTTAAATGACGTAGAAGATGCATGCGCTGGGTTTGAATTAATGATTTCAACTGCACGCACAATGGCCCAAAGTCTCAAGCTCAATGTTTTGGACGAATCACGAAGCTCTATTACCCCTCAAACAATTGATCATTACCGGCAACGCGCGCGTGAAGTGGCTGGACGTCATGCGCTTGGCTGAGAAAAATATTAGTTCATGGTCACCATAGATGACGGGATAATTGCCAGCTATAGACGGTTGGTGAGCGATTTGCAGGCGCATAATCATTATTATCACGTTTTGGATGATCCACGTATTTCGGATGTTGAATATGATGGGTTAATGCGGCAGCTTTTGTTGGTAGAAAAACAGTATCCGCAGTTGATAAAAAAGGATTCTCCATCACAGCGAATCGGTGGAGCCCCACTCCCTGAGTTTAATCAAGTACAACACACGGTTCCAATGTTGTCGCTTGACAATGCTTTCAGTGTAGAAGCATTGAGAGACTTTGATCGTCGTGTCCATGAAAGATTACAAGACTCCGTAAAAGTGTCCTACCTGTGTGAGCCAAAACTGGACGGAGTTGCCGTCAGTTTAATCTATAAGGAGGGGATGTTAGTTCAAGCGGCGACTAGGGGAGATGGTGCTACTGGCGAGGATGTAACCGCAAATATAAAAACCATCAAGTCATTACCTTTAAAATTGATGAGTGATCTTCCACCCAGGCTCATTGAAATACGCGGTGAAGTTTATATGACGAGGCAAGGCTTTAATGGATTAAACGTCTTTGTTAAGGAGCGCGGTGAAAAGCCTTTTGTAAATCCCAGAAATGCTGCAGCTGGGAGTTTGCGTCAGCTAGATTCTAAAGTAACAGCGCGCAGACCATTGAATTTTTGTGCTTATAGCGTTGAGCAGTACTCAGACTATGGATCTCCGGATACGCAGTGGGGGATGCTAGAGTATGTTGGTCGCTTGGGTTTTAGAATTAATCCTGACATTTCTTTTGCGGTTGATATTGATGCTTGTGAAAGTTACTGCAATAGTTTGTTTACGCGGAGGACTTTATTGTCTTACGACATTGACGGTGTTGTCATAAAAGTCAATGATCTACAGAAGCAGAAGCTTTTGGGTGTTCTCTCGCGATCTCCTCGGTGGGCGATCGCACGTAAATTTCCTGCTGAAGAGGCTTTTTCTCAACTAGTGGCCGTTGATTTCCAGGTGGGAAGAACAGGAGCTGTAACACCGGTTGCACGTTTAAGTCCTGTGTTTGTTGGTGGAGTTACAATTAGCAGTGCTACCCTGCATAATGCTGACGAAATAAGCAGATTGGGTCTGCATCTGGGAGATACTGTGGTCGTTCGTCGTGCTGGGGATGTCATTCCTCAAGTGGTTCGGGTGGTGTATGAGCGCAGGCAGAAAAATTCTTCTCTAGTCTTGTTTCCAAAATTTTGTCCAGTTTGCTCCGCACCAATTCTGAATCATCCCTCGGAGGTTGTTGCTCGTTGTTCCGGAAGTCTAAGATGCTCTGCTCAGGTTAAACAAGCGATTAAGCATTTTGCGTCACGGGGTGCGATGAATATCAATGGTCTCGGTGACCGGCTGGTTGATAAATTAGTCGATGCCGGCTGTATAGCTTCAATTGTGGATCTTTATGACTTAACTTTACCAACTCTTACACAACAGGAGCGATTGGGAGATAAGTCAGCGCGCAATCTCCTCAATGCCATCGAAAAAAGTAAGAGAACTACCTTGCAGAAATTTTTGTACGCTCTTGGAATCAGGGAGGTGGGAGTAAATTGTGCTCGCTTGTTGGCAAAGCAGTTTACATCGATTGAAGAAATCATGGCTGCTCGGAGAAATGAATTGTTGTCGATTGAGGGAATTGGACCAGTATTAGCAGAACATATTCAAGTTTTTTTTGCTGACCCAAAGACATATGAGATTATTACGGAGCTACAGAGAAAAGGTGTACATTGGCCTCTTGCTTCTGTTGATGAGGTGAGAGACATCTCACTCCATGGACAGGTTTGGGTATTAACTGGACGAATGGAATCAATGAGCCGAGGAGAGGCTAGGAATGTGTTGCAAGCATTGGGTGCTAGAGTTTCTGATTCAGTTTCCTCAAAAACAAGTCGGCTGGTAGCAGGGTCAGGAGCGGGTTCTAAACTTAAAAAGGCAAATGCTCTTGATATTCCCGTATTTGATGAAAAACAGTTTTTACAATTTATAGCGGATACTTAGACATAATCCCCTTAAAAATTTTTTGGCTGGGGCTTTTTTATACAGAATCGCCACGCGGATTACTTTTGTCGTCTTCCTCGAGCTGGTTTTAAGCCACTGTAAGTTTCGTTACTTTATAAAATTATAGATGCATATGCTAATCCAGCGTGGTCGTTTTAACTTGTCGAATTGGCAGTTATTCATTTTGTATCTTTTTTATCTAGATTTGGAGTTTAAGAAACGGTTAAGAGTAACTAATGACCCGTCTCACATTTTCGATTCAATATTATTTAAGAGCGATTGGAGCAAACAGCGTAGCCACGGGTATTCATTCCGTTTTATTCCCTTGGTTGGTAATTGGTGTTGTTGGGGCATCAGCAAGTGAACTAGGATTAGCACAGATGGCTATTCTGCTTCCGAATACCATTTTCCTTCTGTTCGGCGGAGTAATTTCAGACCGAGTTCACCGTGGGGCATGGCTGTCTCTCTTGTACATGCTCTATATCATGCCCTTGTCAATGCTATGGTGGTTTTACACATTCAATACTTTAACGCTCCAATTATTGATTGTAAGTGGAGTTATGTTTGGATTTCTGAACGCCTTTGTACAACCTGCTCGGGAAAGTTTATTAGTTTTTACACCATCACATTTAATTCAACAGTCCGTGGCTAAATCCATAGTTGTCAAATTTATTGCACAAGGAGTAGGTTTTGGGTTAGCCGGATTATTAGGTTACATAGAGCTGTCCGTTTTGTTGGGCATTCAAATTTTTATGTTCGGATTATCATCATTTTTAATTTCTCGGGCTCATCGAGTAAATAAAGATTTGTCCCGACAAACACTGATTAGTAAACCTTCATGGAAAGATCTGTTAAATGCTCTTACATTGTTTGTTAACAACAAGAGCTTTTTACATCTTCTTTTTCTTGTTTTTGCAACTGGATTATTACCTTTTGGGGTTTATTTAGTCGGGATGCCAGTTCTTGTGCAACAAGTTTATGATGGCGGAGCTATGCTTTTATCGGCGCTTCAATTGCTTTTTACTTGTGGAGTAATTTCAGCCAATATTGCAGTTGCAAGGAGGGCAACAAATTTTGTTAATCCAGGCAAACTTATGGTGATAACTTTTTTATGGCGCGGTACGTTATTCGTTTTTGCCGCACTCTCACCTCCTTTTTGGATTTTATTTTCCATTGTTTTTTTGTGGGGGCTCTCTACAGGATTATCGATGGTTGTGGGTCGAACTATTCTTCATAACAACATTGCTGAATCTCATCGAGCCAGAGCTTTGTCCATATATCAAATAAGTCTAGTTGGAGGAACCCCTTTGGGAGCTTGGTTATGTGGTGTTTTAATAAATAACTTGGGAATAAGCACTACTTTTACGTTAATATCTTTAACTACTATTATTATAGCGATTACGATGTCTTTATTCTCTCCACTTTGGAAGCTTGGGACAACCAATTCCTGAGGCGAGGTGAGGTTTTCTAACTACTTCAGAAAAACGAGGATGGCAGCCGCGGCGGCAACATTTAGAGATTCAACACCTCTCCGCATGGGTATTCTGAGCGCATGATTAGAAACTTGCTTTACGGCCGCACTTATGCCACCGCTTTCGCTTCCAAGAATATAAATGATTGGAGAAGGGGAAGCAAAATCATAAATTGTATTGGGGGCATTCGGATCTAGAATCGATACTTGAAATCCTCTCTGCTGAAAGTCAGTAAGCGCAGTAAAAAGCTCCTCGCAACGAAGAATATTGCATTTAAAAGCAGTCCCGGCGCTGGCTTTTATCGCTAAAGGTGAAAGGACTGGCTTTCCTCTTGATGGAAGTAAAATACCAAATGCGGAACTTGCGGTCACACTTCGGATAATCATGCCAAGGTTGATTGGGTTTGTAATACCGTCGAGAGCAATTAGTGTAGTGGTCTGGCTGAGAGGCATGCAATCTATAATTTCCTTGTAATGTTGATATCCCGGGCATCGGATATCACAAGCTACACCTTGATCCTGTTTGCTATTCCGTGAAATCCGTGCAAGCTGGGTTTTACTATGCCAACGAATACTTACTTTGCGGCTATCGGCAAGTGCTATGAGCTGTTTAAGTCTTTTATTGTATTTATTTGTGTTTGCTAAATGAAGTCGATAAATGGTCAATTTCTCGTCACATAGAGCCTCTAGGCATGTATTGCGCCCATACACTGTGATTACATGCTTAAGAGATTCTTTTCTGGATAAATAACTCGGGCTATCGATTTTTTGGTTCATATACAAGCATCCTGATTTTTGGTCTGATTCAATCCTTTAAAGAGGTTTTTAAATGCTGCGTAATTTGATCGTTATTCTGGGAAATGAGAGATTAATAAAAAGCGGATCAATCAATTTAATGCCGAGCGAAAGGCATGAATGGCCTCTTCTAATCCTCGGTTGAGTGCCTCAATAATGAGCGCATGACCGATAGAGACCTCAGCAAGCTCAGGTATTGATGCAAATTTTTTTAAATTTACTAGGTTTAGATCATGGCCGGCGTTGACCCTCATTCCCAGATCTGCTGCAAGCTTTGAGGCGGTGAGATGTTGAGAAAATATTTTTTCTAAATGTTTGGTCCCCCAAGCTTGGGCGAAAGGGCCGGTGTACAGTTCAATACAGTCGGCACCTAATTCAGCGGCTCTCCTGACTTGTTCTAGATCCGGATCTATGAAAATACTAGTGCGAATCCCTGAGGATTTTATTTGATCTATAATTGGCTCGAGTAGGGTTCCATACTCCTGTAAATTAAAACCGTGATCAGAAGTTAACTGCTCGTTGGTATCCGGAACTAGCGTGCATTGGTCTGGCTTTGAGTGCTCTACTAAAGCCAAGAAGCCGGGATATTTTTCAGTCGGCATGCAGAAGGGATTCCCTTCAATATTTAGCTCAATTTTTTTCAGCGGGGTAATGAGATCGGAGAGTTGTTTTACGTCTTTAGGTTGAATGTGTCGGCCATCCGGCCGCGGATGTACGGTGATACCATGTGCCCCAAGGTTGATACAACTCTTGGCGAAAGTAAGCACGCAGGGAAAGTTTCCCGGCCTAGAATTTCGAAGTAGTGCAATTTTATTAACATTTACACTGAGAGAAATCAATTTCCATTCATCCCTACATTTTTTTTGCGTTCACTATCGGCGTGTCACACAGACTTTCTTGTGTTTCCCTTGCTTTAAGAATCCTTATTGGTTTGATTGGAACATCCCTAAACATTCCATAGTTATGAGTTTTTTTAGCGGCGATAGCATCGACAATAGACATTCCGTCGACAACTTTGCCAAATACTGCATAACCGTAATTATTTGCAGAGGAATTAAGCGACGGATTGTCTGTTATATTTATGAAAAACTGTGATTGAGCACTATGCGGATCTGAAGTCCTCGCCATGGCGACACTTCCTCGGACATTTTTTAATTGATTATTTCCCTCATTTGGCACGGGAGGGGTTTGGTTGTGACGTGGCGTAAAATCGAATGTATACCCCCCTGTTTGGACAATAAATTGGGGTATAACCCGGTGGAAGATTAATCCGTCATAGTGAAATTCATTAATCAACTTGATGAAGTTTGAGGATGTGAGCGGGGCATGATTGGGATAGATTTCAATAACAAATTTTCCAGAATCTGTTACAAATTCAACTTTATTACATTTGCATACAGCTAGTTGGGAGAAGGTGATGCAGCAAATGGTGAGTATGATATTGATTCGACGACTTATATTTTTTTTCAAAATTACATCTCTTATTTCCAAGTTGATAGACGCCTTCTTCCTCGAATCTTCGGAATTAGTGCCGCTAGAAGTGCGCCCAAGAAAACTGATATCGCACCATACAAAAAGAATTGTTGTCCCTCATTTTGTTGTGACACCTGCAATTGCGCCGTCAACACGTCATTTTCTTGAATCAGCAAATGGTTCCTTTTAACTAATTGTTCGATATTTTCATCAATTACCGATTTGGGGATGTTATTGTTAGTTCCAGCAATTGTATTTTTTTCATTTTCGTGACTAATAACTAAAGAATTATATTCATTATTTTTTTGTGCGAGCGCATCTTTTAACTTGTTGGAAATCATTTGTTCTTCTTTTAACATTTGCTCCAGAATTTTTTTTGCTTCTCTTTCCTCGATCAGCAATGTACGCGAAATTGGACTCTCTGATATGAATCGTTTTTCAATCCAACCCTGTTGACCAAAGTCAGTAAGAATTCTTTTCCATTGCCCGTCGCTATCCGTAATCGTTAATGGAGTGCCGCTCTTGAGCCCGTTGTGGGTAACTTTTCCATTTTGATTGGGTACACTTCTGACTGGAACATAATACTCATCGCTTATATAACCACGTTTCTCATGCACAGTGTTTGCAGGGATAGGCGATTGACTAAAATTGCTGGTTGATTGAGCTTGAAAATTAGTTAATTCATCAGACACTCTGGGGTCGAAATCTTCAACAGCCTCATTTTTAGGTGTGGGATCAATATTATTGCGTTCAATAATGATTGTTTCCGTGGCATTATTATCAGATTCTCGAAGTTCTTGGGAAATGATAGGCTGGGTGAAAATACCAAACACAAGTAGTGGCCCATTAAGCATCAGTTTTAGCATAAATGTTCTCTTTTGGTTGGCGAGGATGTCACGCGGTCGAATAGCACGAGTAATTAAAAATCTCATTATTAAAACTAAGGTAGTACATATTTAAAAGGATTCACTTCTATTTTTTTATAAACGCCTATTTTTAAGTAGGCATCTTCGCTTGCCCAAGTCTCTGCCTCTTGGAGTGAATTAAAATCCGCAATTATCAAGCTACCTTTAAAACCATGTCCTCCGGGATTTGTGTTATCGATTTTAGGGTATGGTCCTGCTACCAACAGCCGTCCTTGGTCTTTAAGTCGCTGCAATCGGTCTAGATGTTCCACTCTTGCCGAAGATCTTAAATCGGTGGTGTCTGGATAATCTTCACAATTAATTACATACCACATAGGTCAGTTTGTCATTTTCTTCTTCAGTAGATCTTCAAGTGGAATGCCTGTAATACGCTTGATACTTTTCAGGAGATAATAGAGGTTTGCAAACAAAATTAGCGTTACTGGCAAAGCTATCACTGGAAAACTGAGAGCCCACATCGTGCCAAGTTGCTCGTTAAATTCCACAGTGCCCGGTGTAGCGGTTAAAATGATAGTGGCAAGCACGTAATTTAGGACGGCTGAGATTAAAAAACCGCCCGCGAGAATCCAAGAGCCACTAACTAAAAGGGTTTCAAATTCTGTGGCGCGACCATTTTTCTTTAGTGCCTCACTTATTAATTCCATTTCGAAAATAAATTCGACAAATATACGAATCACCGGCTTTGATGATTTGAGAGATATAAGGGTGGCAAGTGCAAGAAGTGAGGGTATAGAAGCTTCTTTAATGGCAATATAGGAGGCATTTAGCTCCATCAAACTGATACCCCCTGTCAATAAAATACTTATCACTCCAAGGGTAGAAAAAAAGTTCAAATTTTTTCTTACTATGAAATCCCGAATTCCGTAGATTAAAGGGAACAGGAGAGCAGTTATTATGGCGAGCTTTATGCCTAAATAATTCTCTTCGCTGAGCTTCATGAAGGTGAAGGTAGGAATTATTAAATTACAAGCAATATTCAGGAACAGGTTCTCCTGATGAGACTTTTTTTTGGTTACTGCGCCACCACCGTCTTGGACCTTGGGTCTTTTAAAATAACTCATGTTTAATTTATAGCTCTAATTCTCTCACTGCGCTAGCAGCGCACCTATCCATCTCTTGGTAAAGATCATAGAATAATGTCATTTATAAAGTTATGACCAGTTAGTTCAATACAAAACCCTTAGTTTCTATTATGCTGAAAAATTATAATTAAGTAAAAGTAATATCAACCATTTCACACCGGAAATACCCATGAGTTTGTTTTTAACAATTCATCCTAAAAACCCACAAATTCGTTTGATCCAGAAAATCACGGATATACTTAATTCAGGTGGAGTAATTATTTATCCGACTGATTCTGTTTATGCGATCGGATGTAAGATTGGCGAGAAGCGTGCTGTTGATCGGATTCGCGTTATCCGTGGGATTGGAAGAGATCAAGATTTCTCGCTTTTATGTCGAGATCTCTCTGAAGTTGCAAAGTTTGCCAAAGTTAGTGACAGTAATTATCGTATTTTGAGGGCAAAGACCCCTGGGCCATTCACTTTTTTATTGCCAGCCTCCTCCTCTTTACCTAATCGATTGTTTCATCCCAAAAGAAAAGTGGTGGGGATTAGAATACCACAAAATAATATTGTTCTAGCATTGTTGACCGCTCTTGGCGAGCCTTTAATGAGCCTCACCTTAGCGATACAGAATGATCCATATGGCGTAGCTGACCCTGACGAAATTAGACAACGCTTTGAGAGCATTGTTGATGGCATCGTTGATGGAGGATATTGTGGTGTTGAGTCTACATCAGTGGTTGATTTAACCGGAGAGGTGCCGAAACTTGTGCGCGCGGGATTAGGCGATTTGGCCTCAATAATGTAAGCTTAACTCAGTCTCTAGAGATTGCTTAACTTGTGATGCAATACCGGTTGTTGAACCAAAATTTAGCTATTAGAAAATTTTGAAAAAAAAGGATTTCTTTGCCCCCCATATCTCCCAAAAATAATCAAAAAAATGCTTTTCCACGGCAAGTGGAGATGCCTTTCGCGGTAGTGCAAGGGCAAAAGCTGTCGGTATTTCCTGATGACCTTTATATCCCCCCAGATGCTTTGGAGGTAATCCTTGAGGCGTTTGAGGGCCCTCTAGATTTGCTGCTATATTTAATAAAACGACAGAATTTGGATATCCTGGATATTAACGTGTCTGAGATTACTCGGCAGTACACTGACTATATTAGCATTATGCAAGATCTAAAGTTTGAGTTAGCGTCGGACTATTTAGTTATGGCTGCTATGTTAACGGAAATTAAATCGCAAATGCTACTTCCCCGCGTCTCTGAAGTGATTGAAGAGGCAATGGATCCCCGTGCGGAATTGATTCGCAGGCTTCAAGAATATGAGGTATTTAAAAATGCAGCTAAGAACATAGATAAGCTAACTCGACTTGACCGCGATATTTTTCTTGCTCGAGCAGAACTTAGTGGCCCTGATCCCGTTATCCTCCGACCAACTGTTACTTTGCAAGACATAAAAAAGGCTTTGGAATCGGTGGATGAACGTTCTCGTTTGTCGCAGCATCATGAAATTTCAGAGGAAATTATCTCTACTCGCGAGCGTATGGCGGACATTTTAAGTCGCTTAAACAAGCAAACGTTTGTTACTTTTGGCAGTTTATTTGACCCCATAGAGGGAAAGTTAGGGGTAATTGTCACATTTTTGGCCGTTATGGAATTGATGAAAGAAAGGTTGGTTGACATCGTTCAAACCGATTCTTTTGGGATGATCTATGTTAGGGCGCAAGAGTTATGAAATCGCTGTTGTTGCGTCAAATTATTGAGGGTGCTTTACTTTTGTCTCCAACGCCCTTAACCATCGCAGAATTAGAAAATTTATTTTCCGATTCGGAAAGACCAGCGAGAGATCAAATACTGGCAACTGTGGAGGATATTCAGTTAGATTGCCGAGATCGCGGTTATGAATTGGTGGAAGTAGCTAGTGGTTTTAGGTTTCAAATTAGAGAGAAATTAGCGAGTTGGATGCATCGACTTTGGGAAGAAAAGCCGAAGCGGTACTCTAATGCTATGCTCGAAACTCTTGCACTTATTGCTTACCGACAACCGCTAACTCGAGGAGATATTGAGTTGGTGCGAGGGGTAGCAGTAAGTTCAGATATGATAAGAACTTTGCTGGAACGGGGGTGGATAAAAATTGTGGGACATCGTGATGTTCCGGGTAAGCCGGCGCTTTATGCGACCACAAAAGAGTTTTTAAATTATTTTAATTTGAGTGATCTTGGACAGTTGCCAGAATTGAAAGTTGGCGAAAATATGGAGGCTAATGTGCACCAACCAACTCTGGGTGTATTAGAAAGCGCAAGCAGTGAAATTACAGAGAACTAGAACCTGAAAGTCTCTTTAGGATACACCAGTTTTCATCAGTATTCCTGTCAATATTTAATTAATCGGATAAATTAATGTCTGAAAAAATTCACAAAGTACTCGCTGCGGCGGGTCTAGGTTCTCGCCGGGAGGCGGAGCGTTGGATCGCCGAGGGAAGAGTATCTGTGAACGGTAATATTTCTAAGATAGGCGACCGAGTAGGTTCTTCGGACAAAATTATTCTGGATGGGAAAGTGGTACCATACATTCATCAAGGGTACCCAAGAGTTTTGATGTATAACAAACCGGAGGGAGAAATATGCACTACTGTTGATGAAAAAGGGCGTACGACAGTATATGAGCAATTACCCCGTCTTCCCAGAGGGCGTTGGATATCTGTGGGTCGCTTAGATATCAATACTAGTGGCTTACTTCTGTTCACTAATAATGGAGAGCTAGCCAATCGCCTTATGCACCCTCGATATGGAATTTCTCGACAATATTTAGTAAGAGTTTACGGCGCTGTTAACTTGTCAATCATAAACCGTTTAACTGAAGGCGTTGTCTTGAATGATGGTTTTGGTAGATTTGACACCGTAAAACCGAATTTTCATCCGCGCTCAGATTATAAACCAATTTCATCTAACAAATGGTATCGTGTCACGATTTCAGAGGGTCGAAACCGAGAAGTGCGACGCCTGTGGGAATCGCAAGGTATTGAAGTTAATCGTCTGAAGCGTATAAGTTTTGGACCAATCGAACTTCCCTCTATTGTCCGAAGAGGCGAATTCATTTACTTGGACGAATTGCAAACTAGATCTTTGTTAGATGTCGTCCAGCTTGACGCCGTTCACTGTTCGGAAAAGGAAATTGATAGAGATATGCGTCGGCGCAATGAAAAAAAATTACGAGCGAGAGGGAACACTAACATTCATCCAAGACAAAAAAACCTCGTTAAGAGTAGGAAAGAATACTCCTAAACACTCCCGGAGCTGCCTTAAAAGAATCTGAGAGAGATTTCTAGCAACTTATTTCACTGTTGGGCGTGAATTGTTTTTCCATTCACGCCAAGACTGTCATTACCAAGTAAATAAAGGTATGCCCAAATAATTTGATCGGCGGTTTTCAAGTCACTTGGATTTTCTGCCGGATAAGCTTTTGCACGCATTGCCGTGCGCGTAGCTCCGGGATTAATTGCATTAATCCTGAGCTCCCCCAAATTTTCTTGTTCTGCGGCCCAGCCTCGCATAAGTCCTTCTACTGCGCACTTTGAAACTGCGTATGCACCCCAGAATGCCCGGCTCGATTGCCCCGCTCCAGAGGTGGTAAAGATGATAGATCCGCCATGAGTAGATTGTTCCAGGAGAGGCATCAGTGAGCGGGTGAGCTGAAACTGAGCGGTTAAATTGGTCCGAAGTACTTTCTCCCATAGTTCTGACTTATATTGGTTGAGCGGCATTCTATCTCCCAAAATCGCTGCGTTATTAACTAATCCATCCAAAGTTCCGAATTCGACCTCAATTCGATTTTTTAATTCTAAGTAATCAGAGTCTTTTGCGTGCTCCAAATCAAGGGGGCAAATTACCGCCTCTGAGCCCGTTTCGCCCACTACTTTGTCGTATGTGGTCTCAAGGGAATTAATATTTCGACCCGTGAGTACTGCAGTTGCGCCATACCGAGCAACTGCGATTGCTACAGCTCTGCCGATGCCGTCACCTGCACCAGTTATCAAAATAATGCGTCCACTTAATAAATCACTCGCTGCTGCATATGAGGAGACTGAGAACTTTTTCAAAATTCTAGCTCTTTAAAAAGAAGGTTGAAGAGTTCTTTTGGGGTGAGCGCAATCCAATCAGCATTCCAACAAGAGATATCCTCATGTTTGTTTATGTATCCCCAAGCAGCCAAAATCGAACGCATTTCAGCATTTTTGGCAGCCAATATGTCTCGTGAATGATCACCTATATATATACACTCATCAATTTTTACATTGAGATGCATACTGCCAAGTTGAAGTGACTCTGGGTGTGGCTTAGGATTTTTAACATGATCAGGGCATATTATGCAGCGCGCACGATTAATTAGATTTAATTTCTTCAGTAAAAGTTCTGTATACATCCAAGGTTTATTTGTAACAACGCCCCATGGTAACGCCCGCTGGTCGCACTCAGTTAGTATTTGGTTTATGTGTGGGAAAATTTTAGTCTTGTCTCCAAGATGTTTAAGGTAAAGAGTCAACAATTCGTTTTGCAAGGTGTCGAAGTTTAGGTCGATGGGTGTAACGTTAAACGCAAGTTCAAGTAAACTGGCCGACCCCTCACTTACTCGGTTTCGAATAAGCTCAAAATCAAGATGGGAACGTTCATACCTACCTAAAAGGGAGTTTACAGACGTCACAAAGTCAGGAGCTGTATCAAGGAGTGTTCCATCTAAATCGAAGAGCAGGCCACTAAAAGCGATCATTTTACTTCCTATTAAAGAGGTTTGTTAGGTTCGTTTTTTCGCTTGAATCATGTAATTAACATCGACTTGACTTGATTCAAGACGGAAGTTTTTTGTGAAAGGATTGAAGGATAATCCAGTCATATCCTCTATTTTTAGTTCATATCCTCTAGCCCAACTAGCCAGCTCCGATGGTCGAATAAATTTCTTATGTTGGTGAGTTCCGATGGGGAGTAAACGCAAAAGGTATTCGGCGCCTAAGATGGCAAACAACGCCGACTTTAAATTTCTGTTAATTGTGGAGAAATATACGCTACCACCAGATTTTAGTAGTGTCGCGCAAGCTCCAACTACTAAATCCGGCTCTGGGACATGTTCCAGAACCTCTAAGCATGTTATAATCTCGAATCTTTCAGAGCAATTGGAAGCGAAGTTTTCTGCTGTTGAGAGCTCATAATTTATTTTTAGCCCCGATTCAAGGCTATGTCTCTTAGCAGTATCCAAGGCGTTTGCAGCAATATCAATTCCAGTGACGTGACCACCACGTCTGGCAAGAGCCTCTGACAGGATTCCTCCTCCGCACCCCACATCCAAAACGCGACAGCCTGCTACGGGAGAGTTTTGGTCAATCCAGTTTGCACGAAGTGGATTGATTTTATGCAGGGTCTTATAATCTCCGTTATAATCCCACCAAACACGTGCAGTGGAGTTAAACTTGTTTACTTCGGATAAAGCGATGTTATTCATAGATCTCCCAAGCTGTAAACCAAAGTTTTATTAATAGTCAACGTGAACCATCTTTGCGACCCAATCTCTACGTTTGCGATGTAAAAGTTCTTCATTTAATGTCTCAAGATTGCCATTTATCATCAGCGGCAGTCCTCCCACAAAACTGTGAGTGATCTTATGATTGTAACTTTTATACACTACTCCAGCGGCGATGTTGTTTATAGTTTGCTCATCACTATATTTAATCTCAATCGCAATTAAATCAGCGAGTTTGTTGACCTCAAGAGTACCAATTTCCTCCTGCCAACCTAACGCCGTTGCTCCATCTAAGGTGGCCATGCGAAGTGATTCAAGAGGTGATAGTGCCATATCATCTTGATCAAGAGCTCTGCTGAGAAAGGATGCGAATTGCAAATCGTTCAGTAAATCGAAGGAGAGGTCTCGCGAGAACCCACCAGATCCAAGAGCCACATTGATATCCATCTTTTTCAGTTTTCCAACTGGATAAAATTCGCTGGCACTTATGAGGTTGAATCGAGGACAGTAAATTATATGACTATTAAACTCTTGTAAGAGCAATAAGTCACTTTGTTTTAGCTGAGTCATGTGGATTAATTGACTTTGCGGAGTGAGCAGACCGCATGCTGCTAATCTTTCTAATGGTCTTGCCTTGAATTTTTTTAATGAAACTGAAATTTCTTCTAACCAATTCTGCGCGCAGATCTGCAAAGGAAGTTCTATTTCATGAACATAGGTGGCAAGATCAGTTAGCTTGTTATTATCTAATGACGAGATTGATTGTGGTGCGCAAGCTACTCTTATTTGCTCACTATTCTTATAGTCATCAAAAAGCCGAAGGCCAACATTTATTTGGGCTTCCCAGCTTTTATTGATGAGTTTTGAAGTCTCAGTCAAGGGGAAACTAATTTGACTCCTAATGCCACATTCTCTGGCAACATTTGCGGCAATATTTGAAAATAGAGCTACGTCTGCAAAGCATGTTGTGCCCGTCTTTATCATCTCGGCGACGGCAATTTGTGTTGCATCACTTATCAAGTCAGGGCTACTGGAATAGTTAGTGAGAACCTGAGGTAACTTGTGAAACCAACTTTGGTTAGATTGTTCAAAAATAATTTTTGCTAATACATTTAAGGATGCGTAAGTGTGGCTATTAATAAGTCCAGGCAAAACTAAGTGTCGGTCTAGGGCATAGGTGACGGATGGTTCGAACCTTTGTGAGGCCTCCGATTGTTCGCAAATTGCAATTATCCTTTTTTTATGAATCGCAATCGAAACCCTTTCAAACACACAATTTTGTGGGATGATTGGTATTACCCACCTGCAGTTTAGTAATGTATCAATAAACATTGAAGTCTCTTACCGCAAAGTATTAAGTCCCGCCGAATCCAACTGTTTTATTATGATTGACGGGGAATTTCTGAAATTTCTTATCCAACTCTCGCAAATATAATTACGCCGCAAAGCCATGAAATGTGGTATTATTATATACAGATTAGCGGTCATTTTGACGAATGTTTTTATAAAAAAAATTGAAGTAGCAAATCTGCTCAAGGTCTGAGATGTGCACGGAGAAATATGAGTAATCTGGCAAAAGATATCGTACTCGTCAAGATTGAAGAGGAACTAAAACAATCTTATCTTGATTACGCTATGAGCGTCATAGTTGGAAGAGCATTACCTGATGTTAGAGATGGCTTAAAGCCGGTGCATCGACGAGTTCTTTTTGCGATGCACCAGTTGAATAATGACTGGAATAAGCCATACAAAAAATCTGCACGAATCGTCGGTGATGTTATTGGTAAGTATCATCCTCATGGTGACAGTGCTGTTTACGACACTATTGTTCGGATGGCACAACCATTTTCGTTACGACACATGTTAGTAGATGGACAAGGAAATTTTGGTTCAATCGACGGTGATTCCGCTGCCGCAATGAGGTATACCGAGATTCGAATGACGAGGATAGCGCATGCGTTGCTCGAGGATTTAGAGAAAGAAACAGTTAATTATCAACTTAATTACGATGAATCCGAGTCAATTCCGGTAGTTATGCCGACTCGTATTCCAAACTTATTGGTAAATGGTTCGTCTGGAATTGCTGTGGGTATGGCAACTAACATACCTCCTCACAATCTCATTGATATCATTTCAGGTTGTCTCGCTATGATTGACAACAGTGACATCACCATTGATCAGTTAATGCAATATATTCCCGGCCCAGATTTTCCAACTGGTGCCATTATCAATGGAAAAGCTGGCATTATTCAAGCGTATAAGACGGGAAGAGGACGGATATACGTGCGAGCGTCAGCTCATGTTGAGATTAATGACAAAAGCGGTCGAGAGACTATTATTGTCACAGAAATTCCATATCAGTTGAACAAAGCACGCTTGATTGAACGAATCGCAGAATTGGTGAAAGAAAAAAAGATTGAAGGAATTTCTGAATTGCGAGACGAGTCGGACAAAGATGGATTACGAGTCGTTATCGAAATCAAGCGAGGAGAGATTGGCGAAGTCGTGCTTAATAACTTATATGCACAGACTCAGCTACAAACTGTATTTGGAATAAATATTGTTGCATTAGTGGATGGTCAACCGAAGATTTTAAATCTTAAAGAATTACTTGAGGCTTTTATTTCCCACAGGCGCGAAGTAGTTACTAGGCGTTGTATTTTTTTGTTAAGGAAAGCACGTGCGCGAGCCCACACATTAACGGGTTTTGCAGTCGCGTTGATGAATATTGATCCAATAATAGCAGTAATAAAAAATGCCGAAAATCCGACTGCAGCGAGGGCTGCGCTTCTTGGTAGAGCATGGAATCCAGGCTCAGTAGAATCGCTATTGGAGCGCGTTGATGCTGAGCCCTCTGTTGTCTTCTCGAATGAAGATGGATATGGTTTAATAAATGGAGAATATTATTTATCCCCAAATCAAGCGCGAGACATACTTGATTTAAGATTACACCGACTCACAGGTTTGGAGCAGCAGAAAATATTAGATGAAGCAACGCTAAAATTTGATGAGATATCAGAGTACCAAAACATTCTGTCAGATACTCACAGACTGATGGCTGTTATAAAGGATGAATTGGAGAGTGTCGCTAGGGAATTCAGAGATCCCAGGAGGACTCAAATAGTAGAATCACAGCACGATCTGACTGTTGAGGATCTTATTGCTGAGGAAGAGCGGGTGGTCACCATTTCTCATGGGGGATATGCTAAGACACAGCCCCTCTCTGATTACCAATCACAAAGACGAGGTGGGATGGGGAAATCTGCTACCGCCGTCAAAGATGCAGACTTTATTGAACACTTATTAATAGCTAGCACACATGCCACCATTTTATGCTTTACAAATGCTGGAAAAGTTTATTGGTTAAAGGTGTATCAGATACCTTTGGCCGGTCGTAATTCGAGAGGCAGACCGATAATAAATTTACTTCCTTTGGATGATGGAGAAAGGATAAACTCTATATTACAGGTAGATGGATACAGTAGTGACCAGTACGTCATAATGGCGACAGCTAACGGAACCGTAAAGAAAACGCAGTTGTCTCATTACTCAAATCCACGCAAAGCAGGACTGCGTGCAGTTGAGCTTGTTGCGGGAGATGTGCTGGTTGGAACTGCTATCATCAACGACGGGAACGACATTATGTTGTTTAGCAGTGAAGGCAAAGCCGTTCGTTTCAAGAGCACGGATGTTCGGTCAATGGGTCGCGTGTCAAAGGGAGTCAGAGGTATGCGTCTAAAAAACAGAGGTAAAGTAATATCAATGGTGGTTCCAGAGGACAACGGGTATTTATTGACAGTCTGTGATAACGGCTTTGGTAAACGAACTGAATGTTCGGAGTTTCCCACCAAAAGTCGAGGAGGAAAAGGCATGATTGCAATACAGGCAAGTGACCGCAATGGTCCACTTGTTGGTGCCGCTCAATTATTCGCCGGGGATGAAATAATGTTGATTTCAGATCAGGGAACGATGGTAAGAACACGCTCTGAAGAAGTGTCAGTAGTCGGAAGAAATACGCAGGGCGTGAGAGTAATTCGTTTGAAACAGAACGAGCGTTTGGTTAGTTTAGCGCGAATTGCTGAGGCGGAAGAAATAAATTTAGTTGGAAGATCTGATGAGACCTAATTTAGGTGAGATAAATTTTTAATATGAAAGTCAAGGACCCTCTCGCCGTCATTCGCTCTGAAATTGACACTTTAGATAATCAAATTTGTCAAGCAATAAATAATCGTGCGAGATGTGCTCAACGAGTTGGAGAGTTAAAACAAAAACAGGGAGATAGGAGCTTTTACCGACCAGAGCGCGAGGCGCAAGTTTTACGACGTGTCATGGAGGCAAATACTGGTCCTGTAACCAACGAGGACATGGCGCTGGTGTTCAGACAAATCATGTCTATGTGTCTTTCGATGGAAAGGCCATTAAAAGTTGCATTCCTCGGACCGGAGGGAACATTTACCCATGAGGCGGCTGCAAAGCATTTTGGAAAATCCGTCATAAACGCTCCCCAACCAGCTATTGAAGATGTTTTTAGAGAAGTTGTATCGGGAGAGTGTGACTTCGGTGTGGTTCCCGTTGAGAATTCAACTGAGGGTATGGTAAATCAGACATTAGATAATTTTGTAGATACGACGCTTTCAATTGTTGGAGAGGTTGAACTGCAGATACATCATCATCTTCTCATAGGACCCAATTCGGATGCGAAAAAAATTACTCGGGTATATTCTCATTCACAATCGTTAGCACAGTGTAGGAAATGGTTAGATTCTAATTATCCAAAAATTGAACAAATTCCCGTGAGCAGTAATGCTATCGCTGCAAAGCTCGCGCAAGGGGAATGGAATTCTGCAGCAATTGCAGGCCTCTCGTCCTGTGACTTATACGGGCTTAAACAATTAGAGAGTAAAATCGAGGATCAGCCAGACAATGCCACGAGATTCCTGATCATCGGTAGAGAAAAAGTATCGGCAAGTGGGCACGATAAAACTTCAATAGTTGTCTCAATGCACAATAAACCAGGATCACTGTATAGTATATTGAAGATCTTTTATGCTGCCGGTATTGATTTGACTAGAGTTGAAAGTCGGCCCGCCAAAGGAAGCAAGTGGTCTTATGTCTTTTTCATTGATTTTGTGGGCCATAGTGATGATCAGAGAATTGAGCAGTTGTTGAAAGAACTGAAAAGCGAGAGTATATATACAAAGCTTCTTGGTTCTTATCCTCAATCAGTTCTTTAGGCAAACAAAAATAAGTTTTCATCAATCCTGCTAAATATCTACAAGCTGAGTATGCACATGAGCTATGAACTGTCAGTAGAAAACGTTCTTTTTAAACGCATTGTCATAATCGGATTAGGATTGATTGGTGCAAGCATTGCTCTTGCAGCAAAAAAGAGAAAGTTATGTAAAGAGGTCATTGGATTAAATCGACAATCATCCACCCTAATGTCAGCAAAAGAGACCGGTGTGATTGACAGAGCAATCGAAAATTTATCCGAAATCTCATCAGATCTAAATGGGAACGATTTGATACTTATATGCGTGCCGACGTTAGAATTTGAAAGTGTCTTAAGTGAGTGCCGGAGATTACTGCGAGACTGTGTCACCATTACTGACGTGTGCAGTGTGAAGGGATATACAGTCGAGACTGCGAAAGCAGTTTATGGCTTTGAGCCATTCCAATATGTTCCGGGTCATCCCATAGCTGGGTCAGAGAAAAGTGGAATGGTGGCAGCCGCCCCAGAGTTATTTGCAAATCACCTTGTTATTTTGACTCCTACTTTGAAAACTGGTCAGAAAAACCTTCAGCATGTGAAATCCTTATGGGAGAAATTCGGAGCTTCTGTATGCTTCATGGATACCTCCCGACATGACGAAATCCTTGCATCAACCAGTCATCTTCCTCATATGCTCGCCTACTCTCTTGTCGCAACCTTAGCATCCAGAGCGGATTATCAAGACATTTTTCGTTTTGCCGCCGGCGGTTTTCGAGACTTTACTCGAATTGCCGCGAGTGATCCAACAATGTGGAGAGATATTGCCCTTGCTAACAGACGGGCCATAGTAAAATCTTTGGATTGTTCATTGGCGGATCTCCATATTTTACGAAATGCCATCGATTCATCTGACTCAAATACGTTAATGGAAGTTTTCACCAAGGCTCAGGGCGCGCGGAGGTACCTCAGTCGAATTAATCTCGATAGAATTGAGAACGAAAGCAATTCTCATGATGCAAAGGGCTTTGAAGAAATAAAATACCGAGTTAAGCCTGGAGGACATTGTTGTGCTGAATTGAGAATTCCCGGCGATAAGTCAATTTCACACAGATCCCTGATGTTTGGTGCTTTAGCTGAAGGATTAACCAGTATTTCCGGTTTCTTGGAGGGCGAGGATACGTTAGCGACTTTACAGGCATTACGGGATATGGGAGTTGTAATAGAGGGACCCTCTGACGGAAGGTTAATAATTCATGGTGTGGGGTTATATGGTCTAAAGAAGCCCAAAAAGCCTCTTTATTTAGGGAATTCTGGAACATCTATGCGACTTCTGGCTGGTATTTTGGTTTGTCAAAATTTTGACGTTGAATTGGAAGGTGACGTTTCGCTTTCGAAGCGTCCGATGAATCGAATTGCAATCCCCTTGAGGCGAATGGGTGCTATCATAGAGACTTCTGAGGACGGATTTCCACCCATAAAAATCAGGAGCAATCGAAAACTCAAGAAGATAGCCTATGAAATGCCGATCGCAAGTGCACAAGTTAAGTCTAGCATTCTTTTGGCAAGTCTGTATGTCGATGGAGAATCTTCCGTTGCTGAACCTGCTCCGACTAGAGATCACACAGAGCGTATGCTAAAGGAGTTTGGATGTGACGTGAGAACCATTAATTCTAAGATTGTTATTCGGGGTGGTACGCCTCTTTTGGGGAAGAGCGTTGAGATTCCCTCCGATATTTCCTCAGCAGCATTTTTTATGGTTGCTGCAGCTATAACTCCAGGTTCCTCACTACTATTAAAGAATATAGGCGTCAATCCCACACGAATCGGCGTTGTCAACATCCTAAAAATGATGGGAGCAGATATTCAGTTTTTGCAGACTTTCAATCAAGGGAAAGAACCCGTAGCGGACATTCAAATAAAATATAGACCTTTAGTCGGAATTGATATTCCAAAAGACCAAGTAGCTTTGGCAATCGATGAATTTCCAGCAATCTTTGTGGCGGCAGCATGTGCTTCTGGCGCAACTCGCCTATCAGATGCTGCCGAACTTCGTTTTAAGGAAAGTGATCGAATAAAAGCAATGTCTGATGGCTTGACGTTGCTGGGAATCGAGGTAATTCCTGCCGTTGACGGTTTAACCGTGGTCGGCGGAGCAATTGGCGGCGGTGAAGTGGACAGTTTGGGTGATCATCGTATTGCTATGGCGTTTAGCGTTGCCGCATTGAGGGCTACTTCTGAGATTAGTATTTTAAATTGTAAAAATGTAGCAACGTCTTTTCCTACGTTCGTTCAACTATCTCGTCAAGTAGGACTCGATGTGGTTGTGGAGACTCAATGATTGTGAGTGCTGTGAATGTTGTGACGTTAGATGGACCGAGTGGGGCGGGTAAGGGCACCGTAGGAATGAGCATTGCAAAGAAGTTGTCATACAATTATTTAGATAGCGGCGCACTGTATAGAGCATTAGCGGTAGCAGTAGAGCGGCACAATGTTGACTTAAATAATAAAAAACGCCTTAAAAAGCTCGCAATTAATTTGGATATATCATTCCAAGCTGAGACTATGTCGGGTATGCAAGTTTTTTTAGAGGGCGAGAATATATCGCGAGATATTGCGCTTGAGCGCACTGCGGAGAGGGCTTCAGTGTTAGCATCGTACTCGGAAGTAAGAACTGCATTAACCGAGCGTCAGCGCCTTTTTGCTATTGCACCTGGATTGGTTGCTGATGGACGTGACATGGGAACTGTGGTATTTCCGGATGCCGTATTGAAATTGTTTTTGACCGCAACTATAGAGACTCGAGCTAAACGGCGTTATAAACAGTTGCTCCTAAGGGGGGATAATGTTAGTCTGCCCGCCATTTGGCGCCAGCTTCAGAAACGAGACCAAAGAGATTCTGAGAGAAGTGTTTCTCCTCTGGTACCTGCGATTGACGCCATTAAGCTTGATAGCACTGATATGTCAGTAGAGGGGGTAGTTGACGCCCTAATGGACATGATCGTGGCTCGTGGTATATGTAATTAAGCCTGCAATTGGAGCCTTGCCAGTCATTGGGCTTCGGTTGCAACGAAATTAATAACGTCGCACTAACTGGTAGTGCGAAGCATTGAAGTTTGGATATAACTGAGGTTTGTTCAGGTACTTCATAAATGTAGTTTGAAGGTAGAACTAATGAGTGAAAATTTTCAAGAATTGTTCGAAGAGAGTCTCAAAACCGTCGAAATGAACCCAGGTGCAATAATAACGGGAGTCATTATAGACATTGATAAAGATTGGGTTACCGTGCATGCAGGCCTTAAGTCCGAGGGGGTCATACCTGTAGACCAGTTTTTTAATGACAGAGGTGCCGTCGAAGTTGTGGTCGGGGATGAAGTTCAAGTGGCCTTGGAGGCTGTTGAGGATGGCTTCGGTGCCACGCGATTGTCGAGGGAAAAGGCACGTCGAGCTGAGTCTTGGCTCGATTTAGAAGCCGCGCACAAATCGGATGAAACGGTGATTGGAATCATCAGTGGTAAAGTAAAAGGTGGATTTACTGTTGATGTTAGGGGATTACGTGCATTTTTGCCTGGTTCGTTGGTTGATGTTCGCCCTTTGCGAGAAATTACACATTTAGAGGGTAAAGATTTAGAATTCAAAGTTATAAAGTTGGATCCAAAACGAAATAATGTGGTTGTCAGTCGGCGTGCAGTGATGGAGAGTGCGAATTCTGCAGAACGCGACGCATTGCTTCAAAATTTGGAAGAGGGTGTATCCATTAAAGGTGTAATTAAAAACCTTACTGATTATGGGGCATTTGTAGATCTGGGTGGTATTGATGGATTACTGCATATCACAGACATGTCTTGGAAACGAATAAAGCATCCGTCTGAAATGATTAATGTGGGTGACGAAATTGATGTCAAAGTACTGAAATTCGATCGAGAGCGTAACCGAGTTTCCCTTGGGATGAAGCAAATGGGAGAAGATCCTTGGGGAGATATAAAAGGTCGTTACCCAGAGGGAGCCAGGGCCATGGCAAAAATTACTAATTTGACCGACTATGGGTGTTTTGCTGAGTTGGAGGATGGTGTAGAGGGCTTGGTTCACGTTTCTGAAATGGACTGGACAAACAAAAATGTGCATCCATCTAAAATCGTGCAGTTAGGGGATGAAGTAGAGGTTATGGTGCTCGACATTGATGAAGAGAGAAGGCGTATCTCACTTGGTATCAAGCAGTGTTATCCAAATCCGTGGGATGAGTTTGCTAGTAGTATGGAGAAAGGTAAGAAAATCTCAGGAAAAATTAAGTCTATTACCGACTTCGGAATATTCATTGGTCTAGATGGTGGAATTGACGGGCTTGTGCATCTCTCAGATATTTCATGGACTGATTCTGGAGAAGAGGCTGTCCGTAATTTTAAAAAGGGTGAGGAGGTGGATACCGTTGTCCTCAGCATAGACGCCGAAAGAGAGCGTATTTCCCTCGGTATAAAGCAACTTTTGGATGATCCATTTAGTGATTATGTCGAGAGAAATGATAAAGGAGCGGTGGTCTTGGGAACAGTAAGAGAAGTTGATCAAAAAGGAGCTACGCTTCAGCTGGCGGAGCATGTTTCAGGTTTTCTGAAGGTAGCGGAAATGTCCCGAGATCGTGCGGATGATGCTCGAGTTTTGACGACTGTTGGTGAAGAGATAGAGGCTAAGATTATTTTGATTGATCATAAAAATCGCACTATAAATTTGTCGATTAAAGCCAAGGATGTGTCAGAAGAAAAAGCTGCAATAAGAGCCCATCGTAAGAGTGAGCCAGAGGTTTCGAATGCACCAACAACTATTGGAGACTTAATAAAAGCTCAAATGGACAAGTAGCATACTCGGCTGCACTGGGTGGGACAAAGGAGCAGGTAGTTTTTGAATCAATAAAGATTTGCTTTATTACGTCTATCTATTATCATAAATGTAACTGGAATGGACGATTTATACCGAAACATTTGAACATGGCCCCCGGCCATTGACATACAACGGCAAAATGACGAAATCAGAACTAATTGAAAAAATCTCTGCGAGCCAAGATCATCTGTCACCAAGAGATGTGGAGTTAGCGGTAAGAATGATATTGGAGAGGATGACTACCTCGCTTGCGAGTAACCGCAGGATAGAGGTACGAGGTTTTGGAAGCTTCTCTTTACATTACCGAGCTCCAAGGTTGGGTCGTAACCCAAAAACTGGAACTTCTGTAAAATTAAACGGCAAATATGTACCATACTTTAAGCCTGGTAAGGAGCTGCGTGATCGTGTAAATAATTTACGCAAGAGCTAAGCCACGAAATTTTAGAACCTAGGTAACGAATTGGTTACAATACTTGGCAGCATTAAATCTAGGGTCTCTGAGCCGTCTGTACTCTTAGGTTTACAATTTTTAAAAAGCTATCAGAAATAAATTTGTAATGACCGCTTACTCGCGCAAATAAACTTGATAACCAGCTCCGTTAGTTTTGCCTTGGTTGTCACGTTTTTTTAAGCGCAATGAGCACATAAAAAAGATTGATATTTTGTCTTCAATATACCTTTTTACTATTTATTTGCCAATGATCGGTGGGGTTTATGTTGACCTCATCTTGGATTTACGGAAACTCAATCTTGTGTGATTTGTTCTGTACTCTTGGAGCCTTTTTCTGTCTTTTTCAACAACTTCTTTGGGGGCTTTACTGGAAAAACTAGGGTTACTCAGTTTTGCCTCTAGTGCTCGGCATTGATCATCAATTTTTCTCATTTCTTTTTCTAAACGGTTTAGCTCATCCGTGATGCTAACATGACTTTCCATTAGGACTAATATCTCCAGCCCTCCAGCTAATGCCGCGATCGCCGGGGGAGTTCCAACTCTTTCATCAACCCATTTTATAGTCTTCAAGCGTCCTAGTTTTATAAGTAATTGATAAGTGTCCTCTAATAATTTGTAATCTCCATCAGTGCCTTTGTCCAGCATAACACTAAGATGTGTCCCAGGCGGAATACCCATTTCTGCTCGCACAGTTCTGATCGCAGTCACTAAAGATTTAACCCAATTAATTTTTTTTTCAGCCTCAGCATCCATGAATTTTGAGCTTGATAATGGATATGGCTGAAGCATAATTGTATTCCCGTGAATATCGGCAATAGGTGATATATATTGCCAGATTTCTTCAGTTATATAAGGAATCATAGGATGAGCCAATCTCAAAGTTGTTTCTAGCGTAAGGGTAAGTGTGCGCCTTGTGCAGATTTTCTTAACGTTCGAAGTTTCTGCGTCCCATAGAATTGGTTTTGACAACTCAATGAACCAATCACAGTACTCGTTCCAAACAAAGTCGTAAATTGATTGTGCTGCTAGATCAAACCTATATTGTTGCAAGTATTTTAAAACGTCGTTTATTGTCGTTTGAAGTCTAGATCTAATCCATCGGTCTGCCAGACTCAATTGGTCGTCGTACTGGTTATTGCCAAAATCTTGGTCTTTTGTATTAAGAAGTACAAATCGAGAGGCATTCCAAAGTTTGTTGCAGAAATTCCGGTAGCCGCCGAGTCGCTTCATGTCCCAATTAATATCGCGTCCTTGAGATGCAAGTGCGCAAAGGGTGAATCTCACTGCATCTGTACCATGATTGGGAATTCCATTTGGAAATTGTTTTGCTGTACGGTTTGCGATTTCCTCCGATAACTTTGTTTGCATCATATTTGAAGTACGCTTCTTTTGCAGGTCCTCTTTACTTATTCCATCTACCATATCTAGCGGGTCTAAAACATTTCCCTTCGACTTTGACATTTTTTGTCCTTGTTCATCGCGAATGAGACCATGCACATAAACAGTTTTGAAAGGAATTTGAGGTATTTTATTTTCGTCCCGTAAAAGTTGCATGGACAACATTATCATGCGCGCTACCCAGAAAAAAATGATATCGAATCCAGTAACAAGAACAGAAGTTGGGTGAAATGTTGATAAACGTGAGTTAACTTCGGGCCACCCTAAAGTGGAAAAGCTCCAAAGTGCAGAGGAAAACCATGTGTCTAAGACATCAGGATCTCTACGTAAAATAGTATCTCCAAGCCGATATTTTTTTCGGATTTCATCATCGGATGTCCCTACATAAACAATACCGTCTTCATCGTACCAAGCGGGAATTCGGTGTCCCCACCAAAGCTGTCGGGATATACACCAATCTTGGATATCTTTTAGCCATGAATAATACATATTTTTATACTGTTCTGGCACGAATTTTATTCTTTCTGTTTCAACAGCATTGATAGCGGGACCGGCAAGTTTGCGCGCGTTTATAAACCATTGGTTTGTTAGCATGGGTTCAATTATTACTCCACTGCGGTCGCCATAGGGTACAGTCATATCATTGAGGTGAACGGAATCTAAAAGTCCTAATTCTTTCAAGTCGGAAACAATTTGGCTTCGTGCCTCGAACCTATCCAAATCAATATATTTTTCCGGTAATTTAGCTTTGATGGTGTTGTTTTCACTTCCATCTGCATTCAGACACTCAGCCTTTTGCATAATTTTGGCATCTTCATCCAGCACTCTTATTATGGGTAGCCGGTGACGTTGTCCAACTTCATAATCATTAAAGTCGTGAGCAGGCGTTATTTTAACGCAGCCAGTTCCCTTGTCTATTTGTGCATGTTCGTCTGCAATGATTGGGATACTTCGTCCTACCAGTGGAAGTTTGGCGCATAAACCTATTAGATCCGAAAATCTCGGATCTTTTGGGTTAACGGCGACAGCGCTGTCACCAAGCAATGTCTCGGGTCGCGTGGTAGCGATCAAAATAAAGTTGTTGCCATTTTGCGAGACTGCGCCTGATGAAAGTGGATAGCGAATGTGCCATGTATTTCCTTTTTTCTCGCGATTTTCCACTTCAAGATCCGATATTGCAGTGTGTAGTTTCGGATCCCAATTAACTAATCGTTTGCCTCGATAAATCAATCCCTCATTAAAAAGGCGGACAAACGCTTCAGTTACACTTTCAGAGAATTTCTTATCCAGAGTGAATCGCTCTGTTTCCCAGTCAACAGAGTTGCCAAGTCTTCTCATTTGTTGGGTTATTGTATTGCCCGATTCTTCTTTCCATTCCCAAACTTTTTCGATGAAATTTTCACGCCCCATTTGTAGCCTGTTAGGTTGTCCTCGCTGAGCTAAATCGCGTTCTACTACCATTTGAGTCGCTATTCCCGCGTGATCTGTTCCGACTTGCCACAGAGTTTTATGGCCTTGCATACGCTTGTAACGGACTAGTGTGTCCATCAGGGCATATTGCAAAGCGTGCCCCATGTGCAGGCTACCGGTAACGTTTGGTGGAGGAATAAGAATTGAAAATGGCTCTCCGTTCCCTTTTGGGGCGAAATAACCTTTTTTTTCCCACTCTTCTGACCAAAATTTTTCAATGATATGAGGTTCGAATACACTCTTCATAAATGCCTTAAAATAACCTATTTCGTCTCTTTATAAATGATTTATTATATTTTGATATATGTCTCATTTCCAAGCTCGTTTTAACGGGGGCGCATGAAATAATTGAGAAACTGATTCTGAACATCTGTTAACTTCTACCTTAGTAAGTAGGAAAGTTTTTTTGGAGTTCACAGATGTTGCATTTTTTTATTCAGGTAAATTTTTCGTTACTTAAGTCAATGTAATCGGTTTCATAACCTCGATTTTTGAAAAAACGAAAGTGTTGTCTTTTTATTTCTGTGTCCGAGTGATCTTCATATATAAATTCTATGAGCCGCTCAAAGCGGCTAAACCATATTGGTATGTCCTTTTGAAAATTCATCAAAACCTCGTGGTGAATTCCAGGGGTTGATTCTTTGCTTATACCTACAGGGCCTGATAGAGGACCAATACCATGAGGAAGAAAAGATGTATGTGAGTAGCTCCAAAGGACCTGGTCTACGTGCTTTACAAGCTTTTTATCTGACACTTGCCACAATACCTTACACTCTTTTTCAACTGATTTTTCGGTGAGTTTTGCAGCCAAGTTAATGGCTGAGGCAATTCCCCCTGACACCTTATAAAACGAGATTTTCGTCATGACTTTTCTGAAACATTTCTTAACCTAGAGCGTAAGTCTTCTGAGGTAATTCATTAGCAGGGGCACAGGTCGTCCCGTAGCGCCTTTTTTTGCGCCAGATAACCATGCGGTGCCAGCAATATCAAGGTGAGCCCAACGAATAGTTTTCGTATAACGGGCCAAAAAACAAGCAGCCGTTATTGTCCCAGCCTCGCGTCCACCAATATTCGCCATATCAGCAAAGTTACTTTTGAGTTGTTTGTCATAATCATTCCAAAGCGGTAATCGCCATGCTCGGTCTCCAGCTTCTGTTCCACTCGTAAGTAATTCATCAGCCAATTCTTCGTCATTGGATAAAAGCCCCGATGCGTGTTTCCCTAGTGCCATTACACAAGCTCCTGTTAACGTGGCGATGTCAACTACTGCCGCTGGTTTGAACTTAGCTGAATAAGTAAGGGAATCACAAAGAATTAAACGGCCCTCGGCATCAGTATTAAGTACTTCAATTGTCTGCCCTGACATGCTTGTAATTATGTCTCCCGGCTTAGTGGCGCTCCCACTTGGCATATTTTCTACTGCCGGGATGAGACCGATAACATTAATTCTCAGTTGACTAAAAATCAGAGCTTGCATTACGCCCATGACTGAGGCACCGCCACACATGTCAAATTTCATCTCATCCATACCGCTGCTGGGTTTTAAGCTGATACCGCCAGAATCAAAAGTAACTGCTTTACCAATTAACACAACCGGTGGTTCATTTGGATTACCCCCTTCATAGTGCATTTCGATAAATTTGGGGTCTTCAACTGTGCCTGCCGTGACTGATAATAGAGCGCTCATTTTGAGTCTTTCCATATCATTTGCGTTTAAAATTATACTTTTTAGAATTGAGCTGCCCTCGGCCATATTCTTTGCAAAGTCGGCCAAGTATGATGGAGTGCAAATATTTGCGGGCAAATCTCCTAATTTCTTTGCGACATTTAAACCTGCACCTACGGCCGCACCGAAATTTAGTCCTGACTGCGCTGGTGTGATATTAATCTGGTCTTTTACCCAATAAATAACCTCAAAGGGTGCTTTGCTTTCCTTTTTGCTTTCATGTTTGAATTTGTAGCTGGCTCGCAACATTTTCTGTGCGATCATGGACCCCATCCACGATAATTCGCTTTCTTTTACGCAATCTAACCATAGAATTTTACCAGCCCCAACACGCACGCATTGCTCTGCAGCTGATTCGATTACACTTATCTCTTTCTGTTTGTCTATTTCACCCTCAATACCGACCAACAGTGTCTGCTTGAATGCAAGTGTCGGAGTATAAATGTGCTTTAAGCCCCCTTTTTCACTGGTAAAGTTAGTGGCTTTTAAAAGTTCAGTAAATTGGTCGCGCAAAGTTTCGTCGAGGTTTTTGAGTTCATAATCAAGATTACCTTTGCTTAAAAAAATAATGCAATCCGCTTTTATTTTTAACGGACTGGCTGCAGATGCAGTAAACTTCATAAAATTCACCTAAAAGTGTTAACGGTATCGAATTTCGAACAAGATACCAGTTAGTTTTGATTTACCCAAGGTTTCTTGAGGATAATTTATTGATTATTTTTCGATATATTTTTCGTGAGGTTTTAACGTCCACTGTTGCAGTATGCACAATTTTGTTGATGATCCTTATAAGTGGCAGGCTGGTAAAATATCTGGCCAAAGTAGCTGCGAGCACAATGGATTTCAGTGCAATGATTGCTCTTTTAGGCTACAGAGTTCCAAGTCTCTTGGAACTAACTTTTCCCCTTGCATTTTTTCTAGCGCTTTTGTTATGTCTTGGACGAATGCATGCTGATAATGAAATAAGTGTTTTGAACGCTTGTGGAGTGTCGGAGAGGCGGCTGCTTGGATACATTTTATTAATCGCCGGTTTGTTTGCTATCGGCGTTTCTTATTTGAGTTTGATCTTGTCTCCTTTGGGTATGCAACGGGCTGAGTTTGTTGCTGAAGCACAAAGATCTCGGGGAGTTTTTGATGATGTTATTGCCAAAAAATTCTATCCGCTTCGCAATGGAGATGGTGTTATCCACTCGGATGCTGTATCCGATAACCAAGTGCTCTCCGAGGTATTTCTGGTGTTATCTCCTCTTTCATCTGCCACAAAAAGTGCTCCAGCGATCGTAGTATCTGCAAAAGAGGCACAACAACAAAGTACTGACAATAACACAAAAAAATATATTGTCTTGACTGAAGGGCTTCGTTACGAGGGTATCCCGGGTAGCACAAATTATCACATTACTGAGTTCGAAGAATACGGGATACGTCTCTCAGAAAGTCCACCCTACGAACAGCACGTCGATCTAGAGTCAATCTCAACATCTGATTTGATGATTTCAAATGAAGTTGAACACAAGGTGGCATTACAGTGGCGATTTTCATTACCTTTGATGATCTTTGTAGTCGCGCTGTTGGCATGGCCCCTGAGTCGCGCGAGACCTAGACAAGGACAGTATTCAAAATTGTTACCGGCTATTTTGCTATACTTATTTTATTTGGTTGGCTTGAATGCATTGCGTGAATCGATAGAGTCTGGAGCAGTGCCGCTCTGGGTAACTCTGTTACCGATGCATTGTATTTTAATCATGCTTGCGTTGTTTCTAACTTTTCGTGGTTCATTAAAGCGCTATCAGGCATATATGCGGTCGAAATAGGCATGAGAATTTTATCAGGTCACATCGCTAACTCAGTATTTTCTGCAATATTTATCTCCTTAGTTGTGGTTGTCGGTATAGATGCCATTTCTGCAATTGTTGATGAACTAGACTCCATTAGAAACAACTACAAACTCGAGGATGTTTTTATTTATGTGGCGACGAGCATACCCTCCCGGATATATGAATACCTTCCGATCTCTACCCTTATAGGTTGTCTTTTCGGCTTGGGACAATTGGCCGACAGAAGCGAGATAGTCATTATGCGCGGTGCAGGCATTTCGACTACAAAAATTGTATTCTTCGTTATCCGCCCGGCCTTATTTTTCGTTTTTCTTGGTCTAATCTTGGGTGAATATTTCGCGCCTTATCTCGATCAGCTTGCAAAAGGACAAAGAGAATATTTGCGAAAAGGAGATTTAGAGGTGGACTCCAACTCCGGGCTTTGGATTAGAGAGGGTAATGAAATTATGCATTTTAATGCTGTATTTCCTGGTGGTGTCTTATTCGGGGTGACTCGTTTTCAGTTCGATAAAAAATTAAAATTAATTCAAGCTAGTTATTCGTCTCGTGCTTCTTATAACGGTGTTGAAAAAGTTTGGGTAGAGGAGAATATCTCCTTAACTAGGTTTTATCCTGAGCAGCTAGAGACAGACAAATTAATTACACGTGATTGGAAGTCAGATCTTAGTCCTCAACTGCTAGTGGTCAATGTCTTGCCTCCGGATAGGTTGTCGATTTCTACATTGTATTATTACGTGAACTTTCTCAAAGATCAGGAAGTGTCTGCAGATGTCTATGAACTGGCTTTCTGGCGTAAGGTATTACAACCACTCGTAATCATCGGCTTGGTTTTGCTAGGAATAACATTTGTTTTTGGTCCTCTTCGAGGATCTTCGATAGGTTCCAAAATTTTTGTGGGGGTTTTAGTAGGTGTAGTTTTTAATATTTTTCAGGACTTGCTTGGTTCAACTAGCGTTGTAGTTGGATTTTCACCATGGTTAGCGGTGCTAGCGCCTGTTTTTCTCTGTCTTTTCTGTGGAATATTTTTTCTCGCAAAAATTAAATAAATTTAATTTAAGGGATCAACTCTTAATACGCTCCAACGCAACATGCCAACCAGAAAGCTTAATCTGACGTTTTTGGCTATTCATTTGGGGTGTAAAACGTTGTTGACATTTCCAGTTGTCTGCAAAGTGTATACAATTGGGCCACAGGCCAATTTTTGACGCGGCAAGCCATGCAGCTCCGAGTGCTGAAGTCTCAGTTACGATAGAACGATCTATCGGAATTTGGAGAATATCTGCCAGAAATTGCATAGACCAATTACTGTTAGACATGCCGCCATCAACTCGAATTGAATTTATTGGAACGTCATGTATATCTCGCTTCATAGCCTGTAAAAGATCAAAAGTTTGATAGCAAACTGACTCCAGCGCCGCCCGAGCGAGTTCTTTTTTTCCTGTTGAAAGCGTCATCCCAAGAACCGCGCCTCGCGCTTCAGTATCCCACCATGGCGCGCCAAGCCCTGAAAAAGCTGGTATCAAATATACCGCATCATCAAGATTAGATAACTCAGCCAATTTGTCGTACTCCTCGGGAGATTCAGTAAAATTTAGCCCGTCGCGAAGCCAGTTTATAACGGCCCCAGCGGCAAATATGGATCCCTCAATTGCGTAATTAATATTGCCGCCGATCCGATATGCAATTGTAGTAATTAGTTTATTATGGGAGTATGCACGTTTAGCACCTGTATTTAACAGGGCAAAACAACCTGTCCCAAAAGTCGATTTGATCATTCCTTTCGTGAAGCAAGCCTGTCCTAAAGCTGCTGCTTGCTGATCACCAGCAACACCATATATGTCGATGCTTGCACCCAAAATTGATGAATGGGTGGAACCAAAATAGGCATTACAGTCTCGAACTTCAGGTAGCATACTTTTCGGAATTTCAAAGAGATCGAGTAGTTCGCTATCCCAATCTTGACAATTTATATTAAACAACATTGTTCTGGATGCATTGGTTATATCAGTCGCATGAACTGCCCCATTTGTAAGATTCCATAAAAGCCAGCTGTCAATAGTGCCGAAAGCTAACTCGCCCTTAATGGCTGCAGATCGAGCACCTTCAACGTTTGACAGTATCCATGAGATTTTGGATGCTGAAAAATATGGATCTAAAATCAAACCGGTTTTGTCTTGTATTAATTTTGAGAAACCTCTTGACTCCAATAAGTTGCAATAGTCTTCAGTTCGTCTGTCAAGCCAAACAATAGCATTGTAGATAGGTACGCCAGTTTCACGATGCCAAATCACTGTTGTTTCACGCTGATTACAAATACCCATAGCCGCTATTTGAGTGCTTGATAGTCCTGCTATGTCTATAGCCTGTCTAATAGTCTTAAACGTGTTGTTCCAAATGTCCATCGGGTTCTGCTCAACCCAAGCGTTCCGAGGAAAATATTGTTGAGTCTCAATCTGTTGTTGTGATGTGATATTGCTTAATTTGTCGAATAAAATACTTCGAGTTGAAGTAGTGCCTTGGTCAATTGCGACGATAAATTCTTGCGTGCTTGATGTTGCTCTCCGTCTTTCGATCATAATTGGCACCGATAAATATAAATAAAATGACCCTCTCTAGATTTCGTTTGGATTTTATTATGTGCGTTTGAACAAGATGATCTCCGTTTCACTTGCAATATCCTGCCAGCTTGCTTTTTGGGGAGTAATGTAACGCCAGAAAAAACCGAGTCCAAAAAATGCGAAAGCAATTGAACCAACCAAGATCCGGAGTATGCACTGTTTTGAACTAGGCAGTTTACCATTTAAACCTTGTAATTTTATTTGCCATGTTTTCATACCGAGAGTTTGCCCTTGTTTGCGCCAACAAAGATAAAAATAACTACTAATTGAGACATAAAGCCCAAATAACGTGATAGTTTTTGTCAGTGGGTTATACTGGTATTGTAGAGCAGGCTCGTTCCCCAAGAGCACTATTTTAACAAGCACGATTAATCCGCCGTAGCTCATTGTAATCGCAAAAATAAGGAACAAGTCATAAATCAAGCTTGCCAAAAGGCGCAGAAGTCCCGGTGGAATCGGCTCTAAGCTGGTTATATCTGGCTCTATTTTTTTGTCCATGACGCCTTTCTTTTGTTTCGGGGAGGAATTATAAGGTCAGTCATGTTTACATACAAAAGTAGTTTTCGCCTATCTGAGCAATGTATCGTATTATGTCGTAAACCGTGAGATATCTCATTAGATTTTACTTGGGGCAACATATGACTTGGGTTTGCGGAATTCATGCTGTTGAGACATTGCTTAAGGCCTCTCCCGAACGAATCAAAGAAATCCATCTTTTGAAGGGTCAAGGTAATCTACGATTCAAAAACATAGAACACAGGGCAGTTAGACAGGGTTTGTCTCTCCAATATTCGTCTCTAAAATTTCTTGACGAAAAAGTCAGTGGCAAGCATCAGGGTGTCATAGCGAAATGTGTTGAGCTTCCTCTTAAAAATGAACAATTCATCTATTCCTTATTTAAAGATAAGGCGGAGAAAAGTTTTTTTTTAATGCTAGATGGGGTGACTGATCCACATAATCTCGGGGCATGCCTTCGGACTGCCGAATGTGCGGGAGTAGATGTATTAATTATCCCCCGGGATCATGCGGTTGGGTTGACTCCAAGTGTGCGAAAAGTATCATGTGGAGCTGCAGATTTTGTTCCACTAGTAGTTGTCACAAATTTAGCTAGGACTTTAATGAGGCTTAAACAGGAGGGTATGTGGATAGTAGGGGCTTCAGAAGATGCGCCTACACCAATTTTTAATCAAAATCTCACTGGCCCTGTACTCTTAGTTATGGGTTCAGAGGGGAAAGGACTGAGAGCGTTAACAAGAAAAAATTGTGATTTTTTTGTACAGATTCCGACTTTTGGTACATTAAGTAGCTTGAATGTGTCCGTAGCTACCGGGATTGCTCTTTACGAGGTGGTACGACAACGCTACTTTTTGAAATATGAATGATACTTAATTTTTTGTGTCTTCAAATCATCGACACTTTCTTGCAAGAACACATCCTAGATATTATAATCACGCCGCTTTGAAGCTTGGTATTCTGTTCGATGATGCGGAGTTTTACAGGCTCAAGTTTGAGCAATTCGTTACAAGTTTTTCAGAAACAACCCCTTGTTTCACTTAAGAATCGAAGCATAAGAATTTTAGGGAAAGACAAATACCGGAAGGAGGTAAAGTGCGTCATTACGAAATAATTTTTTTGGTACACCCCGACCAAAGCGAGCAAGTGCCCGGAATGGTGGACAGATACACTGCCACAGTTTCCTCCGGCGGAGGGAGCATACACAGGCTCGAAGATTGGGGGCGTCGTCAATTGGCATATCCAATTAATAAAATACATAAAGCCCACTATATATTGATGAATATTGAGTGTAATCAAAGTGTTTTGGATGAGTTAGATTCAACTTTTCGTTACAACGATGCAATTCTACGGAGTATGGTTTTGAAGCGGTCTGAGGCAATCACCTCCGAATCGCCGATTATGAGTCAAGAAAATGTAGAAAAAGCTGAACGAGAAATGCGGGAGTCACGTGCGCTCGCGAAAGCCAAACAGGATCAAGATGCGAGCGAGGCGAGTGTTACGATTTCTGAAAATGAAAACTTCTTTCAGGATTCATCAGATAAAACACCAATACTGTCTCAAGTAGCGGTAGATGGGGAGTCTTTAGAGGACGAAGGAGAGTTTGATGGCTAAATTTGTCAGGAGAAGAAAGTTTTGTCGGTTCACTGCGGAGGGGACGACTGAAATAGACTACAAAGATTTAGAGACGTTGAAGGCCTATGTGTCCGAAACGGGAAAAATAGTGCCAAGTCGTATTACAGGCACCAAATCACGGTACCAAAGAGAACTGTCAGAGGCTATTAAGCGCGCTCGATACGTAGCACTGCTTCCATTCACCGACAGTCACGGTTAGCCTCAAAATACTGATGCGCTCGCTTGCACACTTTATTATGCGGGGTAGGGGCCATGCCTGTGGCGTAGCCTTAGTGGGATACCTTGTGCCATTGGTGAGTCAGGCTGCAGTGGGATTAGTCTCTCTGAAGAAAGGATTTTTAGAAGGATCTATAGTAGCTCTCTGGGCGTCATTTCCCGTCATATTGTCTTGGTTTGCAGGTAGTTTCGATGAACATAACGCCAATCGATTGCTCATTCTTGTGACTACTTTGACCTTGTTCATAACCGTTTTTAGTGCACAGATACTCAGAATAACCTCTTCGTGGCAATCGACTATTTGTGGGGTAGTTTTTTTTTCGATGGTTGCTGTACTGGGTGTTTCAAAGTGGTTCTCAGAGGGGGTGGATGAATTAATAAATGGTTTTATAGTTTGGCTACCGGATTCCTATCAAATTGTGTCAGAACCGTTGGAGCGACAGAAACTTTGGCTCATCTCTGGATTGACAACCTTTAGTATTTTTTCCACAGTTATATGTTTACTTATATCAAGATGGTGGCAGTCTCAGTTATATAATCCCGGAGGGTTTCGTCAAGAATTCCATAACTTGCGTTTAAGTAATCGGTTGATGCAAGGATTAGTTTTAGGAGTAATTTTAGGACTTATTTTTGTGCGAGATGGGTTTATGTTGGTACAACTGCTCCTCGTTCCACTTTTGATCTCAGGCATTGCTTTGGTGCATTGGACCGTACAAGAGTTTAGGCTGAGTTCTGGATGTCTAGTTGCAATGTACGCAGGTCTTTTAATTTTTAGTCCGATTTTTCCACTTATGATTGCATGTTTGGGTGCTGTAGATAGTCAGTTTTGTTTGCGATTAAAATTAGAGGCTAAGTATGAGCCACCAAAAAATAGGTAGGAGTTATTTATGGAAGTTATTCTTTTAGAAAAATTAGGACGCTTCGGTGGGGTGGGTGATCGCGCTACCGTCAAAGCTGGGTTTGCGAGAAATTACTTGATTCCGCGTGGCAAGGCAGTTTTCGCGACTGATAAAAATATAGCTGAATTTGAGTCTCGACGTGCTGATTTGGAGGCTAATGAGATGCAAAAATTGGAGTCAGCAAGGGCAAAGGCCATATTTTTATCAGAAATGGGTGATGTGGTTATTAAGGCAATTGCCGGTGATGAGGGGAAATTATTTGGTTCCGTAGGAGCTCGTGACATAGCAGATGCCATCTCTGAATTGGGGGGTGAAGTAAGTCGCGGTGAGATTAGTATGCCTGATGGCAGTATAAGGAAAACAGGAAACTTTGAAATTGAAGTAGTCCTTCATCCGGACGTGCGCCAATCAGTGCAGATTTCAATTGAGGCAGAGTAATCCTGTTGGATGTTGAGATTGAAAATTTTTCGGATGAGTCACCAATTAAGGCTGTCATTGAAGCGTTGTGAACCGATTGGAAACTGTTGCCATGTTTAGCTCGGAATCTACAGCGAATCAGCCGCCACCTCATTCGGTAGAAGCGGAGCAAGCAGTGCTTGGAGCACTGATGCTTAAAAACGATGCATTCGATAGTACATCAGAGGTGCTATCGAAAAGTGATTTCTACGTCAAAGATCATCAGTTAATTTTTGCTGCGATGACGGAACTTTCCGCCGGTCAGCAACCATTCGACCCTATTACTCTGACCGAATCACTCAAGAATAGTAACGACCTTGGAGTAATTGGGGGCTCCGAATACTTATTAGAACTTGCACAGAACACTCCAAGTTCTGCGAATATTGAAGCCTACACGCAAATTGTTTTAGAACGTTCAATATTACGCCAGCTGATATCCGCAGCTAGTGAGATCGTTCGGAAAGGTTACCATCCACTTGGCCTAGATAGTTCAAAACTTCTCTCAGAGGCAGAGAAAAGGCTCCAGGATATCATGGAGAATCGTCCCAAAAAGGGCGGTCTTGTTGAGATTAATGTTTTATTGCGGGATGCGGTTTCGCGTCTTGACGAACTATCTCATAGTGATGCAGAGATTACAGGTATCAGTACAGGATTCAATGATCTTGATAAAATGACATCTGGATGGCAAAACTCTGATCTAATTATCATTGCCGGCCGTCCTTCAATGGGAAAGACTGCGTTCGCTATGAATATGGTCGAGCATGCTGTGTTACAGCAACAACGTCCTGTTCTAGTTTTTTCGTTAGAGATGCCGGCAAAGCAGCTCATTACACGTTTGTTATCATCTGTAGGCAGAATAGATCAGACTCGCATGCGAGCTGGTAATCTGAACGGCGAAGATTGGCCTCGCTTGAGTGATGCCGCGAGGAAACTCAAGGATCGACCTCTTTTTATTGACGATACCGCCGGAATTACTCCTCTCGAGATCCGCAATAGAATTAAGCAATTTTCGCGTGATAGATTGCAAAATCTTAAAAATAATGTTCATGAAGAAAACGATGAAGATGAAATGATTTTGCAGTCGAAACCAGCGTTAATTGTGGTTGACTATCTGCAATTGATGTCTGGTAGTAACTCTGCCGAGGGAAGAGTTCAGGAAATTTCACAGATTTCTAGAGAATTAAAAAATATAGCCAGAGAATGTGAATGTCCTGTTTTAGCACTGTCTCAATTGAGTAGAAATGTAGAACAGCGTCCAAATAAACGTCCTATAAATTCGGACCTTCGAGATTCCGGAGCAATCGAGCAAGACGCCGATGTAATCGTTTTTTTATATAGGGATGAGGTTTATAATGAGGATAGCCCAGACAAAGGGCGCGCTGAAGTTATTATTGGTAAACAAAGGAATGGACCGATTGGGACTTGTCAGTTAACCTTCCTTGGACAATTTACTAGGTTTGAAAATCACAGTAACGAATACTCTGGGAGAGGGTAGTTACTCATTATACAGAGTTGCGTAATGTGCTTATTTTTCGACACATAGAACACATGAGATCCCAACTGCAGCCCTCCCGCAAACTTGGTCAACGCATCAGTTTGGTGCCAACTATGGGCAATCTTCATGAGGGACATATCTCTTTAATAAAGCAGGCAAAGGCACAAAGTGATATTGTAGTGTGTTCCATTTTCGTTAATTCTCTTCAGTTTATGTTAATTGAAGAATGGGATAAATATCCTCGGACATTTGAGGCGGATTGTCGAAAATTGAGAGAGGTTGGTTGTGATTATCTTTTTGCTCCGGGTGATGATGAAATGTATCCAAATGGACTCGCCACCCAGAGTAGGGTGGTGTGTCCGTCCATGACTGATATTCTTTGTGGACGGAGTCGTCCTGGGCATTTCGAGGGTGTGACTACGGTCGTAAGCAAGCTTTTTAATATAATTCAGCCCGATGAGAGTGTGTTTGGATTGAAGGACTTCCAGCAAATTTCGGTAATCAGACGGATGGTGGAAGATATGTGTTTACCGATTAAAGTTCAGGGAGGTCCGATTTGTAGGGAGTCGGATGGTTTGGCAATGAGTTCACGCAATGCCTTTATCAAATCAAATGAGCGTCCAAAGGTGAGGATTCTTAAGGAGAGTTTGTTCGAAGTAGGAAATTGTCTCTCGAAGGGCGACAAAGATTTTTGTGGTCTTGAGCAGCAAGCCTCCGAGAGGATTGAACAACTCGGGTTTACGGTGGATTATATTTCAGTTCGCAATAGCCTAACATTGGAAGAGGCTGCAATTGATGATAAAGATCTTATTGTGCTCGGTGCGATGTACACTAAATCTGCACGATTGATTGATAACTGCATGCTTCGGTTAGATAATACAAATGGTATTGGCAGCGAAGAGTAGCAATGGGGGTAAAGATGTTGTTAACATTTTTAAAATCTAAATTACATATGGCATCGGTCACTGGTGCAGAACTCATGTATGACGGCTCTTGTGCGATAGACGCCAATTTGCTTGCTGCTGCGAAAATGTCTGAGTTTGAGCAAATCGACATCTATAATGTAACAAACGGAGAGCGTTTTACTACTTACATAATTTGCGCGAAAGCTGGTTCGGGTATTATATCTATGAATGGAGCGGCAGCGCGTAAGTGTCAAGTAGGTGACAGGATAATTATCGCGACATATGCTAGTTACGATGATGATGCCGCGCCTGAGCATCGGCCAAGACTGGTGTATCTTCGGGGTGACAATAGTATAGAGCGTCTAGAAGGCTGAATTGATGATGGCTTTTTATGAAGCAATAAATTTCCAGTAGCGCAAACAGCATTTTTCGAAATCACAAGAGCTAACATTCTATCATTGACTAGCTGTAAAAATTTGGTATCCTACTCCCCCTGGTAATAGATTTTTATCTACTACCTTTCGACAGATTGGCACAACCCGTGGTCATTGGTCATCAACAAAAGTATTCTTCGTATTGAAAGGATACTCGGTAGGCAAGGCGCATACCCGCGTTTCCTAAGCTTTTCCTAAATGGCGAATGTCTTTTGAAAACTACCCAATGTTCAGTTTACTCGATACGTAACTGAAACAATATATGAGGAGTTGTTTTGGAAAAGCTATCAGGGGGCGAAATAATTGTGAGCGCATTGCGCGATGCTGGCATCCAATATATTTGGGGATACCCAGGAGGTGCCGCACTTCATATATACGATGCACTCTTCCGACAAGAGGCAGTTCATCATCTTTTAGTGAGGCATGAACAGGCAGCCGTTCACGCCGCAGATGGGTTTTCCCGTGCCACTGGGATGGTAGGCACAGCATTGGTAACCTCAGGTCCTGGCGCAACTAATGCCATAACAGGTATAGCTACAGCTTATATGGACTCGATTCCGTTAGTGGTCATTTCTGGACAAGTTCCGCTGCATAAAATTGGTCAAGATGCATTCCAAGAAACAGATATGATTGGAGTGTCCAGACCAATCGTAAAACATAGCTTTTTGGTGACAAGGACTGAAGATATTGCCGCTGCGATTGCCAAAGCCTACTACATCGCGTCGACGGGCCGCCCTGGTCCGGTGGTTGTAGATATTCCAAAAGACATTACTGATCCAAGTTATAAGATTCCATATGCTTGGCCTGGGGTAATTAATATGCGGTCTTATCAGCCCGCTGAAAAAGGTCACAGGGGGCAGATAAAACGTGCTGTTAAAAAGTTAGTCGAGGCACGGAAACCTATTATATACTCGGGCGGTGGAGTTATCATCGACAATGCGTCAGACCATCTCACTAAACTGGTGAGGGAGTTAAATTATCCCATAACTAGCACGTTGATGGGGCTGGGAGCATTTCCTGGTACAGACCCATTATTTCTCGGGATGTTGGGAATGCATGGGACATATGAAGCCAATGCTGCAATGCATGAGGCTGATGTAATCCTTGCGGTCGGTGCACGTTTTGATGATCGCGTAACGAACGAACTCGAAAAGTTTTGTCCTGACGCAACCATCATACATGTCGATATAGATCCGACCTCGGTATCGAAAAATATCGACGCTCATATACCCATAGTAGGTGGCTGCTCCACAGTGTTGAGAGAAATGTTAAGCCTCGTAAAGAAATCTAACAGAGATAACAATTGTGATACTTCCTCTTGGTGGAAAAAAATTAACCAATGGCGTGATAGATATGGGATTTACACTGCACCCCGTCATGCCGCAAGCTCTGGTCATTTAATCAAGCCTCAAGATGTTATAAGAGTGCTTTATGATGTTACCAACGGTGATGCTTTTGTCACATCTGATGTTGGTCAACACCAGATGTTTGCCGCACAATATTATCTTTTCGATAAACCAAGGCAGTGGATTAACTCAGGAGGGTTAGGGACCATGGGTTTTGGTTTGCCTGCAGCTATGGGAGTTCAGCTTGCATTCCCAGAGGCCGATGTTGCTTGTGTAACCGGCGAGGGTAGTATCCAGATGTGCATACAGGAGTTGTCTACATGTACTCAACACAGGTTGCCAATTAAAATTATAAATCTTAATAACTCTGCTTTAGGAATGGTGCGTCAGTGGCAGGACATGAATTACAGTGGGAGGTACGCCGAAAGTCTATATGAAGATTCATTACCTGACTTTGTTGCTTTAGCTGAGGCATACGGGCACGTGGGTATGCGTGTTCAGCGGATAAATGAATTAGGTCCAATGATGGAGAAGTGTTTTTCTTTAAAAGATCGAGTAGTTTTCATGGATATTTTGGTTGATCCAGAGGAGCATGTTTATCCAATGCAAGTGCCTGGCGGTTCCATGCGGGACTTATGGTTAAACAAAAACGAGAAAAGCTAATGCGAAGGATTATTTCAGTGTTGATGGAGAATGAGTCGGGAGCTCTTTCGCGTGTGGTTGGGCTCTTCTCACAGCGGGGATATAACATTGATACGCTCACGGTTGCTCCTACTGATGATGAGAGTCTGTCTCGACTTACCCTCACTACGACGGGTGATTCTCGTATGGCGGAGCAGATTGTAAAACAACTTCACAAGCTAATTGATACCTTGAAAGTAAATGACTTAACCCAAGGATCTTTTGTGGAGCGAGAGTTGATGCTTATTAAAATTACCGCTTCTAATGGTGATTCTCGTGCCGAGATTATGAGATGTATTGAGATTTTTCGGGGAAACATTGTAGATGTAACCGCAGCCACCTTTACAATACAGTTACTCGGTGACAGCGATAAACTAGACGCATTTTTAGGGGCGGTGAAACATATAGGAAGCATTGAAGTAGTTCGCAGCGGCGTGCTGGGTATTGCGCGAGGTGATAAATTTTTAAGGCAGTAAGTTGACATAATAGGTGAAGTGATGAAAGTGTATTATGATAAGGATTGTGACTTAGCTCTTGTAAAAAGTCTCAAGGTGGCAGTGATTGGTTATGGATCTCAGGGGAACGCTCACGCCAATAACCTCAAAGACTCAGGGGTTGATGTTGTGGTAGGGCTGAGACAAAACTCGCTTTCTGCTGATAAGGCGAGAGCTGCGGGATTGGAAGTCAGAGAAGTAGCCGAGGCCGTGCGGTGGGGAGACTTGATAATGATTCTGACTCCAGACGAGTTTCAATCGGACCTATACAAATTAGAAGTAGAACCCAACATCCGTGTGGGCGCGACACTAGCGTTTGCCCATGGATTCTCTATCCACTACAACCAGGTAGTTCCTAGAGCCGATCTCGATGTGATAATGATTGCTCCAAAAGCCCCTGGGCACACGGTACGTAATGAATTTGTGCAAGGGGGAGGCATTCCAGATCTGATTGCAATTCATCAAGATGCGTCTGGACAAGCAAGAGACATTGCACTTTCTTATGCGTCTGGCATCGGTGGAGGGCGAACTGGAATTATTGAAACTACGTTTAAAGATGAAACAGAGACGGACCTTTTTGGAGAGCAAGCGGTTCTTTGTGGCGGTGCGGTTGAACTAGTCAAGGCAGGCTTTGAAGTGCTCACGGAGGCAGGGTATGAGCCTGAAATGGCGTATTTTGAGTGTTTACACGAGTTGAAATTGATTGTTGATTTAATGTACCAAGGTGGTATTGCGAACATGAATTACTCTATTTCAAACAATGCTGAATTTGGTGAGTATGTTACAGGTCCAGCTATTATCAACGACTCTTCAAAAGCTGCAATGAGAGAGGCTTTAAAACGCATACAGAACGGCGAATATGCAAAGATGTTTATTATGGAGGGTTCTGCAAATTACCCTATCATGACGGCTAACAGGCGTAACAATTCAGCTCATCAAATTGAAAAAGTGGGTAAAAACTTGCGCAAGATGATGCCCTGGATTTCTAAAAATGCACTTGTGGATAAAACTAAGAACTGATTAAAGTTTATGACTGAATAAACCTGACCCTAATTATTGCTCAGTGACTCATTTTGAACCGGAAATCTCTAATTACATGATCTCAAATTCGAGGGAAATTGTTTTAGATGGCGGGATAAACTTCCGAGACATTGGTGGTTACCAAAGCCGAGATGGACGACGCGTGAAGTGGCGTAAAATCTTAAGAAGCGGTCATCTATCAAATCTAACAGATACTGACAAAAAAACTTTGATCAATATTGGAGTAAATCAGATACATGATTTTCGTCGTGTGGAGGAACAAAGACGGCAACCGAGTATAGAATTCGGTGCAAAAACTATCAACGACTACTGTCTATCTATCGGAAGTCTCTCGGAATTTTGGGAGACCCTCTCGAAGGGTACTCTTAGCAGCTCTTCATCCCACAGTTTGGTAGTAAACGGGTATAAAAGTTGCAGCACGGAGGTAGCGCCATCCTATCGCCGATTCATGCATTCAATCCTTGAAAACGCTGGGGGTGTAAGTCTGTTTCATTGTGCGGCAGGTAAAGATCGAACGGGATTGGCTGCTGCTCTAATTTTGGCGGCTTTGGATGTGCCAGATGAAATTATTATCGATGATTATCTTTTGACTAAGACGTATTTTGACACAGAAAATTTAATTAATGTTGTTGAGGCTCACCTGCGCGCATCCGAGGTATCTTGTTGGGAGCGAGCATGGTTGGAGCCTTACTGCTCAGTACACAGAGATAATATTGAGACATTCTTATTGGTGTTGAAGCAAAACTATGGAAGTCTAGAAAACTATTTGGATACAGCACTTTGTTTTAAGGAGTCACACCGCAGATCGTTGAGAAAAGTTTTTTTGGAATAGCATAACTTTTCCAAAAAAAGTGTAAGTTGATTTCCGGATGTGCTAACTTTCATAAGATTCTGTTCTCGAATTGACATTAGGACACTCAATGGCGGAAGAAGAACGAGTAATTAAAATGCGACATGTTCAATCGGATGTATTGGATTACCCAAGAGCGCGTCGTAGAAAAGGCATATATTTGCTGCCTAATTTGTTGACAACTGGAGCCCTTTTTTGTGGGTTTTATGCGGTTTTGACTGGATTTGGCGGCCAGCAAGAGTGGGCCTGCATGGCGGTCTTTACTGCGTTATTTTTTGACGGTCTTGATGGCAAAGTGGCACGTCTGACTCAGACTGAAAGTGATTTTGGTGCTCAGTACGATAGTCTTGCTGATATGGTCTCCTTTGGTGTTGCTCCCGCAGTGATCGTTTACGGATGGGGTTTGAGTAACTTAGGTAAGCTGGGACTTGCTGCGGCCTTTGTTTTCACATCTTGCGCTGCACTCCGGTTAGCGCGTTTTAATGTTCAATCTCGCATTAGAGAGTCTTCATTTCGAAATTTTATTGGGCTTCCAAGTCCCGCCGCCGCCGCTTTGGTAGTAGGGTTAGTTTGGTCAACTCATTTGTTAGAGACATCGGTCACTTTAAATCTAATAGGTGCATTAATTACAGTTAGTGCAGGATTACTAATGGTTTCGAGTTTCAAATACCCCAGCTTCAAACAAATAGATTTTCGTGGCAGAGTTCCGTTTTTCGTCATTTTCTGTATGGTAATGGCATTTGTATTGATTTCCATAGATCCGCCAAGAATACTATTCATGGTTGCGGTGTCTTTCTGTTTCTATGCTCCCGCTCGATGGGCATGGGATTTGTTTCAATCAAAATTCTGTAGGCATACGAGTGAGATTAATGATTGAGATGGTGACCCACTGAGAAGCCTAGGTGTATAGACTTCGAAATTACTACCTTCGGTGCCTGGGTGTGACCCAGTATTTGCCGTTTCACACAGACACAAAAATAGAAAAGCTTGGCTCTAATTTCGACAGAAATGGACAAGAGTCACACGTTACGCAAAACGGTACGGATAAATGTCGTGAAACGAAAATAGGTGACTTGCCTCATACAAGTGCAGAAATTACAGGGAGAGATTTAAAAGCGGGCGGCTTTGAAAAATTTAAGAAAGAGCACTCTCTTACCGTCAAACTTGCTGCGCAAAAGATAAATAATCTTCTTATTATGTGTGAAGTTGGAGATGGATTGCTTAGCGACAGTGAAATTAGGCTGCTGAAAAATATTCTAAGATCTTTGGAGATTCGCACTAATATATTCAACTTTGAGGTAGCAGAATTTCTAAATGTTCCCCGCACGTTGGACGACAAATTTTTTTTATCGGTACTCAAACAGTTCAGTGATGAACCTGATGTCAAGTCAGGGCTTATTTTAGGACTTAAAAATTATCAGCGGATACCTTTGGCAGCGGATCGAAGTGATGATTCTATTAATCGTTTTGAATTATCCAATGGGATAAAAATAGCGCAAATTTCTGACCTTGCGACAATGCTTAGGGAGCCCGAGGAAAAAAAGCGGGCATGGAATATACTTAAATCGAGACCTGAAATTGGACAGACAGCATTTAATTGATGCCAGTGAAAATTGGTGCATTGTGCCGATGCAAATCGAGCATTTATGCTCGGTTGTCATGATAGAGCGACTGATTTCTCCGAGTCCATGGGGGATTTCTCAGTTCCGGGATAGCATTCAGTGTAATAATGGAAGCGTCTTACTTGTTGGAGAGTACGTCCGGGGATTTGCGATCTATACAGTAGGTATAGAACATGCAGATCTGCTTAATATTGGACTAGAACCCTCGTTTCAGGGACGAGGTTTTGGACGTCGTTTAATAAAATCGATAATCTGGCGACTGCCTGCGGGGATAAAAAAACTTATGCTCGAAGTAAGAGTTTCTAACTTGCGAGCCATTCGACTATATAAGACGATGGGTTTTGAGACAATAGACCTCCGGAAAGACTATTACTCAAATTTAACGGAACACACGAGAGAGAATGCTTTTGTGATGCTTCGACTATTGGCATAAAAAACATCTTTTTTATGCCGAATAATTACGATCGAAGTATATTAAGATAAGTTTTCCTTAATTGAATAAAGGTACGATGGGCAATTAGGCAACAACCTTTATAACTTATATTTGTTGTCAAAAGACTGGATAGTTTTATTTATATGCGCAAGAGATTTTCAGCTCAATTGTATCAATTTGTTCGTCAAGGATTAGTGGGGGGTTGTGTTTGGGGGCTCAGATCTGATGAGGGGGATTGGGGTGTGACGCGGTCAAACGTGGAAAACGTTTTGGAGGTTATGCCGTTTTGGACAAACCAAGATGATGCAGAAAAAGTCTGCTGTGAAGAATGGCGTGTTTATTCAGCAACGGCAATCGATTTAGAAGAGTTTTTGGAAGATTGGCTGCCCGGTATACATAAGGATTGCATGCAGGTGGGGATTAATTGGTGTTCAGATCTGCGAGGCGATGAGGTTGCTCCTTTGGATCTAATGGAGGTATTTGTGAGCAAATTAGATTAGTTCCCTGCTGTCTACAAATGTTGTGTTCCGTTTTGCGAAGACTAATCACAACAAAATTTTCGAGGAGTGACTATAAACTATGTTCTTGATTCCATTTTATTCGCGTCATCAGAATGGTCTGATAATAAAAAAAGAGCAAGGCAGTAAATTTGCCAAAGAAATCTGTAATGATTTTAATCCGCTTCATGACGTTGAAAATAAACGCTTCTGTGTTCCAGGGGATTTGCTATTTGCGTTAACGCTAAAGGAATATGGGATTAGCGAAAAGATGGGTTTTTCATTTTGCGAGATGCTTCCAGCAGAAATGCCAGTGCGCATAAAAAATGATGTAGATCACAATCTCGAAATTGTAGATAGATATGGGAAGAAATATCTTGGGGTCGATGTTGGCGGGAGTGTTAATAACCACGTTGCCTCAATAAAAAGTTTGATTCTAAGTTATGTTCGCTTTTCAGGAGAGAATTTCCCAAATATTTTAGTGCCGTTAATGGCGAATAATGGAGTAATGATTAACCCCTCACGTCCATTGGTCATTTATGAGTCAATGTCGCTTAAAATGAAAGAAAACCTTTTTGAGAAAGTTTCGACGGAGGTAGATGATGTGTTTCTGGAGATAACTGGTAAGCGAGCCAAAGTGGCTATATCGTTCACTCTCAGTTCGGAAAGACAAATTATCGGTGCTGGAGCGAAAAATCTTGTCATCGCTAGTTTACGACCCTATGACCAAGGGCTGTGTAATATATTGGTAAATGAATATCTGAAAAAACGCGATGCGTACATACTTAGGGAACGTTCGTAAATTGTTTGATTGAGGAAGAGAATCAGGCTACGTCCAAAACATCATTCTCCTTGTTTAAAATTGGTTTTAAAAACCGTCCGGTGTGAGATGAGGTGGTATTCGCGATCTGCTCCGGAGTTCCTTGGGCAATAATTTCGCCCCCGCCTTCACCTCCCTCTGGACCTAAATCAACAATCCAATCAGCAGTCTTTATTACTTCAAGATTATGTTCAATTACGACCACCGTATTTCCTTGATCTCTCAACCTGTGAAGAACGCTTAAAAGTTGTTCAATATCGTGGAAGTGTAAACCGGTGGTTGGTTCATCTAGGATATACAGGGTCTTACCTGTACCTCTCTTTGATAACTCTTTACTAAGCTTGACTCGTTGTGCTTCACCTCCGGAGAGTGTAGTCGCCGCTTGCCCGAGCTTGATATATGATAAACCCACATCAATCAGTGTTTGTAACTTTCTGGTTATATTTGGAATGGCATCAAAAAATTGTTTAGCCTCCTCAATTGTCATTTCAAGCACTTGATTTATATGCTTGCCTTTATACCGTACGTCTAAGGTTTCTCTGTTGTAACGAGTTCCTTGACAAATGTCACAAGTTACATAAATGTCTGGAAGAAAATGCATTTCAACTTTCGAAACTCCGTCACCTTGACAGGCCTCACACCTACCACCCTTTACATTGAAACTAAAACGCCCAGGAGAATACCCTCGAGAGCGAGCCTCTTGTGTGGCCGCGAATAACTCTCTAATTGGGGTAAAGATACCGGTGTACGTGGCAGGATTTGAGCGCGGAGTCCGACCTATCGGACTTTGATTTATTTCTATACATTTATCGAGTTTATCGAGGCCAACTATAGTATCGTGCTCCGCAACTCTACGCATACTCGCCTTGTTGAGTGCTTTCGCGGCTGCCGGGTAGAGTGTTTCATTGATCAATGTAGACTTTCCAGAACCGGATACACCGGTAATACATGTAAAAAGTCCAAGGGGTAACTCTAAATCTACGCTTTTAAGGTTGTTGGCTCGAGCACCCGATACACGCAGGAACTGCTCTTTGGGCTTATGCCTTGCTGATGGTACTGCGATTGCCCTAGTACCAGCCAAAAACTGACCGGTGACAGAATGAGTGTCGGAGCATATTTGTTCGGCTGTGCCTTGAGCGATAATTTCCCCACCATGTAAGCCTGCACCGGGTCCTATGTCGATGATATGATCGGCAGCTTTAATCGCATCCTCATCGTGTTCAACTACAATTACGGTATTTCCAAGATCCCTAAGTCTTGTGAGAGTACTCAATAAACGCTCATTGTCGCGTTGATGTAATCCAATGGAAGGCTCATCTAGGACATACATCACACCCACCAACCCAGCGCCAATTTGACTCGCCAGTCTAATTCTTTGCGCTTCTCCGCCCGAGAGTGAATCTGCACTGCGATCTAGGCTAAGATAATTTAGACCAACGTCTACTAAAAAGGAAAATCTTTGTCTGATTTCTTTTATGATTTTTTCAGCGATTTGTCCATCTCGACCGGGTAACTTCAAAGAATTAAAATATGAGCTGCATTCACCCACTGGGAGGCTAACAATTTCGTTAATCGTTTTATTATCAACAAATACATTTCGAGCCGATTTGCAAAGTCTCGTTCCAAAGCAATTAGGGCACTCCGAACTAGTCATATATTTTGCTAGCTCTTCTTTTACAGAGGGGGATTCAGTTTCCATGTAACGACGCTCCATGTTGTGAAGCACACCTTCGAACTTGTGCTTTCTGCTTAGGATCATGCCCGTGTCATTAACATATTTAAAGTTGATTTCTTCGTCATCAGTACCAAACAGCACTTTTTGTTGAAAAGTCTTAGGAAGGTTTTCCCACGGTTGAGCAAGATTTATATCATAATGCTGAGCCAGCGAACTGAGCATGTTGTAGTAAAACAATGTTCTTCGATCCCAACCACGTATTGCGCCCTCTGATATTGACACAGTCGGATGTTGCACTATTCGATCCACATCGAAGAATTGATGTTTACCAAGTCCATCACATGTCTTGCAAGCTCCAGCTGGATTGTTGAAGGAAAACAACTTTGGTTCAAGTTCGTCTAAACTGTAGTTACATATTGGGCATGAAAACTTCGCAGAAAATAGTTGTTCTGGTTTTTCTCCATCCAAGTGGCTGATTACAGCTATTCCATCGGATAGTCCAAGCGCTGTTTCGAAGGATTCTGCTAACCGTAACGAGTTGTTTTGATTTACCTTGAATCGATCGACAACAACTTCTATGGTGTGTTTGAGATTTTTTTCTAAAGGAGGAGCCTCATCTAAGTCTATCACTGTGCCATCAATGCGTGCGCGAATAAAGCCTTGGCTGCGTAAGCCTCCCAGAAGGTTTTGATGCTCACCTTTCCGATCTTTTACCACTGGTGCCAGAAGCATCAGTTTACTACCCTCTGGGAACAGCATTACTTGATCCACCATTTGGCTTACGGTTTGTGCTTTTAATGGACGCTGATGTTCTGGACATTTGGGTTGACCAGTTCTGGCGAAGAGTAACCTGAGATAATCATAAATTTCAGTTATGGTGCCCACCGTTGATCGAGGGTTATGCGAAGTTGACTTTTGTTCTATGGATATTGCCGGAGAGAGGCCCTCAACATGGTCTACATCAGGTTTTTCCATCATAGACAAAAACTGGCGCGCATAAGTTGAGAGTGATTCAACGTATCTTCTTTGACCTTCTGCATATAAAGTGTCGAAGGCTAAGGAAGACTTCCCCGATCCCGAGAGGCCTGTGATTACCACTAATTTATCGCGAGGAATATTTACATCGATATTTTTTAGATTATGAGTGCGTGCTCCGCGAACTTCGATAAAGCTCATACTCTCCTCTACTGCTTGTTAGCTTTGACAGGTTACACTTTTATTTTGTGTGCACCAAATTATTTTATGGAACACCTTACCCTTTTTATTAGTACTCCAACGGACTCCAGGACTATTTTTTATCATCGAGCCTTTGGAATACTGGAGATTAAATTTTATTTCTAACTAATAGGAGTGTTACTAATTGGCATGCGCTGCGGATCACAACAAAATTTCTAACGAACTAACCTGAACTTATTACCTTAAATAAACTTGCTAGTCACCTTTACAGCGTGAATTAAGACCCTTGTAAATCAAAAAATCGATGCATGTAAAAAAGTGTTTTAGCTTAAGTCTTATTTCCAGCTATAATCAAAACACAGGGTGCATTAAGAAGCGTTATTCTAGATGATAAACCCGTGTCAATAGTGTCTGTTCAGAGAGGGTTTAATTGAAAAATAGGGGATTGATATGGCGCGCGGAATTAACAAAGTAATTATCGTGGGAAATTGTGGTCAAGATCCAGAGACTCGATACATGCCCTCTGGCGGGGCAGTCACTAATCTAAGTCTAGCAACCTCCGAATCTTGGAAGGATAAAAATACTGGTCAACAACAAGAGCGGACAGAGTGGCACCGCGTTGTGTTTTTTAATCGTTTAGCAGAAATTGCTGGAGAGTACGTCAAAAGAGGGTCTAAAATTTATGTAGAAGGATCCTTGCGAACCCGCAAATGGCAGGATAAGGACTCCGGACAGGACCGCTATACTACCGAAATTGTTGCTAATGAGATGCAGATGCTTGACAGCAAAGGATCCAGCCCTGGTGATTTCTCTCCTTCACAACCAAATCCATCTGGCTCTCTTGGTGGAGAAAAGTCACAATCGTCGCAGAACTCGAATTCTAATACTAACAACTCGTCCAGTCTCAGTGATTTTGATGACGATATTCCGTTCTGATAGCATTTGATGGGAACTCTTGATAAGTCATGTTGCGCTAATACTTTCAATGTTGTAACAAAATCGATAGGCTAAATTTTCAGGGTGAAAATAATGCAGATTATGGTGGGAGATTTGGTCCCGGATGGAGATCTTACGGCAATGGGAGATTCTGGCCCAGAGCAAGTTTCATTTCGGGCGCTCATAAAAAATAAAAAGGTCGTGTTGATTGGTGTTGAGGGCGCATTTACCCCAAATTGTACGTCGCAGCATCTACCTGGATTTATTACTCAAGCAGACGCCCTGCGAAACAAAGGGATAGATATGATAATGTGTCTTTCTATGAATGACATTTTCGTAATGACTGCCTGGTGCGAGGCGATGAATGCATCTGCTCTCAAGATGCTTGCTGATGGGAACGGTTACTTCACTGAATCTCTTGGACTTACCTTAGACAATAGTGTTTGGGGAATGGGACTTCGTACAAAGAGATTTGCTATGATCATAGATGATGGGAGGGTTACAATGATGGGTGTGGATGATGTGGGAGTACTTGCAAGTAGCGCAGACTCTGTCTTATCTGCGTTGTAAATCTTCACGATATTCTCTCAGAACCTTTAGCCTCTGTGGCCTTTTCATTGTCTGTAACGCTCCATTACAAGAGTTGAATTCGTGCCTCCAAAACCAAAGCTGTTAGTCATGAAACGCTCTATCCTGCGCTCATTAGTTTTTAGAAGGATTGGAAGGTCACTCGCCTGCTCGTCTACGCACTCTATGTTGTGAGATGCTGCCAGAAACTCTGATTCCATCATTAGAATGCAGTAGATAGCTTCATGAACACCGGCAGCCCCTAGCGAGTGTCCCGACAATGATTTTGTAGAGCTAATAAGGGGACACGCAGTCGGAAAAATATCTCTAATTGCTCTCAGTTCGGCAATGTCACCAACCGGTGTGCTAGTGCCATGCGTATTAATATAATCAATTGGCCCAGAAGTGGTGCTAAGTGCCATTTGCATACAGCGTTTAGCGCCCTCTCCCGAGGGAGAGACCATGTCATCTCCGTCAGAGGTTGCTCCATAGCCGATAACTTCTGCTAATACCGTAGCGCCTCTCGCTACGGCATGGTCATGCTCCTCGACTACTAAGCATCCCGCCCCTGCCGCGGGAACAAAACCATCGCGATTTGTGTCATAAGGGCGCGAGGCAAGAGTTGGAGAATTATTATATTTGCTGGTAAGGGCACCCATTGCGTCGAACATGCCCGCCATTGACCAGTGCATATCTTCCGACCCTCCGGCTAAAACGATATCTTGTTTACCTAGTTGGATAAGTTCGACAGCGTGTCCGATACAGTGCGCGCTTGTGGCACATGCGGAAGCTATAGAGTAATTCACACCTTTTATCTTCAATGGCGTGGCAACGCATGCAGAGACGGTGCTAGCCATTATTTGCGTAACTCTATATGGTCCTGCGCGCTTAATACTTCGATTACGCATTACATCAATAGTTTCGGTAAACATTTCACCAGAAACTCCTCCAGAGCCCATTACAAGTCCAGTGCGCGGATTTGAAACTAAGCTTTCATTTAAATTTGCGTCCTTGATGGCATTCTTGGTGGCAACGAAGGCGTAAGCAGCTGATGGCCCCATAAAACGAATAATTTTCCGGTCAATGTGTTCTTTTGGATCAATATCTAAATGTGCTCCTACATTACACCGAAGCCCCATTTCGAAGAAATCTTGCCGAAACGTTATTCCTGAGATTCCTTTTTTAAGAGAGTTAGTAACCGTTTCACGGTCATTTCCTAAACAAGAAGTTATCCCCAAACCAGTAATTACCGCTCTTTTCATGAATTTTCCTTTGTTATATGCAGAAAGATTAAGGGCATATTTAAAAGTTGTCGGTGCTCTTGAAGAGACCAACTTTGAGATCTTTTGCAGAATAGATCTCGCGCCCGTCGACTTCTACTGTCCCGTCTGCGATGCCCATAACCAATTTTCTTTGGATCAAACGGTTTAGACTAAGTTTGTAAGTTACTTTTTTGGAAGTGGGAAGTACTTGTCCAAAAAATTTTACTGTTCCCGCTCCTAAAGCCCGACCGCGGCCCGGATTCCCATTCCATGCCAAGAAAAAGCCGACTAATTGCCATAAAGCGTCCAAACCTAAGCAACCAGGCATGACTGGATCACCTTTAAAATGACACTCGAAAAACCACAGTTTTGGGTGTATATCTAATTCAGCAATAATTTCACCAAGACCATGATCACCACCATCATTGTTAATGCGCACGATACGATCCATCATTAGCATGTTCGGCGCCGGAAGTTTTGCATTACCTGCACCAAAGATGCCGGCATTCCCGGAGAGTAATAAGTCCTCTTTTTTGTAGGAGCTCCGCCTATAAAAGCTCATAGATATTTTGCTTAATTTTAAACATATCCAATCCTATCCAGTTCTTTAAGCAGCGGCAACTATTTCTATGTAAAGTAGATTGCATGATATTCCCAAAAATTTACACTGGTCTATTTTTTTATTGACAGTACCCGTGCCTCTGCCTAGCATGGGACATCCTATATTTTGGCTTGTTTTTTTGGCGCATTCGTTTCAAAATTCAGTGAAAGACGAGTTCGGTGCTGTGAATCATTTGATTGGTGCGCGGCTAAGCTCTGATGTCGATTTGGTTGTGAATGTCGGCGACCATATAGTCAATGCAGGTGGTAAACGTTTGCGACCTCTCGTCGTAATTTTGAGTGCAATGGCAAATGACTACCGAGGTAAAAATCATATTGCAGCCGCGGCGGTCATAGAATTTATTCATACTGCAACCTTACTTCATGACGACGTAGTGGATGGTTCGTCTTTGCGCCGAGGTCGTAACACTGCCAACAGCCAGTGGGGAAATGCGTCAAGTGTCTTGGTGGGAGATTTCTTATATTCTCGAGCATTTCAGATGTTGGTTGAGATTGGCAACATATCCGTTATGTCTTCCATAGCTAATGCAAGTAATTTGATTTCAGAGGGTGAGGTTCAGCAGTTGAGCTATGTGGGTAATCCAGATATAGATGAGTCAATGTATTTAGATGTCATTTATAAGAAAACTGCTGTCCTATACGAGGCCTCCGCAAGTATTGGAGCGATGTTAGCCGATTGTCAGACAAAGGCAATGGCGAATTATGGACGCCATTTAGGTCTAGCCTTTCAAATAACTGATGATATTTTAGATTATCGAGGAGAGGAAGATATATTGGGCAAAAACATAGGATCGGATCTTAAAGACGGTAAAATGACACTTCCATTAATCTATGCTCAAGGCTCTGTTAGTGGATCTGACAGGGCCATGATAAGAGACGTAGTTATGAACAAACAAAACGAACGTTTGATTGAAGTTCGAGAACTTGTGAAAAGCTCTGGTGGTTTGGAATATTCTCTGGAAGTGGCAAGAAAGCAGGTTTTGCTGGCTCAAGAGGCTTTGTCATTACTACCAAATAACGTCTACACGAATGACCTAATTGACTTGGCAGAATTTTCAGTGGATAGGGTACTATAGAAACTTGTTTTTCATGAAAGAGAAATCCTTAATTTTTTTAATTTATTTGAGGCTTAACAGATATGGCTAGGGCATTAAAGATAGGTACGCCTAGAGAAGTTCTGAATGGAGAAAAACGCGTGGCTATGACGCCCGACAGCGCAGAGTTCCTCTTAAAATTGGGTTACAAATGTGTTCTTCAGTCGGGCGCGGGGTTAGCCTCGGGTTTTCCTGATATCAGTTACGTTGAAAGGGGCGTCGAGATTGCGGAAAGTAATCAAGAATTCTGGGATAGTTCTGACATTTTCATCAAGGTCCGCCCTCCCACCTTGGAGGAAATTGACTTCATCGATTCTGGAAAATTAATAATAGGATTTTTTTATCCATCTGATAATAAGGCTCTTTTGGAAAAAACCGCTAATAAGGGAATTAGCGTTATTGCTATGGATCTGGTGCCAAGAATCTCCCGAGCGCAAAAAATGGATGCGCTCAGTTCAATGGCTAATATAGCGGGTTATCGAGCGGTGATTGAGGCGAGTAATAATTTTGGTCGTTTCTTTACAGGGCAAGTTACCGCTGCAGGAAAGGTTCCTCCTGCAAGAGTTCTGGTCGTCGGAGCGGGAGTTGCCGGTCTTGCTGCCATTGGAACTGCGACCTCCCTCGGCGCAATGACATATGCGTTTGATGTGCGTCCGGAAGTTTCGGAACAAATAGAATCTATGGGAGCTGAGTTTGTTTTCCTTAACTTTTTGTCAGAGCAACAAGATGGAGCGGCGCTTGGGGGCTACGCAGCACCCTCTAGTCCTGAATTCAGGGAGAAACAGTTGGAAAAATTTAGGGAATTGGCTCCAAATTTAGACATCGTGATTTGTACCGCGCTGATACCGGGCCGGGATGCTCCAAAGCTCTGGCTTGAGGATATGGTAGCTTCTATGAGGCCAGGGTCGGTAATTATTGACCTTGCAGCTGAGCGGGGAGGAAACTGTGACCTTACTATGGAGGGAGAAAAAGTCGTCACTAAAAATGGAGTTATTATCATCGGATATGTGGATTTCCCCAGTCGAATGGCATCTCAATCCTCTGCATTGTATGCGTCAAATATTCGCCATATGCTTGTTGATTTGACTCCTGGAAAAAATGGAAGAATTGTGCATGATATGGAGGATGATGTCATAAGAAGTGCGACCATCACTCATCAGGGTCTATGCACCTATCCGCCACCGCCCCTGAAAGTGCAAGCTATTGCAGAGCATAAAAAGAATTACGTAAAAGAACTCTCTGCCGAGGAAAAAAAGGAGGCTGAACGCATTGCTTTTCGTTCAGAAACTAAAAGACAAATTGGTTTGTTAATATCCGCCACAATACTTATCGGTTTGATTGGTCTTTGGGCACCTGCCAGCTTCATGCAACACTTCATTGTTTTTGTTTTATCCTGTTTCATTGGCTTTCAAGTGATTTGGAACGTGAGTCATGCCTTGCACACCCCACTAATGGCAGTCACTAATGCGATTTCTGGAATTGTGATTGTAGGTGCTTTGCTACAGGTCGGATCAGGAAGTGGATTAGTAATTATTCTGTCAGCTATTTCTATATTGATTGCTTCCATCAATATTGTCGGCGGTTTTATGGTTACAAAACGTATGCTTGCCATGTTTCAAAAATCGTAATTTGGAGTGAATTTATGAGCACTGGAATTGTGACCGCATCATACATTATTGCCTCAATACTATTTATTCTTTCCTTGGGAGGGCTTAACAATCAAGAGAGCGCAAAGAGAGCAATTTGGTATGGAATGGCTGGGATGTTCTTGGCTATTCTAGCGACTCTGCTTGGTCCAGGGATAAGTAATTACTTAATTGTAATATCCATGATTGGAGCCGGTGGGGGGATTGGTTATGCAGTAGCAAGACGAGTAGAAATGACCGAGATGCCTCAGTTAGTGGCTGCTCTACACTCGTTTGTAGGACTGGCAGCGGTTTTAATCGGTCTAAACGCAGATGTTGAGTTGTCTACTGTAACCGCATTGAAGACTTCTGGCGTAGCGCTGGCTGATGCGGATTTAACTGGATTTGCTTTGAATTTGTTCAAGAAAACCATAGTCGAGATATCTATTTTAAAGGTTGAAATTCTGCTCGGAATCTTTATCGGCGCTGTCACTTTTTCGGGATCTTTGGTCGCATTCGGCAAACTTGCTGGCTCTGTTAACGGCAAGCCTTTTAAATTTCCTGGTGGACATTTGCTAAATTTGGCCGGTTTGCTTTTGTGTACGTTTTTTGGGTTTTTGTATCTTCAAGGATCGGGTATTTGGACGTTAATTCTCGTCACATTGATCTCGGGGTTAATTGGCTGGCATCTCATTATGGGTATTGGCGGGGCTGATATGCCTGTAGTTGTATCAATGTTGAATTCGTATTCAGGTTGGGCGGCTGCGGCAATAGGTTTCACTTTAGAAAATGATCTTTTGATCGTCACGGGGGCACTTGTGGGCGCCTCAGGCGCTATATTGAGCTACATTATGTGTGCAGCAATGAACAGGAATTTTATAAGCGTAATTCTTGGTGGCTTTGGGGGGGCAGTCATCTCCCAAGCCTCCATTGATGGCGAGCAAGTGGCGATAGATGCGGAAGGCGTTTCGGCAGCTTTGGATGACGCTGATAATATAATTATAATCCCTGGTTACGGGCTGGCCGTGGCTCAAGCACAGCAAGCAATAAGTGAGCTTTCCAAACGTCTCCGTTCAAAGGGCAAGAATGTCCGATTCGCAATACACCCAGTTGCGGGGAGGCTGCCTGGTCATATGAACGTACTTTTGGCAGAAGCCAGAGTGCCTTATGACATTGTCTTTGAAATGGACGAAATCAATAGTGATTTTCCCGAGACCGATGTTGCTATTGTAATTGGGTCGAACGATATAGTTAATCCGGCTGCACAAGATGATCCTGACAGCCCGATAGCTGGAATGCCGGTACTTGAGTGCTGGAAGTCAAGACAGGTATTCGTTTCAAAAAGGGGGCAAGGCACGGGGTATTCGGGGATCGAAAACCCACTCTTTTTCAAAGAAAATACCCGAATGTTTTTTGGAGACGCAAAAAGCTCGCTCAACAAACTTTTAGCTATGATTGACTAAATGGATTTTTATCCACCTTGGATTACTGATTCAAAACGAATTTTCATAAGAAAGCCTACAGAAACATACCTTAAAAGTCCTAAGAGTTGAAAAACACTGGAACTAGCCCCATTTCTATTTTTGATTTCGTTTCTTTGGGGTTACAAATATGCGGTTCGAAAAATTGACTCATCAGCTTCAAGCAGCGTTGGGAGACGCACAATCGCTTGCTTTGGGTTTGGACCATGGCCTAGTCGAGCCCGTTCATTTGCTGTCGGCTCTACTTAGTCAAAAGGGTGGAAGTGTTCAACCAATATTAACTCGTGCCGGATATGACGTCACTGGGCTGAAGCATTTTTTAGAGAGTCATCTAAACTCGCTTGCCAAGATATCGCAACCTACTGGAGAGATAAATGCTTCGCCCTCGCTCGTTAAATTGTTTAATTTAAGTGACCGTATGGCCCAGAAACGAGGAGACAAATACATATCCAGTGAAATAATGCTCTCAACTTTTCTTGATGACTCTTCGTTTTTAGGGAGCTCTTTACGTCGTTTTGGAGATAAATCTAAGGCAGAAGCAACCATAGAGTTAATTCGAGGTGGCGAAGCTGTAGAGGATGCTGATATTGAGCAAAAACGAGAAGCGCTTGACCGATACACATCAGATCTAACAGCACTGGCATTGTCTGGAAAGCTAGATCCAGTGATTGGTCGAGATGATGAAATTAGGAGGGTGATTCAAGTATTACAACGTCGAACAAAGAATAATCCGGTGATAATTGGAGAACCTGGTGTAGGAAAAACAGCAATTGTTGAGGGTTTGGCACAGCGAATAATAAATGGAGAGGTGCCAGATGGTCTCAAGAGAAGACGGGTCTTGAGTTTGGATTTGGGCGCATTGGTCGCCGGCGCCAAATTTCGAGGAGAGTTCGAGGAAAGACTCAAGGCAATACTCTCCGACTTATCGAAATTAGAGGGGCAGATTATTTTATTTATTGACGAGTTGCACACAATGGTCGGTGCTGGAAAAGTCGAGGGGGCTATGGACGCGGGAAATATGCTCAAGCCAGCATTAGCGCGCGGTGAGCTTCACTGTGTGGGTGCTACTACGTTGAATGAGTATAAACTGCACATAGAAAAGGACGCGGCACTCGAACGACGTTTTCAAAAACTTTTGGTAGATGAACCGAGCATTGACGATACCATAGCTATCCTACGCGGTCTAAAGGAGCGTTATGAGGTACATCATGGAGTGGAGATTACTGACGAGGCATTGGTTGCAGCATCGCGATTATCGCGACGGTACATTACAGACAGACAGCTACCCGATAAGGCGATTGATTTAATTGATGAAGCGGGTAGTCGGATTAGAATGGAAATTGATTCAAAGCCAGAAATCATGGATCGGCTTGATCGCAGAATCATTCAATTAAAAATTGAGCATGAGGCACTCAATAAGGAGACTGGAGATTCCGCGCAAAAGAGACTAAAAAAAATTAAAGATGACATTAGTAAAATGGAGGCTGAATATGCTGACATGGATGTTATTTGGAAACTTGAAAAAGCGTCGGTTCAAAGTGAGACACAAATCAAGATTGAGTTAGAACAAGCAAAAGTTACACTTGATATTGCCAGGAGAGGTGGAGACTTAGAGCAAATGGCTCAAATTCAGTATAGTGTTATTCCTGATCTTGAGAAGCGTTTAAAAAATGCCTCTGAAGAAAAAATAATGGAAAAGCAACTTCTGAAAAATCGGGTGACTGCAGAGGAAGTGGCCGACGTAGTCTCCAAGTGGACTGGTATCCCTGTCACCAGGATGCTAGGCGGCGAACGAGACAGGCTTATTAACATGGAAGAACATTTACAAAGGCGAGTTGTCGGCCAGAGAGAGGCTATAGCAGCGGTTTCGAATGCAATAAGACGAGCGCGCGCGGGGCTTGCGGATCCAAGCCGTCCCAATGGTTCTTTTTTATTCTTGGGGCCAACTGGTGTGGGAAAAACAGAGTTATGCAAGACATTAGCAAATTTCCTTTTTGATAGTGAAGATGCGATGGTACGTGTAGACATGTCTGAGTATATGGAAAAGCATTCGCTATCACGTTTGATTGGAGCGCCACCGGGATATGTCGGATACGATGAGGGTGGATTCTTGACTGAGGCGGTGAGGCGTCGCCCTTATTCTGTCCTCCTTCTTGACGAGATTGAAAAGGCCCATCCAGACGTCTTCAATATTTTGTTACAACTTCTTGATGACGGACGACTTACCGACAGCCATGGGCGGACCGTTGACTTCAAGAACACTGTGGTTGTGATGACATCCAACCTTGGCTCAGATTTAATTCAGGTGTTATCAGGTGAGGCGGACTACCCAGCAATGAAATCCTCTGTGATGGATGTAGTCGCCCAGCATTTTCGGCCAGAATTTATTAATCGAATTGATGAGTCGGTAGTCTTTCATCCTTTGGATCATGATTCGCTTAACGAGATTGCTTCTATTCAGATCAATTTGCTGGCAGACCGACTAGCAGAACAAGCGCTGACATTAAAATTAGGTGAGGAGGCTACTGACCACATAATTAGCATAAGCCATGATGACGTGTACGGAGCGCGACCGCTGAAAAGAACGATACAGCAGTTGGTGGAAAATCCGCTAGCGTCACTTATTCTCGCGGGACAGATTTCAAGAGGAGCACAAATAATTGGTGACTTTAAAGATGGAGAAATAGTGTTTTCTACCTCATAAGGTAGACTCGCAAATTGCTTTTTATAAGAAAATGACAAAAGTGAATTATTGGTCCGTTTTGTGTCCTTCGACGAAGAGAAGCCTTATAACTAAGCTTTCTACGCGGGGAAGCACTGAGACCATTAACACATTGATTTCCTCGTCAACTCTCATACCCGCGGGGACATTGATCAAGATCTCCCCGCTAATTGGACTTGTCAGCGCTTCAAGCTTCCCCATGTACCCACTCCCATCAACCTCTTGGGCGAATTTTTCTAGGAGAATTTGGACAGCTTTTAAAAAATTCTGTTTGTTAAATTCACCTCGATAGTTTGTCCGGTCGAGTTGAAGGTACAACGGAATGACATTACCGGTTTTATCGTTAGTAAGTTTGCCCACGGGGACTTCGCTTCCCTCCTTCAAGCATTTATACAAGTGATCAATATCCTCTGTCGATTGTCTCTGAAATGAGGCAATAAGTAAGTTTGCACTCAGATTAAAAATCTTTGAAAGGTCCAGTTTTGGCAGAATCGTGGAAATGCTCATAAAAAATGATATTACAGGTCTTCTAAAATTCTGAGGTTTAGCATGAGCAGCCAACTGTTATTTATATTATTCTTTCGATTTAAACACCTGATCACCTTTGAATCAGTCCGTACTTGTTTTCTAAGATTTCGATAATTTCTGCTCGAGGGTGTTGTGAAATCTGTAGGGGCTTACCGGTGATTTTTTGAGCGACCCTCAAATATGTATCGGATACTTTGAACATAATGTTTTTAGGGAGTTGGGTTTTTTTGGCAAGAGCTAAACGCTCATTCATTCTCGATTTGTCCAACAAGATTTCAGGTTCTGGGAAATAATTTAGAAGCAATTGACGGAATACCTCTTTGGACTTTTCTAATATATTCCCATTTCTATAACTGGGTCCATCCCAAATTCTTGAAGAATCCGGCGTTCCAACTTCATCCATATATATTAGCTCCTCATGTCCTGACACGTTCGTCACATATCCGAATTCGAATTTGGTATCGACGAACAATTGATCCAGTTTCTTTAATTCTTTTTCGATCAGTGAAAAACCTTCCTTAAGCAATCGTTCATATTGAGGGATGTCTTCCCGTCTACGAAACTTGAATTTTTTAAAGTGGGATACAATGTCATCTCGAGAAATATTTACATCATCTACTTCTGGAACATTTGGTATCCCTTTGAGGATACCTTTCGTGGATGGCGTTATAAGCAATTCAGGTAATAGCTGGTCTTTTTTGAGGTCATCACTGAGTTGAATTCCACAAAAGCGTCGTTCTCCTCTCGCGTAAGAACGCCACATGGAGCCGGTGATGTATCGTCGTCCGATAGCCTCGATCATGAGTGGTTTAGCTTTTTGTACAATCCAAACTAGGGGGTGCGGAATGTCCAAGATATGACTGTTTGCGAGGCCTCGCTCACGGAAAAGTCTGAACCAGTGATTAGATATAGCATTTAGTGTAGCACCTTTCCCTGGAATTCCTCGTAGCCCGTCTTCTCCCCGCCAAACACAGTCAAAGGCAGATATCCGATCACTGATGATCATCACAGCAAGGGGTGAGTTTGATGGAACTGAATAACCATGTGCTTTGATCAGGCGCTCACTATCTTTTGCCGTGAGCCAATACACCGAGCGCACTTTACCGTTGTGGACCGGCTGATCACTGCGAATTGGAAGGTCATAATTGACATCTAATACGACATCTTTATCGTCCATTTTTTGCACCTTATTGAGTGGCTGCATGGGTCAGACAGTGGGGAGTTTTTAATAGCTTTATTGGTGTAATTCGCCTTTTGATCTCATCAATAGCGGGAATAGTCTAACACCTAATATTACCAATAAGAATATCAGTGGGCAAAGAGAAAAAACTCTGTGTTATCATCGTTCATGCAATATAAGTATAGTGCTATGGGAGCGGTTTATTTGGGAAGCATTTTAGTGACTGGGGGTAGCGGATTTATTGGGAGAAACCTTTGCAAATCCGCTTTACATTGGGGTTTTGACGTAGCTGTGATTACCCGCGATAAGAAAATGGCTCGTAAGATTTTGCCTACACCCGTTACCCTCTATAGTTGTCTTGATGAGATTGCGGAAGGGACTCAGTATGACTCGTTGGTTAATTTGGCGGGCGAGTCGCTTGCATCTGGTCGCTGGACTGAGACTCGGAAACAGAAGTTTTACGACAGTCGGATCGGGTTTACTGATCGTCTTGTTAATTCGTTCTCCAAACATTTGCCTCCACCCAAGCAAGTATTGAGTGCCTCGGCCGTAGGTTTTTATGGACATTCGAGTGAAGCACTTGATGAACATTCAGGTTCATCAGGAGGTTTTTCCCACTACCTTTGCTCGAGCTGGGAGAAAAGTGCTAGGGCTTTCGAGGCATTAGGCAGTCGTGTAAGTTGTCTGAGGATTGGAATCGTTCTTGGCGACGGGGGTGCACTATCAAGAATGTTACCGGCTTTTAGGCTGGGACTCGGTGGTCCCCTCGGCCATGGGCGTCAGTATATGTCGTGGATACATCTTGATGATGTTATAAGAGCAATTCATCATTGTTTGAAAAATGAGGACGTCGCCGGGACATTAAATCTGAGTGCTCCAAATCCGGTCACTAACAAGGAATTTAGTCAGGCTTTGGGAAAAGCATTGTGTCGCCCGAGCGCTTTAGCCATGCCTTCATGGGCTGCCCGATTTATTTTTGGTGAATTAGCTGATGAACTTCTTTTGGAGGGTCAGCGGGTATTTCCTAGTGTACTTTTGGATCGCGGATTTAAATTTTCCTTTAATACCTTGGAACAAGCGCTCAAATCGCTGCTTGATTAGGACACTGATTAATCATGTTGATTTAAAATGATAAAAGCTATGCGGGGCTTCAAACCGAATACTTTGCAGAAGAAAACTGTAGTAATTACGGGAGCCTCTGAAGGCGTTGGAGCTTCCTGTGCGAGGCTTTTTGCGGCCTCAGGCGCACATCTAGTCCTCGCTGCGCGGGGTAAAGAAAAACTTCATAAGATTGTTTCTGAGCTCAGTCAGCTAACCGAGGCCGTTGGTTATGCAATGGATGTGTGTGATCTTAGTGCTTGTGATGAGCTTTTAGCAGTCGCAAAGAAGCGTTTCGGTCATATCCATGTCTTAATAAACAATGCGGGGTTTCATGACCGTGGACCATTTGACACCATTGATCCCCGAAATATTGCGCATATGGTAGATGTAAATATAAGAGCACCAATTTACTTAACGTCAGCGGCGATGCCATATTTAACTGAGTCAGAGGGAGGTGCTGTGGTTATGGTAGGATCATTGGCTGGAATGGGCCCACTTTCCGGAGCTTCAGTGTATTCTGGCACAAAATCAGGATTACGCACTTTCACTTTTGCTTTAAGAGAGGAGTTAATGAATACAAATATCCGCTGTGCCATTGTCTCGCCTGGCCCAATTGATACCGGATTTATCATGAAAAGGTTGGATTTGGTGGATGACATTGTTTTTTCTCAGGCGATGAGCACCGCCGACGGAGTTGCTGCTGCGGTGAAGGATCTGGTGGAGGGAGATAAGGCAGAAATAGCTATTCCAAGTCTGGGTGGGCTTCTCGCCTTATTTGGGGCATCCTTTCCTGTTTTACGACGTCTTTTGAGGCCACTTTTTAGTGCTTTGGGACGAAAAAATAAGCGTAGATATTTAAAAAGGCATAGGTCTTTCGAATCTGGAGAGTGATTGAGGTGAAATTGAATTTTCGAGACCGGGGAGAGGGTAACGTAGTCATCTTAATCCATGGCCTGTTTGGATCATTGGTCAATTTGTCATCGTTGGCTAAAGAACTAGGAGAAATGTTCAGGGTAGTTAGTGTTGACTTACGGAACCATGGATCCTCAGACCATAGTCAAAAGATGGATTTGGCCAGTATGGCGGGAGATATTTCTGAAACTATGAGATTTCTGGGAATCAGCGAGGCAGCGATAGTCGGACACTCGTTGGGCGGCAAGGTGGGCATGCAGATGGCACTCATGTTCCCCAACCTAGTGACAAACTTAGTGGTTGCAGATATCGCACCAGTAAGATATAGCCCTCAACATAATCCTCTGTTGGATGGTCTTCAGCACCTTAATGCAATGTCGGTAATCAGTCGTAGTGAAGCTGACGATGTCTTGTCGGAATATGAGACGGATAGAGCGGTGCGAGCGTTTTTACTGAAGAATCTGGAACGAGATAACTCAGGCCAATACCGTTTGAGGCTCAATTTATCCGCGATTATAGAAAATTATCATGTAACATTAACCGCCGCTCCTCAAGGTGGACCCTCATCATGTCCCGTTTTATTTTTAAAGGGACAAAATTCTGCTTACATTCAGGATAAGCATTACCAAGAAATAAACCGAATTTTTAATAGAGCTAGCGTAAGAGTAATCGATGGTGTAGGACATTGGTTACATATAGAAAACCCCAAAGTTTTTAATCAATTAGTCAGCGAGTTTTTAATTAATGACTAACTTAGGACGGAGAAGATTGAATTAGTTAGAATATTAAAATATGTATTATACGAGGAAATGAAGAGATGTTTGAATATCTTAGTGCAACTAAGACCGATCCAATCCTAGGTTTGATGGCGGCTTATCGGGCGGACACTCGAGAACATAAAATCGATCTTGGCGTGGGTGTCTATATGGATGATCGTGGTTTTACGCCTGTCATGAAGGCAATCAAGGATGCTGAAAACCGGCTTGTAAAGTTCGAGAACACAAAAAGTTACCAGGGAATAGCAGGTGACCCGGAATTTAATCAACACATGCTGGCTCTTTTGTTTGGCGAAGATCATACTGTTCTTCGTTCCGGTAGGATAAAAACATTACAAGCTCCTGGCGGGTCTGGAGCCCTCCGGGTTGGTGCTGAATTGATTCTCAGGGCGAAAAAAGACAGCAGAATTTGGGTGGGTACTCCCACGTGGCCCAATCATATTCCGCTATTGGGAGGCGCAGGGTTACGAATCGCAGAGTATCCCTACTACGATATTGCAACGCGAAAAATCAATATTGACGGAATGCTACAGACCCTGAGGAGTGTTCCAGATGGTGATATAGTCCTTCTTCACGGGTGCTGCCATAACCCTACTGGTGCTGATTTGACCCATGATGAGTGGGATGAGATAACAAAAATCGCTCTTGAAAGAGGGTTCATTCCATATATTGACACCGCTTATCAGGGTTTGGGAGTTGGTCTTGATGCTGACGCATATGGTATCCGATCCATGGCTAGATCTTTGCCGGAGTTAATTGTTGCATCCTCCTGTTCAAAAAACTTTGGTCTTTACAGAGAACGTACGGGGTCAATTACCTTTTTATCCGAGACAAGTGCCAAAGCTGAGATAGTTGTGGGCCAGGCAATGGCGGTGGCGAGACAGCTTTATTCGATGCCTCCGGCGCATGGTGCTTTGTTGGTAGCAATGATTTTGGGAGATACAGGATTAAGGCGAAGTTGGGAACAAGAGTTGAGAGAAGTGCGGGAACGTATCATCTCAATGCGATGTTTGCTTACGGATCGTATTTGTGAAAATGATGCGGGAGTGGATTTTAATCACATAAGAGATCAGAGAGGCATGTTTTCTTTTTTAGGAATCAATGCGTCGCAATTGAAAACTTTACGTGATCAATTTGGGATATACATCGTTTCCTCTACGAGAATAAATATGGCGGGCATTAATTCCGGTAATATTGATTATCTTGTGTCGTCACTGCGGTCTGTTCTAAAGTAATCACACAATTGGATGCTGATTTCGGCAACCGTTTTTTCAATGTCGGATTTGTCACAATCTATGCACAAATCAGAGTACTTTTGGTAAAGTAAATTTCTTTCCGTAAAAAGGTCCTCAAAAGTTTGATTAGGCTCGCATGCTATACCTCGATTATCAAAGTCATGGATCCGGTTCATAAGAATTGGAACCGGTACCCGCAGATATATTATAACGGTAGTTTTACTGATATGCATCATAGCTTTTTGCGAGTAGACGATACTGCCTCCCGTCGCCACGACGGTCCTACTATTTATTTGCATTTTGCTTAGTAATTTCTCCTCAAGTTCTCTCAGATAGAGGTATCCCGATTGATTTAAAATATCTTGCAGACAGAGCCCGGCGTGTAGCCTGATTTTGTCGTCCGTATCAACGAAATGCCATCCTAAAGACTTCGCGAGAAGTTTGCCGATGGTACTCTTTCCTGCACCCGGCATCCCAATCAGTGCGATTGATCGGGATTGTTCATCAATCTCTTTAAAAAAGTTTTTCCTCACATTATTTGCCGAAATGGACGTCCTTAACATGGGCTCGAGTGCCTCATCAAGCATCACGACAGTTTAGCTGTTTTTATCTAAACTAAAACATAGAGATGGCAAAATTTTGACTTTAACTGATAATGATGCCAGATATAAACTTTGGAGGTCGTGGTATCATATCAATTGACCTTAATCTAGAGTCAGGGTTTACTTAAATAATACAGTAGGGAATGTTTTGCTAATGTTGAAATTTGGCCGAGTTGGTCTAATTGCAAGTCTTGATGTGCCAGCAGTTTTAGATTCGTTGAAAAATCTTGAGCGGGTGTTTTTGGCGGCTGGCTCACAAATAGTGTTTGATGAGGGAGCTGCCAATTTGATTGGACGCTCAGATATTACTTCAGTGGCGATTGAAGAATTTTCGGGTCAAGTCGACTTGGGCGTGGTTGTGGGTGGAGATGGCAGTATGCTGAGTGCTACCAGAAAACTGGCGGCAGCAGATATTCCTCTTTTGGGGATTAATAGTGGCAGGTTAGGTTTTCTTACAGATATCTCGCCAGAGGATATTGCTCACCGTGTCATGCCGGTCCTGCATGGTGAATTTCAAAGCACAAAGCGTTTTATGCTCGAAGTCGTTATTATCCGGGATAGTATTCAAATGGACAGTGGGATCGCCCTTAATGAGGTTGTCCTCCATCCCGGTATGCCACTGAGTATGCTAGAATTTGAACTTTATGTAGATGGAACATTCGCCTACAGCCAACGTTCAGATGGACTAATTGTAGCGACGCCCACTGGATCTACTGCATACGCTTTGTCTGCGGGAGGGCCTTTGCTGTTTCCAGAGCTGGATGCCTTTTCCGTAGTACCCTTAAATCCTCATACGCTGAGTAGTCGGCCAATAGCCTTGCCAGGAGATGCGCAGATCGAGATTTATGTTGGGGAACGGAATAAGTTTGAACCCAGACTTACTTGCGACGGGCAAAATAATTTTAATGCGCTGCCGGGAGACAAAATTCGAGTCTCAAAACATAGTAAGGAGATAGTTTTTATCCATCCCAAAGATAATAGCTTTTTTAGCGTATGCCGGTCCAAATTAGGATGGGGAAGTAGATTAGGAACGGCCGACGAAAATGAGTGATGAACAACAGGAAACCCCTCGCTTTAATCCCCGACTTTGGAGTAATCTAATCGAACAACCCATCATTTCAGCATTGCTTGGAATGATGTTTTTGGGATACATCATGGGAACATATTTACTTTCATCAGCTCAAATATTTGTTTTTGGAGGCATAGATGATGGTGAATATTGGCGCTTGGTCACACCAATTTTTTTGCACTTTGGCATTATTCATTTTGTTTTTAATGCCCTCTGGTTGGCTCTTCTTGGCTCTAAAATAGAGAGATATGCCGGGCACACGCAATGTTTAATTCTGATTTTATTTATCGCAACATTTTCCAATGTAGGTCAATATTTGTGGTCTGGATCCGCACGTTTCGGTGGTATGTCGGGGGTAATTTATGGGCTTTTAGGATATTTATGGGTGCATCAATGGCTTGCGCCGAATCATCATTTCTTCTTACCAAAAGAGCTAATAGGATTTATGCTTATGTGGCTTTTAATTTGCATGAGCGGAGCATTAGATTATGTTTTAGGCATTGGTGTAGCCAATGCTGCTCATTCTGTTGGCTTGGTAACAGGCATGTTTCTTGGTCTTATTTTTGGTTTCTTAGCTTCCCGGCTAAAGAATTCCAATTAGCAGGCATTAATCTCAAAAAGCTCATGTCTAAAAGTAGGGAAAATCTATGGTTACTAAAATGAACTTTAAAAATTTAGCACGCAGTATTACGCCGAATGTTTACCAAACTTTCAAGCGAGCTGTTGAAACTGGCAGGTGGCCTGACGGTAGCAGATTATCGGTTGATCAAAAAGAGATTTGTATTCAAGCGATTATCGCGTATGAATCAGATATGCCGGAGAGCGAGCGCACTGGTTTTTTCGTGTCGCGCGTTGAAGGTTGTAACACAAAAAATAAGGATGGCACAGATTTGTTGAATTGGAGAGATTGAATATAAACTGATCTCTATTCGTGGCGATTATCGCCATAGTTAAACTTTTTGGGGTGAGGAGTACTCATATTGAAAGATGCATTATCAGAAATGGTTCATCTGAAAGATTATCGTGAATCAGAGTTTCTAATCGATAAGACTGAACTCAGTTTTGACTTGGGTGATGCGTTTACCGTCGTAACATCCAAACTTCACATCAGGAGGAATCCGAAGACTGCCAATTGTATGGCATCGCCCTTGGTTCTCGATGGCTCGTTAGATTTAGATTTAGTGAGCATCTCGATTAATGCCATACCGCTCTCTGAGACCGCCTATGAGTTGGAAGATGGCAGGTTAGCGATCTTGAAGCCCTCTGAACAGTTTGTGTTGCAAACCGTAGTACATATAAAACCTCAAGATAATACGGCTCTAATCGGGTTGTACCGGTCGCGCGACATGTTCTGCAGTCAATGTGAGGCGGAAGGCTTTAGACATATTACCTATTATCTCGATCGACCTGATGTCATGTCTAAATTTTTTACAAAGATTATTGCGGATAAAAAAACATATCCGGTGATGCTCTCTAATGGTAATCCAATCAATTATGTGGAGTTCGGTGATGGAACTCATTCGATCACATGGCAAGACCCGTTTCCAAAGCCCTCATATCTGTTTGCATTAGTTGCGGGTAAGCTTAGCTATGTAGAGGATCGTTTCGTAACTTTGAGTGGTAGAAGTATCTTACTGCAAATTTATGTGGAGGAAAAAGACCTCGGCAAGTGTGACCATGCTATGAGTTCGTTAAAAAAATCCATGAAGTGGGATGAAACTAATTATGGCCGTGAGTATGATCTAGATATTTTTATGATCGTTGCTGTGGATGATTTTAACATGGGCGCCATGGAAAATAAGGGACTCAACATTTTTAATACATCGGCAGTCCTCGCGGATCCAAAAATCACAACAGATGCATCATTTCAAAACATCGAAGCAATAGTGGCACACGAATACTTTCATAATTGGTCTGGGAATCGAGTTACATGTAGAGACTGGTTTCAATTGAGTTTGAAAGAAGGCTTCACGGTTTTTCGAGATGCGCAGTTTTCTGCGGATATGAATTCACCAACAGTTAAGCGTATACAAGACGTTTCATTTTTGCGTGCCCACCAGTTTACAGAGGACGCGGGAACTATGTCGCACTCTGTTCAGCCTGATTCATATCTTGAGATTAGTAATTTTTATACGGTTACTATTTATGAAAAAGGGGCTGAAATAGTTGGCATGTTGCGCACCTTATTGGGAGCAGAACACTTTAGATCAGCTACAGATCTTTTCTTTGGAAGACATGATGGTCAGGCCGTAACTATTGATGATTTCGTTCGGGCCATGGAGGACGCTAGTGGCGTAGATTTAAAGCAATTCAGGCTTTGGTATAAGCAGGCTGGAACTCCAGTTGTATCAGTCACGTCTGAATACTCTGAGAATTCGCAAAGATTTATGCTTACTTTCGAACAGAGTTGCCCTGATAGTCTCGGGCAATTAGGTAAGAAGCCGTTGTTAGTTCCAATTCGGTTAGGGTTATTAAACTCTCGTGGAGAGCCATTGGGACTCAATGCTGTCGGCGATCATGAGATGATCTTTCAACTTTCAGGTAAAAAACAAAGTGTAGCTTTTAAAAATATATCCTCTAGACCCACTCCAGCTCTTCTTCGGGGGTTCTCGGCTCCTATAAAACTCAATTATCAGTACTCTAATGAGGAACTAGCTTTGCTAGCGGTGAGAGATGCTGATGGATTTGTTCGGTGGGACGCCTGCCAGCAGCTTGCTTTTCGCGTACTTCGTGAACCAGGCTATATTTTGGGAACTGACACTTGTTCTCAAGAAAAAACATTACTAACCACATATGAAAAGCTCTTAACTGCAGAAAATATAGATCCTGCGTTGGTCGCGCTGATGTTACAACTCCCAGGGGAGTCTCTTCTCCACGACAAAAAGAATGGAGTAGATCCGGATGCAATTCATAGGCGGAGGGAATCTTTGCGGATATCTTTGGCTGGAAAATTAAGAGCAAAATTTGAAGCGGTTTACCATGCGCATAACAGCTATCAAACATATAAACCAGTGTCTTCACAGATTGGCTTGCGCAGTCTAAAAAATACTGTTTTAGATTACCTCATGTATACTGAGGTAGGAGTTGAGTTGGCTTGGCAGCAATTTAAAGAGTCAGATAATATGACCGATCAGTCTTCTGCATTGAGGTTTCTGCTTAATTGCTCTCGCTCTGGAGATTACGCACGAATGGCAACTGAGCAGTTTGAGTGCCAGTGGAAACATGAAGCACTTGCGATGAACATATGGTTTCAGATTCAGTCTGCAAGTGTTCAAAAAAATACACTGGGTCGAGTCGAAAAATTGTTGAAACATCCGTTATTTAATATCAGAAATCCCAATAAAGTTCGGAGCGTTATTGGCTCATTTTGTAGCAGTAATCTGATCAATTTCCATAAAGCGAACGGCACTGGCTATGATTTTCTTGAGAATCATATAAAGATTTTAAACGAGATTAATCCGCAGATCGGCGCGCGGCTCGTCGTGCCTCTAACTCGATGGAGGCGATATATAGTTCCTCATTCAAGATTGATGAGACAGGCGTTACAGCGTTTATCTGAGTTACCCAATCTCTCCAAGGACATCAGTGAAATCGTATTGAAGTCCCTGTAAGTTAGCTTTTATTTATTAAGTATGTCTTGATTAAGACGGCGGCAGCCTGAGCTCATTTATAATTTTTTCAACATTTTTGGGCGGTTTGGGCGTGAATCGACTTACTGTAAGGGTCATAGTAATATTGAGTAGCATACCGATCGTGCCGATGCCTTCTGGTGAGATTCCAAATATCCAATTTACTGGAATATTACGAGCAGGCTCAATAAATTTGAAGAATACAATATAAGAGAAAGTAAACAATAAGCCTGCCAACATCCCGGTGACTGCACCCTCTCGGGTGATCGACTTCACAAAGATTCCTAGAAATAGCGCGGGAAAGATTGAGGCTGCGGCTAGGCCAAAGGCAAATGCAACTACTTGAGCCACAAACGCTGGCGGATAAATTCCAAAAAGACCTGCAACGAAAACAGCTATGGCGGCGGCGATGCGAGCACAAAATAATTCCTGACGGTCATTGATTTTTGGCATGAACGTCTTCTTAAGTAAGTCGTGTGATACGGCACTTGAGATTACCAGCAGTAAACCCGCAGCTGTTGATAGAGCGGCAGCAACGCCGCCAGCGGA
>DDII01000029.1:519-675 GCA_002338445.1 Cellvibrionales bacterium UBA1854 | reverse complement strand
ATTATGTCTCTGTCTATATATATTTCGTTGTTGCTCACCGAGGGACTATTTTTTAGTAGTCTTTGGCCAATGGGGCCTCGCTCGTCAGAAAAGTTTGGTCTCTGGGGCTCGAGTGCTTGGCCGGCACCATACTGCATCACTCCGTCGTTATTTTTG
>DDII01000029.1:0-172 GCA_002338445.1 Cellvibrionales bacterium UBA1854 | reverse complement strand
GAACCAAGAGGGCGCATTTTCGTAAGGTGTCTCATGGATTGTATCTACGAAATTAAGTCGTGCGAAAGCAGCAACAGCTGGAGCTGTTGTGTAGAGGATTGCAATGAAAACGAGGGCATATCCCGCCGATAAACGGGCATCTGAGACTTTTGGAACTGTGAAAAAACGAACA
>DDII01000018.1:955-6301 GCA_002338445.1 Cellvibrionales bacterium UBA1854 | reverse complement strand
CCCGTTGGCAAAGGCGGAGACACATTGTCCGTTGGACAAAAGCAACGTCTATCCATCGCAAGGGGACTCCTCCGCAATACCCCAATTATCGTCCTAGATGAGCCCACTGCCGCTCTCGATCCAAAAACCGAACGCAAAATGATGGCAGCGTTAAAGGAATCATCGAAGAGTCGTCTGATGGTAATAATTGCTCACAGGCTCTCAACAATCCGTGAAGCTGATCAGATTGTTTTTTTGGAGGAAGGTAGGATAGTAGAAGTAGGAGAACATGATGCTTTAATGGCAAAACCACATGGACGATACCGTCGATTTGTTGAACTACAAGCTGTCTAATAAAATTGTTAATGGAAGATCGGTAACGCCGTGGTGAAAAAACTCATATAAATACATGTCCAAAGTAAGCCGCTATGAGAAACTTAGGGTCCGAATTCTCATGGAACCATTAATAACCCAACATGAATGCTAACGGGAAGTGGAGCCTTTCCCGCCAAGCCCTTGGGGTATGGTCTGCTCCCTCAAACTTCTTAGTGATCCAATCAACCCCTTCGGTATACCCATGCTGGCGCATTACTATATCCATCTTTTTTTGATAAGGCTCAAAAGGAGCATCCCAGGTCTCAGTTCCAAAGTCAAAATAAAGCCGGTGGGATCCCGCTTTAGGCCACTGCTTCTCATACCATTTAATTTCTGCCCCGTCTCCGTGAGTCCAATCAGTTGATAAACATGCGGCGGCCCCAAACACATCAGGGTACTCAGAAATTGCGTAGGCCGATATCAGCCCGCCCATACTAGATCCCATAATAAAAGTGTTCTCCATATCTGGGCTCGTACGGTAATTTTGATCCACGAAAGGTTTCAGCTCCTCCACCAAAAACTTGAGGTACCTGTCGGAGATTATATCGCCGGCCACATATTTAGAATCATCGATGCTCCACATGGGGTGCGGCACAGCAATTATGGGTTTCTGCGGCATAAATTCGATTGCCCGATTTCCTTTTTTAAACCATATGGAGACAAGAATTGCAGGGCGTATCCTTCCCTGATGAATCAGCCGGGACATAATGATATCCGCTTCCCAGAATAAACCATCAACATACCAGTCAAAAGGCTTATACCAGAACCTCGAGTATGGAGAGGTTTTCTTTTTAAACACTAACTGTCCATCATGCATGTATACAACTGGGTAAGATTGATCCAGATTTATTTCATAGCCAGGAGGCAACCAGACATCAATGGGGCGAGGCTCAATATAATCTGATGAAAACTCCTCATAATGCACGAAGGAACCATCCGACTGCCCCTGTGCTGTTGCCGAAGAATCGTTCTTAACAAGAGCAATTCCAATTGACAACAGCAAAAGAAACGGGAACAGTACAGTTGTGGTGCGCTTCAACTTTTGCGCCACAGAAAAACTCCATGCAAGCCGTCGAAACCGATGAACTTACTAGCCTCTTACTGGTAGATCGGTAACAAGAACCTCTGCAGAAGAAAGTTGTCGGTCTGCCCAGTAAGCGTTACCTGACTTCATCCGCACAAAGTCAAACCCACCCGCCACATACAAGCGTCCGTGAACCACCTTTGCGGCCGGCGAAGAAAGCTTCCTAGGCAGCTTGTAAGTAAGCTCCCACTTGTCCTCTCCCTCACCTAAGCTAAGTATATTCTCGCATAGTCCTTTAGTCCCGCCGTCCCGCGTTGTATGCCCGCCGACCATCCATATTCGGTTGTCATGGGTAAACGTTGCCCCCTCAGAGTGAGAGTGCCCATAAGGTAAAGAGGGTCCCGCAGACCACGAATCAGTGACAGGGTCATAGATATCGACATTTGGCTGATCCAATTGCTGCGAATCATGATTTAGCTGACCGCCGATAACATAAATCTTCTCATCAAAAACGGTGACCATCAGCTGGTTTCGGGCAAGCGGAAGGGGCGCTAAATTTTTCCACATGCCGCCTCCAGTCTTTCGCCAACTTGCAAGATCAAACACCCAATGGTCCGGAGAGTCGGTATCTCTATCCTCCATCAACCCCGAGATATAATGAAGATTATCTCCAAATCTTACCAAGCCACCACCCGCCCGGCGGCCGGGCAATGTGGGTCCTGCCGTATATCGATCAAGCTCCGGATCGAAGTGCCAGAACTCGGCTATGATATGGTCCTTAATTTCCTTTGGTCGATCCATATCTTTCATGCCTCCGGCAAACCAGAAACCGGTATCCCCTGGCGCAAGGTTCACATGGGTTATGGAACTTGGTAAATCCTGCAGCTTTGTCCAGACACCACCGACGGCTGCAGCCGGATCAAAAACGTGCAGATTCTTCCCCGATCTGATTCCGGACTCATAGCCGCCAAGCACATACAGCTTGTCATCAAGAACTATACTCGCTGGCTCCCACTTACCTATTGGCATGTCAGCCAACCTCTCCCAATTTGCCTCAAAGGCTGGTTTATTCATCTTCACTCCCCCTTGGAAATTGCCGCTCCATTGCAGCTAACATAGTGTCACAACGCTTTTCTAGCATCTTCCTCGTGTCAGTGCCATCACAGAATATATAAAACTCGTCATTCTCGATTGCACTGAGAACCTGCTGTCCAACAACATCAGCGGAAACCGCCATTGCCTCAATCATCTCCCTCACTTTGGGATTAACCCTCTCCTTGAGTGCTCCGATAACTGGCGTATCTACCACATGCGGGCAAAGGACTGAGACAGATACTGGTGTCCCCTCAAGATCGTTACGCAAAAATTCCGATAAGCCCACAAGCGCAAATTTACTTGCTCCATATGCCGACTGATTCCCATGACCATGTATACCACTGAATGAAGAGGTATTAACTATGTGGCCGCTCTCACCACTCTCTAACATATCCGGCAGGAACACCTTGATTCCGTTAATAGGTCCCCAAAAATTTACCTCTTCGACATGTCGCCATCGGTCTTCGGAAATATCAAGCACCTTACCGCCGCCAGTCCTACCTGCATTATTACACAGAACATTTAAGGGTCCATAGACACTTTTTATCTTGTCAGATACCGCATGAAGGGCCTCTCTGTCTGTAACGTCCACATTAACTGAAAAAATATTATTCGTGATCTCTTTTAGTAGCCCCTCAGCATGCTTAAGGCGATCATCTTGCACGTCACCAATCACAACATTCATTCCCCGCCTCGCAAAAGTCTTCGCAATGCCAAAACCAATCCCACTCGCTCCGCCCGTAATAAATGCCGTCTTTCCGTTAAATTCCTGCATCATAACTCTACTACCCTATTTCTGTTTATCATTTCAAAATCGATCTCCATACCAAGCCCCGGCTCCTGAGGGGCATGGACCATGCCGTCTCTATCAACCTCTATGTCTATTACCAGTCCGTGCTTTTGTACCTCATCTGGTAACAAAACCTCAAAGTACTCACAATTTCGAATCGCCATAATAAGGTGGAGATTAGCGACATTGGTTAAAGAATTACCTCCGTGGTGAACCTCATAATTCATGTTGAAGGTCTCTGCAGTATGTGCGGTTTTTAGACAAGATGTTAGTCCACCCTTGATCACAGGATCACCTCTTAGATAGTCAGTGGCCTGCTGCAGGATCCAAGGAGCATAAGCGGTGGGGCCGGTTGGAGGAAGCTCCGTGGCAGCAATAGGAATCTTAAGTACTTGCTTCAACTTCATATACCCAATAATGTCATCGAAATGAAGTGGATCTTCGTACCAGTAAAAACCGAGTTCCTCCGCAACGCTTCCCACACGGACAGCGTCCGCATATTTATAGGACCAAACACAATCGAGCATGAGCCTGAAATCGTCGCCCACAGCCTTTCGTACCGCATGACAAACTCGAATATCCTCAGTCGGTATAGTCGGCGGGTGTATCTTGTATGCTGTCCAACCCAAATCCTTGTACTTCAGCGCCTCCTCCACATATGCCTCTGGAGAATCTAGCACCGCTGAACTCGCATAGGCCGGAACAGATTTCCTAAAGGAACCCATGAGCTTATGAATCGGCACACCTGCAAACTTCCCGGCAAGATCCCAGAGCGCAATATCGATTGCACCTATTAAACGCATCTGCGCAAAACCAAGGGCCGTTCTTGAAAAACTTTGCCAGATACGCTCTCGATCTAACGGATCTCTGCCGACCAAAGCGGGTCTGTATCGATCGACAATTTGTTGTGCATCTTTACCGATACCATAGAGAGCAGAGCCAATAAAAGCATGTCCCTGATACCCCTCATCCGTATAAATAGTAAGCAAGGCCATGTCAACGCTATTCGCAACACCCTTTATAGTGAGCGAATAATTAACCGGCGGGATCCCTGTCCACTTCCATACAACCACCTTGACATCTGATATCTTCATAAAATTTTTTCCTATGTGTTAACCTTGCGAGTACCTGAAACTGGAATTACTCCCGGATAATAAAACCCCTCAAAATGATCACCGTCTACGGTGCCGGAAAAATCAATACAATAATCCCAACCACCTTTATCTACTCCGTAAGAAAAACTCATATGCGGATTTGTGTACTCGCAAGACCACAGATCCATCGGCTTAGAGTGTACACCTCGGTCTTCACTGGCAAAGTCGATAGTACCCTGACCAAAATCAAGAACCTGCTTGCCCCACTTACTATTTAATTCCCAAACTCCACCAACATTAGCTCCTAGCTTTACCTTCTCTTTCTCCCTTACAGGACTCATAACGATCTTTGATACGTCAAGGGTTCTTCGCGCCAGATCCGATATCTTATTATCACTATGACCCGACACCACTGACTTTAAACGGTCATTAAAAACCCCGACCCACTTGTCCGGTAATGATGCAGCTCCCAACCTCGCACCAAGGATCGATCCAACCGTCGCACCTGTGCAATCAGTATCCCATCCACCCCTGACAGTTTTTACAATCCCAGTCTCAAAATCTTCCACGCCATACCAGACACCCATTACAACAAGAGCTGCATTATTAATAGTATGAACACCATGATAATGCCCTAGGGATTCGTTTATTTTCTCCCATACAACAAGCCAGTCGTCCTCTTCCTTACACCAAACAAGCGTATCTCGAACGGCCTCCGCCAAACGACTCTCCGCCGGTATCTCTGCAAGCCCTGCTACAATAATCTCCTCAGCACCAGTATGCACGAACGCCGCCGACACCATCGCCGCCACAAACATCTCACCGTAGATCCCATTCTTATCATGCGAAATCGCAGCATCATAAAAGGCTAGCTCCGCTGCCTTCTCAGGCCAACCGGGAGCAGCATAACCAAAAATATCGGCCCTTATCTGGGCACCAATCCACTCCCGGAAGGGATTCCGGTATATAGCAGAATTAGGAGGAAAGAT
>DDII01000018.1:0-543 GCA_002338445.1 Cellvibrionales bacterium UBA1854 | reverse complement strand
CGTGAAGTCAGCCTGGCACCATGCCGCTCAAGTGCCAGAAGACCCAGGATCGGGTAATCCATATCATCATCCCGGTCCATAAACTCTATATTTCCCAGGGTAGAAGCTTTCTGAGTTTTAGAGATCCATTTCTCTCTAAAAGGGAGATAATTATCCAGAGGCAACGAATCCGTTTCCTTTAGAAACTTATCAATCTGCTCCTTCTTCCAACCCTCAACGGGCTTACCAAGCGCACACCCCGCAGCACGACCCAACCAAGCACCATAAATACGATCATAGAGAACATCATCACCATACGGCACCTCAAGCTTACGCTCACCTTCGTAACGCTCAGCTCGGATCGCATCAAGAGTTGATGGCTCTATGTAAGGAAAAGACTCGTCAACCGGAAGACTCATCAACTCATCATAAAGAGCAGTCATCTCTAACTGTCCTGCCTTTGCCTCCAAAGCCGCATCAACCCGATCCGAAATATCTCCTATATCACACCCTTCTTCCCTTCTCTGCCTAACCTCAGCCTTAATATATTGTGTCTCAAGCGAC
>DDII01000032.1:21995-23355 GCA_002338445.1 Cellvibrionales bacterium UBA1854 | reverse complement strand
GCACAAAACGCCTTTTGGGCAATAGGAAGGGGGATAGAATACCGGTTTTGGGGCGACAATTTCGTTTGGTTGCGCTGATAACACCCATCATTGTTGAAATTAAGAGGGCGGTGTCGACTGTTATTAAAGACGTAAAACGAGTTTGCATTGGTCATCCGGTACGCTTTGAGGGCTCAGATCCTGACCGCGACCATATAGCCTTGAGACGTTTAAAAGAGGCCTATGTGCATGCCGGTTTTACCGAGCAGTCCTTTTGCTCTGAACCGGTTGCTGCCGCCATAAGTTATATACACAGGAATCCAAGTGCTAGTTTCGAAAGACTCTTGACGCTGGATTTCGGGGGCGGCACTTTAGACTTTTGTATTCTTCAGCGTGAGGGAGAGTCCTTTCAGGTCTTAGCAACTCACGGTGTCGCCCTAGGTGGTGACAAAATTGATCAGACGATCTTTCGAGAAGTTATCTTTCCGCTTCTCGGTAAGGGAGAGCGTTGGAGCAGGATAGTTGATGGCGAGAGAATTGATACACTTTTTCCTTTTAGTGAGTTTGAGGAGCTCCTTCTGAATTGGCCTGTTAGTTATATTTTAAATCAAAATAAATATACCGCTTCGGTAATTCAGCGCATGTCACAACATGATTTGGCAGCGGAAAAGTTTAAGCGACTTTATGAGCTGATTAGCCAGAATTATAGTTATCAGGTCTTTGAATCAATTAGAGCATGCAAAATTGGTCTCTCTAAAGCTGACTCAGTTATTCTAGACATTCCTGAAATTGATATTGAGGTGGAAATCGAGCGTTGGGAATTTGAGTGTATGATTTCTGACATATTATTGGAACTTGAGAGATCCATAGACAGAGTTTTATTGAGGGCAAAGTTAACGCCGCAAGACATAGATATAGTTCTGCGTACTGGCGGATCATCTTTGATACCGGCTGTTACAGATATCTTAGACTATAAATTTAGTGGCAAAATCGTTGAGCATGATCCATTCACAAGCGTTGCTAGCGGGCTGGCTATCGCCGATTATTTTGGTCTTTCCGACAACGGCTTACAAGTTGTTGATTGATGGAAATTCTTAGTCATAGTAGTGTTGCATGTAACGTCTTGCGGGATCATTTTGGCATACTAATAGGCACAGGCGCTAGTGAGAGATCAATGTGGTCGTCGCTCTCACCAATTGTTATTCCTTGACTGACTATCGCTAATCCAGTCGCCGATGAAGTGGCGAGTAGTGTCGGCCTCAATTAACAGGAATCCTTTCACGCGCGTGTTATCGAGATTGCTAATTAACTCTGCGGAGACTTGCTCGTCGTTTGCAAAGCCTGTCACATCATATGCAAGTTCTAAGGCAACAGCGGCACT
>DDII01000032.1:2777-21623 GCA_002338445.1 Cellvibrionales bacterium UBA1854 | reverse complement strand
GCTCAGCTAGAGAGCCCCAAGCCAACAACGAGTGCGCCACTCAAGGAGTGATGCCGAGCTAAACATGATTTTACGCTAACTAATCAGAATTTCACTGTCCTCACTATACCAACTATTTTTTGGGGTTTGTTGGATTTGTACTGAAGTGAACTACTGATAATTAGTAATTATTGTCACTATTTTTAGTTTAGGGTAGATTTTTTAGCAAAGAGGTTTAGTTATAGGTGTCATATCTGGGTATAAATTGTTGTCATCGTTTTTTGTTTGAGCCGAACAAAAGTTTTATCAGTCCAAACCTCGAAGGTTGGTTTTTATCGCGGATTAAATCCAGTTGTTACTTTTTTCCAAAAGTCTTTATTTTTGCCCTAACTTTGTGGGTTGGCATGTCACCAGAAATCGTTGGTGGGCAGTTACTTGATCTTTAGAAACGGTTAATTGCAGCATTTGACGGATGGTATATTTATTGGATGGCATTTTTTATGTTGAGTTGCCTTGCCATTGCAATTTGCCCGGCGACGGCTAACAAGGTGCTGGGTAAGGCGAATGAGAAACCAGAATTTCCCATGTTCACTTGGCTCTCTATGATGTATGGAGCTGGGATCAGCATTGGAATACTCACGTATTCCATTGCGAAACCGATCATTCACTTCGCTTGTAATCCATACACTATAATGGGAAATACCACTTGACTTAATGAGAATAATGTTCGAAATGCTTATGAGTGGACGTTAATGCATTATGGAAATACCCCGTGCGCATGTTAGGGAATAGCCATACTTTCTCTGGGATATTTAAGTTATGCGCGTGCATTGCCGCTCTCTATTCGATCAAGATTGGAGCCCTTTTTTGGCAGTGCAATGTCCGAATGGGCCGGACATATCGCAGACATAGCTGGTTTTTTGCAACCTTGATTGGACTTGTAGTGACCATCTCTCGTGGAGTTTATCAGTTTGCGTCCGGTATCTTTAACATCAATGGTATTGCTTGGATGATATATGAAAGTGGTGGTTCCTCTTTTAGGGCAAAACTTTTTGGACTAATAATAATTATCATTGGAACATCGTGTGTCTCCACAATGTCGGGTTTAAAACGAGTTATTAAGTGGTTGTCAAATATTTACATGGTGCTATCCTTCTTTTTGATTTCATTTTTCGTGATTTTTGGGACATTATTTTTGCTGCACTGGTTGACGTGTTATTGAAAGCTGATGGCAATTTCAAAAGCGTTAGCGTTTGAGAAAAATCCTTGAGCAAATTCTTTCACAAAAGCTGTCCAAGATAATTGTGATCAGTGATTGTGACCGAATTCTTTGTTGATTTTACCAGGCGTAGACACAGTCGTCGTAAATGCTGTGGTTGCATCCGTCGGGATCGATAAAACTTTTTATAGAGTATTCCTCTTTTGGTAGTTTTGAAATTTTCAAATTCTGTTCGCTTAGTCTTTCGATAAAGTGTGCGAGTGGGTCATGGTAATCAATGTAAGTATCTGTCCACTTTATGTTGGAAAATTCTTTGTAACCATCCTTCCCAGTTGATAAGAAGTTATTGGTGACGATTCGGTACTTTCTTGATGTATCAATAGCAGACCACATCATGGTTTTGCGAGAAATGACCTCTACTTCACTGATTCGAAAGCCTGCTCTTTTTGACGTATCGACATTAAATCTCAATCCGAATGCGTAAGGAAAAGATCCAGTGCTACCTCCGTTATCTATGTGGTTTGCAAGAGCAGACTCGAGTACAGCAATAATTTTGGCGCCGGATATATCAGCTGTTACGATCCGATTTGAATATGGAAGGAGATCATAGAGATCAGAAAAGCTTATTTTTCCTTTCGGGAAATCTACTCTTGCACCGCCACTGTTTTGTATAGCAACATCTGCATCTGAAACGGTTAACCAAAATGCTTTTGCTATAATTGCAGTAATATCGCTACCATGTCGGTAAGTTAGTTTACGGCAACCGTTGATATTTGATCTACCCTGCCCCGGAATTCGCTCGAGACATAAATTTTCATCGGTAAAACCAATTACTTGTTTAAGTAAAGTATCAATCTGCTGATCATATTGTTCGATACGCATTAGTGCCTCTGGGTTGTCTGTTACCGCCACCAGTTCATCCTCGCGAGAGAGAAATGCGAGAACGTTTTGTTGATCATTTTTTGAAAGCAATTTGTTAGTTCCATCGATATCCTCATAAGTGAAGACTTCACCTATCGGCATTAAAGGGAAACCCTCACATGATGAAATTTTTCCATTTTTGAAGGTGGCATGCAGTTTGCCCATGAGATGCGTATTTTCCCAAGCCTGAACTATACACACGACATCTCCATCAGCATTGCGAGTGATAGTTGGATAGTCGCCAACAGCATGAAACCCGAGATTTGTAAATGTTGAATCGCCTAAAAGACTATGTGAGTCGCCACCCACAATGATATCTACCCCGCTTAATGTTTTTGCCATATCAATATCTCTTTGATATTGGTTGTGAGTTAGTAATACGATGTGGTTCACTCCTAATCGAGTAAGTTTATTGATTGTGATTTGGGCAGTTTCGAGTTCTGATAAAAATGTTGTTCCATTGTCTGGATTTGAAGAAATGGCAGTTTTGTAACCTATTGTTATCCCCACTACCGCAATATCGATACCGCCTTTATTGATGATTACATAAGGCTGAATCTTCTCGCCCATCACGGCTGCAGAGTTTTTGGAGAGTTTAGTATTAGCGCTTATCACTGATGTATTGCATGCGTGGGCATGCAAGTCGTCGATAAAATCTGCAAGACCACTATCGCCATCATCGAATTCGTGATTCCCGATCGTAAAGGCATCGAAACAAATTTGATTCATCATGACAGAATCAGGCGAAACATGCTTCGGACCCTTGAATAAAGTATAGTATTTGGTTCCAGTAATGCTGTCGCCTGCATGAAGCTTAAGAACATTCTGAGATGCTTCTTCCTCTTTTTTAAATAATGTTATTAATTTTGGATATCCACCAAAACTTACGGTTATTTTATTGATTGGGGAACCATCCTTTTTTTTTGTGTTCAACAAAATGGCATCATTGAGAAGATTGAAATGATCTCCCTTTATAAAACTATGTGTGTCATTGAGATGTAATATAGTCAACTCAAAAATCTCAGTGTCAAGTGGATTTAAGAGAGATGCAGACACCCTCCCATTTATTCTGCTGTTACAGCCGATAAGTGAGCAAATTAGCAGACAAATCACTCCATGCACTGGGATCTTTATCATGTGTTATTCTCCTTATGGATATTCAACAAACTTTTTATTAACTTCTCAACGGATAACTTCATTTTTATCTTTGTGACCTCTTTGAAAGAGATAAGAGCATGATTTTTATGGAGATGAAAGCGATATAATTAAGTGCGCAATTTCACCATTTCTCAGAAAGAAAAGTGTGAAAGATTAATCCTTATTAACGATGAGTAAAGGATTAGGAGAATTTTTTTTGGTAATTAGAGACTTAAAAAGTTTTTTACAAAAAAAAGTCGTGATTTGGATATGCCCAATTTTAATTTCCGCTTGCGGCGCGGGTTCTGGAGGTATTGACTCCAATGAATCGCTCTCACTTGGGAGCGTGTCGGAATCCTATTCTCCGCAGTTGCCTGATTCTGCCACCTACCCAAGTGTTTCCTGGGACGTCCGATTGCCCTCAGAAGTCAACATGGCGGAAAGCGTCATCAATCAGGCACTAGATTATGCATTTGCTGCCATGAGAAATACTCAAGGTGTTTTGATTGTTCGTCATGGTGTGATTGTTGGTGAGCGGTATGAGTTCGGGAAATCGAAGGAGAGCACAGCTACCAGTTGGTCTACAGCAAAATCTTTTACTAGCGCATTAATAGGCATTGCGCTTGACCAAGGATATATCGGGTCGATTGACGAGTCTGCATCTAACTACCTCCCGTCTTGGCAGGGTACTGAAAATGAGGACATTAGTATTAGAGCGCTACTGGAGATGCGAAGTGGTTTGCAACACTCGAGGTTTAGCGATTCGGGTATTTACGCCTCCGGTGGTTATGATGGAGATCAATTAGCATTCGCTTTAGATCGAGCTCGCTCTACTACCCCAAGAGGTAGAAATTGGATGTATCAGAATACAGATTCTATGTTGCTGTCGGGTATCATCGAGAATGCAACTGGTCAGTACGTTTCAAATTATGCAGATATAAATTTATTCTCAAAAATTGGCATGAGGGCTGATTGGTGGGTAGATGAGAGGGGACATGCGATGACTTATTGTTGTATTGACGCAACAACTAGAGATTTTGCCAGGTTTGGACTTCTTTATGTTAGGCAAGGTCGTTGGCATGACGAACAACTTCTTTCAGATTCATGGATTAAAGAGTCTACCTCGGTGCCCAGCGATTCAAACAAGGCTGATTATGCTCTGCATTGGTGGGTGAATGAGACTGTTGGATATTATTTTTCTGCGGGATTACATCAAAATAATATCTACATTTTCCCTAAATACGACCTAGTAGTCGTCCGAAATAGTAGTTACACGAGACACGGCGATGTGCGGGTGAGGGCAGGTGATAATTATCACTTTACTATTCCTCCAGCAAATTGGAGCGATTCCACTTTCTTATCTTATATCACGAGTGCCATATTAGAATAATTTTGCAACAAATCAGAAGCTATGACCTTGAACAAATACAGAATTTTCGTCTTGGAGAAGTTGTTGATAATGGTTTCTTTGGTGTTAGGTAGGCTTATATTAGGTAATCCCTTTTTGTCTATTTTGATAGAAATTTTAAGTAAACTTTATCGCACGAAATAGCCATTGCGGAATTATTGATCATCATTATAGGGGTTGGTATATTGGTTGAAACCGAGACGGTTTTTATTTTCATTTTTTTACCGATAGGGGTTGAGAATCAAATGTATAAGAACTTTTTTGCAGGGCAATGGATGGATGCAACTGACGCAATTGATAATATTAATCCTTCTGATACATCAGATTGCATTGGACAGTTTGCGATGGCGAGTAAACGGCAAACTGAGGAGGCGATAGATGCTGCATTTGATGCTTTCCCCCAATGGGCAAAGTCACCGTTACAACAACGAAGCGAGATGCTTGATAAGATCGGTGATGAGATATTGTCTCGAAAGCAAGAATTGGGACAAATGTTAGCAAGAGAAGAGGGGAAGACCCTCTTGGAGGGTATTGGGGAGGTAGTGCGCGCAGCACAGGTCTTCAAGTTTTTTGGAGCTCAAGTTGTTCGTCAAGCAGGAGAAATTTTTGATTCCGTTCGCCCCGGGGTAGATGTGTCAGTTACTCGTTCTCCAGTTGGAGTCGTGGGCTTGATCCTGCCGTGGAATTTCCCAATAGCAATTCCAGCTTGGAAAATCGCGCCCGCCCTTGCATATGGGAATTGTGTTGTCTTTAAACCCTCTGAGCTTGTCCCCGCGCTTGCCCATGCTTTGACGGAAATTATTTCGAGGTCTGGGATTCCAGCAGGCGTCTTTAATTTGGTGATGGGTCGTGGAGAGGTGGTCGGTTCGTGTATCGCAAACAGTTCAAAAGTGCACGCTGTTAGTTTTACTGGATCAATCTCGACAGGAAGGAGCGTAGCTTCTGCGTGTGTCGCTCGAATGGCAAAAATACAACTTGAGATGGGAGGGAAAAATCCCCTGGTGGTGCTGGATGATGCTAATCTTGTCACTGCCGTAGATTGTGCTGTGCAAGGTGCTTTTTATTCTACAGGTCAGCGGTGCACGGCATCAAGTCGTTTGATCGTGACGAGCGGAATACATGACAGGTTTGTTGAGGCGTTATCGAGGCGTCTAATGGATTTGAAAACGGACCATGCTTTAAAGGATGGAACTGATATCGGACCTGTTATTGATCAGCGTCAATTAGATAAAGATCTAGGTTACATACAAGTTGGAATTGACGAAGGAGCGACTTTAAAGTGTGGCGGAGAGCAGGTTTATCGTGACACTGAGGGCTTTTATTTGCCTCCCGTGTTATTCACGAATACACACAACGACATGCGAATCAATCGTGAAGAAATTTTTGGACCTGTCGCTAGTGTTATTTGTGTGAGTAACTATGATGAGGCTTTGTCCGTCGCAAACGATACTGCTTTTGGGCTGTCGGCGGGTATTGTGACTAATTCACTAAAATATGCTTCTGACTTTAAACGTAATGTGGAGTCCGGCATAGTAGCGGTGAATCTCCCTACGGCGGGTGTTGACTATCATGTTCCATTCGGAGGAACGAAGAATTCTAGTTACGGTGCGCGAGAGCAGGGTCAGTATGCCAAGGAGTTCTATACCACCGTTAAGACATCTTATACTAAGGCATGATAATGTGACTTTGGGTTTACTCTATTTATCTGGGGGCTCAAATATAAGCTCAGTCTTTTTGAGTTTATAAAAAATAAAACAGCGATCAAATTTCGTGTTGTTTTGGCGGCAACTTCAAAATGTTACGACACTGCGGAGGGTCTCACCGGCTTCCATAGCCTCATATGCCTCGTTGATTTGTTCAATTGGATAACTTCTTGTTAGAAGTTTGTTGAGTTCTAACTTTCCTGTTTTGTAGAGATCGATCATTCTGGGGATGTCATTCCGAGGGACTGCCGATCCATACAGTGATCCTGTTAGGACACGCTCCTCAAAAGCGAACGGAAGGGCAGTAAGTGTCACTTTAGCGCCATTTGCGGGAATGCCCACAACGATTGCGGTGCCACGTTTTGCAAGTGAATCATAAGCTTGCTGAATTGTATCTGGTAATCCGACAGCCTCAAAAGCGAAGTCGACACCCCTCCCCTGCGTAAAATCATGTATTGTCTTCACTGGGTTTTCTTTTGAAGCATTTATGGTATGGGTAGCGCCAAATTCTCTTACCTGCTCGAGTCTCATATCATGCCGATCTACTGCGATGATTTGTTTTGCACCGGATAACACTGCGCCCTGAACAATATTTACTCCTACGCCACCAACTCCAAAAACTGCGACGGTCCTTCCCGGCTTAAGACTGGCGGTGTTTATAACTGAGCCGACGCCGGTTATTACAGAGCAACCTAATAATGCCGCGAGTTCAAAAGGTAGATCTTTTGGGATCTTCAAAACAGAACCCTCTGGTAACACCGTATAGTTTGAAAATGCAGATACGCCAGCAAAATGAAGTATCTCTTGGCCTTTGTAACGGAAACGACTCGTACCATCTTGAAGCCTTCCTGAGGCGCGTATTTCAGTTCCCACGGGGCACAGTGCCGGCCTACTCTCACTACAATATTCACAACTTCCGCAAGACAGTCGCCAAAGTGGAATAATATGGTCGCCTACGTTTACTGAAGTAACGCCCTCACCGACATCGACAACTACTCCGGCACCCTCATGGCCCAAAATACCGGGAATTGGTGCTTTCAGGTGGCCGGTCATTACACTTAAATCTGTGTGGCATACTCCAGCCGCTTTCATCTGTACCCTCACCTCACCAGGACATGGGTCTGAAACATCAACTTCGCAGACATTCAATTTTTTTCCGGGTTCAAAAAGGATGGCGGCTCTAGATTTCATTTTTTCCTGCATGTAATTTTATAGATTTAAGTATAGCTTTTTAAAATGTGTAAGGGCTAATTGTCCATGTTAACAAGGGATGCATCAAGAGATACACTCCGGTTTATATATAACGCCACCCATTTTCCATTATAATGGGGGAATTCGATGTAGTTTTTCCTTGAAATACTCAGAGCGATGTTGCAGCGTTTTGCTCTTGAAGATATAACCATCATTAACTAATTTTGAATAATCAGAATAAATATAACTTTATGAAGAGGAGTTGACAGAATGATAAAAGGAGATAAGTTTTATATTGATGGACAATGGGTGGTTCCATCTACAACCGATATTTGTGAAGTAATTAATCCTTCCACAGAGCAAAATATCGGACATATCGTCATGGGAGGGCCCGCGGATGTCAATGCTGCTGTGGCAGCGGCTAAAAAGGCCTTTGAATCATTTTCTAAAACTTCTGTTCAAGAACGTTTAGACCTCTTAACTAGGATTATCGATGCATATAAAAGTAAGATGGATTTAATTGCTAAAACTGTTTCGCAAGAAATGGGGGCACCCATGGGTCTTGCGAATGCAGCGCAAGCGCCAGCTGGGCTAGGACATCTTATTTTTGCCAAAAAAGCGCTCGAAAAGTTTTCTTTTTCTGAGGACGTGGGAACCTCGAGAGTAGTTCGAGAACCGATAGGGGTGTGCGGCCTAATTACCCCTTGGAACTGGCCAGTGAATCAAATTACAGCAAAAGTTGGACCGGCAATCGCAGCTGGCTGCACTATGGTGTTGAAGCCTTCCGAGATTGCGCCGTTTAATGCATTGATTTTTGCAAAAATCATGCATGAGGCCGGAGTGCCGCCGGGTGTTTTTAATCTCATCAATGGTGATGGGCCGTCCGTTGGGGTTGCGATGTCATCGCATCCAGATATAGATATGATGTCGTTCACAGGTTCCACAAGGGCGGGAGTATCTGTTGCGCAAGAGGCAGCGACCACCATTAAGAGAGTTTGTCAGGAGCTTGGTGGAAAGTCAGCTAATATCATTCTAGATGATTCTGAATTCGAAAAAGCGGTGGCCCGCGATGCGTTTGGAATGTGTCTCAACACCGGTCAGAGTTGTAATGCTCCAACCAGAATGCTTGTGCCGGCGAGCCGAATGGAAGAGGCCTCTGAGATTGCGAAGAAGTCCATGGAAGCGATCGTTGTTGGCAACCCAGCTGATGAGGCCACTCAGGTTGGTCCGCTCGTTTCCAAACTTCAATTTAACAAAGTGCAAGCGCTCATTCAGAAGGGAATTGATGAGGGTGCAAAATTAGTTATGGGAGGAGTAGGCCGACCGGACGGATTCGATTCGGGATACTTTGTACGACCCACAATATTTGCAGATGTAGACAATGACATGACCATTGCGAGAGAAGAAATTTTTGGCCCAGTATTGTCACTGATTCCCTATGCAGATGAAGATGATGCGATAGCTATAGCTAATGACACTGTCTATGGACTGTCTGCTTATGTCAGCGGGGGTGATCACGAAAGAGCGTGTGCGGTGGGAGCACGATTGAGAGCTGGAAACGTCCACATTAATGGAGCCGGGCTAGATATTAACGCGCCATTTGGCGGTTACAAGCAGTCTGGTAATGGCCGAGAATTTAGTACGTGGGGTCTGGAAGAGTTCTTAGAGACAAAATCTATGCTGGGATTTGAGCCGCCAAAAATGAATGCTGAGGAAGGCAGCGGGTTTATAGACTTCTAAAAATGTAGTTCTTAAAAGGACTTTCTTTATATCGGGCGCTTCCAGGATTAGAGCTGCCTGATATAAATGAAAGGAACATGACTGTTTAGTTTTTAATAATTTTATGATCCACAAAACGTTGGTTCTTTTTTTTCTATGAAGGCTTTTACTGCATTAAGATGGTCTTGTGTGGACGCACAATGAATGTGGTGTGTGACCTCAAGATCCATGCAGTCATCTACGTCGCCTTGAGAGAGGGCGCGAGACAAATTTTCTTTCATATATCGATATGCTGCGCTAGGACCTTTCGCTAATCGGCTGGCTATCTCTTTAGTTTTGGCAGCGAGGTTGTATGGTTCTACCACCCAATTAGTTAAACCTAGCTGTAATGCCTCCTCAGCGGCTATCCGATCAGAGAGATAGTACAATTCCCGAGCCTTAGCTGTGCCTATCAACTGGGACATGAATAGTGTACCCCCGTAATCTCCTGAAAAACCCACTCGGGCAAATGCGGTAGTCATGATGGCATTGGATGCCATAATCCGTAGATCGCAAGATAAGGCGAGTGATAGACCCGCTCCCGCGGCAGCACCTGGAAGCACCGCTAACGTGGGTTTTGGTATTTTATAGAGACGACCAGCTGTATTCCGTTGATCTACTCGTTGTCGATGAATTGCCTCGTCCACCGTGATTTCGGCTGCTTTTGCATTTCGAGCAGCCATGGCTTTTATATCACCACCCGCGCAAAAGGCTTTGCCAGTGCCTGTTACAACAATACACCGTATAGCGGGATTCTGTTCTGCATTCACAAGTTGGCTATTGAATGCTTTCAACAAATCTGGTGAAAAAGCATTACGAGCTTCCGGTCTGTTTAAAGTTATGGTTAGAACTCCGTCTTCTAGGTAAACGAGTAGATCTTGTGTACCAGAATCAATATTTTGTCCTGACATGAGGTGTATTCCTTATTTTCGTTGAAAAGGATTTAACGCATATGATATCCAATCTAAATTTTAGTAATTAATTTAAGTTTCTTTTTCTTCGTTGAGGACGCTCCACATCGCAGAGACCATTGATTGTTCTGCTTTTAAATCCCGAGGAACCAAGAAGGCAACAAGAATCATTTAAATAATGCCCGCTTTTCTAAGTTTTGCCAGATCAGTGGCGCTATAGCCAAGCATTTCTTGTAATACTGCGTCTGTGTGTTCTCCCAATATTGGCCCAGGATTATCGGTATATCCGGGAGTGTCCTCTAATTTAGGTGCAATGGCAGGTATATGTAATTTTTTATCTCCAATCATCACTTCCTCGAATAGTCCTCGTGCTTGAAAATGAGGATTTGTAAACATGTCCTCCACACTAAGTATTGGTCCTGCTGCAACTCCTGCGTCCTCCAGACGGCAGATTGCCGTGTTTAATGAGATGGTTGCAGTCCAATCCGATATTGCCGCATCAATTAAATCCTCATGCTCAACTCGACCGGAGTTGTTTTGTAAACGTGTGTCAGAGGCCAAGTCATCTCGTCCAATTTTCCTCATGAGTCTCTCAAACATCGAATTTGTATTCGCACCGATAATAATTAATTTTTTGTCTTTGCATCGATAGGTATTAGAAGGTACGATTCCGGTAATTGTGCTTCCAGAGGGTTGCCTTATTTGTCCCGCTCCAGAATACTCTGGCACGACGGCCTCCAGCATATTAAAAACTGATTCAAATATAGATACGTCTACGACTTGGCCATGTCCGTTACCTTTTTTTAACTGATAAATATAAGCCATGCAAATTCCCAAGGCTGCATGCAATCCTGCTAGAGTATCACCTAAGCTCAGATTAGGACGCACCGGTAATTCGCCGGGCACACCATTGAGATACCGAAAACCTCCAAATCCCTCGCATACTGAAGCGAATCCGGGTCTGTCAGAGTAAGGACCGGTTTGGCCATAACCAGAAATTCGTGAATAAATTAAATTAGGATTAACTGTTTTTATATTTTCTGGACCAAGATTCCAAGATTCCATTACTCCGGGACGGAAGTTCTCCACTAAAACATCGCAATCCCGACACAAATCGCGCACTATTTTTTGACCCGCTTCAGTTTTTAGGTCGATGGTTACAGATTGTTTATTTCGACCTAAGCTCCACCACCAAAGCGATGTGCCGTCTTTTACAGTTCGCCAATTTCGTATGGGGTCTCCAAGTGCGGGTGATTCGATTTTTATAATTTCGGCACCAAAATAACCCAGAATGGCGCTGGCAAAAGGACCGGCTAAAATCTGCCCAAGCTCAATGACACGGAGACCGTCAAGGGGACGAGGATTAATATTTTTCACTGTGTCTGATTCAGTGATGGGACTGTCGGACAATTTGAACTCCAAGAGTAAATTTAAACTACAGTGTAATTGTCTGAGGATATATCTTCAAAGCATACTCGATTGTGGAGCGTCATATGTAATATACTTCATTACAATAAATTTGTTAAAAATTTCAACAAGGATTTTTACACCGATATTGAAGACAAGTTTTCCCAATCAATATACAGATTTATCGTCAATTTGGGCGGGCATAGTTTGAGTTCACTTTACAGTTTATAAGCTAAATGTTGCTTTGAGTTGATCCTCTTATTCTGAGTATTCTCAATTCTAATAACTGTAAGTCTATGAGGTCTTTGATGCTGGTTTAGCGTTTACTTTGGTGGTCAGTGAAAATGACATTGTTTCAGTGGTCGGGGTTTTTTCTTGTTTTTTATGCCGCACTTATGGTGGCAATCGGGTTGTATGCACACAGAAAAATTCGGGATTCAGATGATTTTGCCACAGCTCGGGGTGCTTACGGTCCATTTTTTTTAGCGCTGGCGTATGCAGCGACTACTGCAAGTGGCGCAACTTTCTTGGGGATTCCAGCCCTCTCTTATCAATCGGGCTTAGCTGCACAGTGGTACGGGGTTTTATATCCACTGGGTGTTTATATTGGGGTGCTTATATCGATACGCTTGGTAGCAACCGCGGGTAACCGTTTTGGCAATCGCTCGATACCCGAGTACTTAGGCGATCGTTATCAATCTAATGGAATTAGAGTTTTAGTATCTTTAATGTCGCTAATTCTTTTCTTTTATCTCACCGGGCAGTTGGTCTCTGGAGTAGTGATGTTTCAACTAATGCTCGGTTTCGATGAGATATGGGCGTTGATTTTCACGACGTTGGTATTGTTGTTTTATGTTGTTTTGGGTGGGGCTCATGCTGATATTATAACTGACGGTATACAGGGAGCGATGATGCTTGTTATTGCCATCATTGTGATTCTTGTGACCTTTTTGGGTGTGGGTATTGAAGGAGGTTTCTCTGGAGTTTTGTCTAATTTATCGGCACAGGATCGAAATTTAACGAGGGTCTTAAACCCGGAGTCTTCGCTTTTTAACTCATGGTGGTCAATTTTTGTTATCATTTTCGCGCATATTCCTCTTGGTCTTCTTCCACACTTAGGTAATAAGTTATGGGCACTTAAGTCCGGCAGGAATAAGATGAACTTCGTATGGTTAGCTGCAAGTTTTGGATTAACATTGGGCATGATGGGACTCGGTGGATTACTTGCAAGGGCTCATTTTGGCTCTGAACTATTCGGCGAGGGGATGAATCCAAATCAAGCTTTACCCCTTTTATTTATAGAATTGTTTCCGATTTGGTTAGCTGCATTAATTGGTGTTGGAATATTAGCAGCTGTAATGAGTACGGCCGATGGATTAGTAATATCATCTTCACAGGTAATTGCGAATGATCTTTACCGAAGGACAATCGCTCCTAGAGTGCACCACGATCTCACTCCAAGTCAACTTGATAAAAGAGTTCTCGTTATTTCGAGGTTCTCCACTATTGCCGTGTTACTCGTGTGTATGGTTTTAGCTTGGTTTTTCATGGAGAAAAATATAGCACTTATTGTTTTTATTGGAATTGGTGGGATGATGGCCGCGTTCGCGGGTCCTCTTATACTGGGAGCGCTATGGGGTGGGGTAACTACTGCGGGTGCTTATACCGGTCTTATAGCAGGTATGACCACATTCATTATTTTACACGCGCAGCTGATCGATCCAAATTGGTTCGCGAATTATTCTGTTCTTCATGCAGCTAGTTTATGGCTCCATATCGAGGGCACTAATCCTTTTTCTTGCACATTTGTTGGTGAAATAGTTTCAATCGTGATGACGTTACTTGTTTCTAATTTCTCTAAGAAGTTGCCAGAATCTCATTTGCAGACTCTTTTTAGTGACTGATAAAGAATTTCAAAGACTTCATAAAGGCAAACAAAGGCGGAACACCATTTTCACATTGTTTTTATTTTTATTCCGATTCTGTTGGGATTTGGCGTGAAAAACACTCCTTTAGTCGTTGCCATTTGTGGTTGTTCGGGTTCAGGAAAAAGTTTTTTTTCCGATGTTTTGACTCAACATATCAGAAAAAAGTTACCAAACTGCAGTGTCCAGCAGCTAAGTCTTGATCGTTATTTCATCGACATTACACTCAGAAGTCCTGAAAAAAATGATCATTTTAACTTTGATCATCCTGAAGCGATCGATTTCGAACTATTCGCATCACATTTAATAGATTTGAAAAATAAAGTTAATATTTTTGCCCCGAAATATGATTTTGTATCACATAAACGCGGACAACATTGTGATTTTTTATCTGCCTGTGATCTTTTAATTGTCGAGGGAGTTTTTCTTTTGTATCAAAAGGAAATAGTTGATCTTCTAGATTTGAAACTCTTTATCGAAACTCCTCTAGAGATTTGCTTACAAAGACGATTGTCGCGAGATTTTAGAGAAAGAGGTCGGACTAAAGACGAAATAACTTATCAGTTTAGACAAACAGTTATCCCTATGTATAAAAAATATATACATCCGACCCGTGCCCGCGCGAATTTTTTTTTAAATGGAGTGAACTCAGTTGACGAAAATATAACGCTTACAGTCGACCATTTGAGTCACTTATTAAGTGGCTGAGGTAAAGCAATAAGGTATTAATCAGATGTCAGGTGCTATAGGAATTATTTGTATTTTAATCTTTGCGGTGTTCTTGTCCTCGAATAGGAAATCGATCAACTTGTGGACCGTAATTGTTGCTTTTGGTCTTCAAGCAACTTTAGGAGCTTTTGCGCTCTATTTTCCGATCGGTCAGAGTATTTTTCAAAGCCTGTCCTTCGTAATTAGTGACCTTCTTGAGCATTCCACAGCGGGCACATCGTTCGTGTTTGGAGATTTAGCGGATGGCAGCAAGGTGTTTTATTTTGCGTTTCAGGTGCTGCCCGTAATAATATTTTTTTCCGCCTTAGTTTCAGTATTTTACTACATCGGAGTGATGCAGCTTTGTATCCGAATTATTGGTGGAAGTCTTCGAATACTCCTCAAAACAAGCCGAGTGGAGTCTATGGTTGCGGCCACGAATATATTTTTGGGTATTGGGGAAGCACCATTGGTGGCTCGGCCATATATCCCTGAACTGTCCAGATCGCAGTTATTTGCAGTGATGGTTTGTTGTTTATCCTCTGTGGCAGGCTCTGTTCTAGCCGGCTATGCAGCTATGGGTGTTTCATTAGATTCCCTGATTGCTGCAAGTTTTATGGCAGCGCCAGGGGGTCTTTTGATGTCGAAATTAATGGAGCCCGAAATAGATTCGGGGGCTAATGAAGAATTCTCTATGTCAAAAGGTGACCATCGTCATAGCAATATTTTCCAAGCTGCTGCTGACGGCGCGATCGCAGGACTGACTCTTGCTTTAAATATTGGCGCTATGCTGATCGCTTTTATGGGGATTATCGCGCTTCTAAACGTTAGTTTGGAATGGCTAGCTAGTCTTTTTGGTATAGAGGGCGCTACGATTCAAACCATATTGGGCAAGCTTTTTCAACCGTTAGCATTTTTAATAGGCATACCCTGGCACGAATCTGAATTCGTTGGTGGGCTACTAGGACAGAAACTGGTTTTTAATGAGTTCGTTGCTTTCATGCAATTTACCGAACTTCAAACGTCCTTGAGCAGAGAGAGTCAAGTCATTGCTACCTTTGCGCTTTGCGGTTTCGCTAATTTTGCGTCGATCGGCGTGCTTTTGGGAGGACTGGGTGTTTTAGCCCCCTCGCGGCGTGCTGAAATATCTCAGCTGAGTTTGAGGGCACTCGTGGCGGCAACTCTTGCGAATTTAATGAGTGCTGCCATTGCCGGTACTTTTATCGGCTGGTCTTAGTCTGCCGTAATTTGGTAAAATAAATGCTGGCTAAGCCCAAATGTCATTCGCCTTACTATGCGCTAGTAACTGTGGTCGGCATATGAAGTCATCTGTGGTGTCATAAATTTGTTTTTAAAAATTATAGGATGTTTGCAAGTCTATTGCGCAGTTTCGATCACAAGATGCACAGTAAGGCAGGCTTCCCAGGGCGTTAAGGTTTGATCACTCCGGTATGTTTCCGACAAAGGAAATCATATCGTCCACTGTTGAATTTTTTCCAATCAGTGCAAGTTGCTATTTCTGTTCGGAGCTATTGAGGGTAATCCGAATATTTTTTCAATTATGATTAATTTTGTACTCTTTACACTGCGGATAATGATTGCCCATCAATTTTTATAAAACAAATAGAGATTTAGATAAAGGTTATTCGTGATGTGTCGATTTATCAAAGGAGTGGCAATTTATTGCCGCTTTTGGCTAAATGTGAGCCACTTTTGTTTTTAGTTTTATTGGGCGAGAAATAAATAATATGAGCGATATATCAGGATCGACCAACACGCTTAGAGCTCTACAAGAATTTAACACCAAAATATCTGCACTCGTTGACCGTAAGCGGAAAGCGGAGATATCAAGATCCGAGAGCTTTGCAGAGGCTCGTGCCGTAAATGCGGAACTTGCCGAAAAATACAGAGCTGAACGACAAGATCAATTAGCCGCGAAGACGAATCAACTAGCTCGGCTTGAAAGGCTAAAAGCTGCTCGACACTTTAATCAATTAGCCGGTGAAAAAAATCAAAAATCTGTGAACAGAAATCTAATTACTGGAGATAATGCGCTCTACAGGCAAGGCGTTTCACTTCAAGGGAAAAGCGAAAGTCAGCGTGTTGTTGATAATCTTGATTTGCAGAAACGAGAAAGTATGTATTTTTCGAGGCTTGCGAATGATCTGCTTAACCAACAAATATTTGACATTAAACTAAATCATAAAAGACTGGAAGAAAAAGTTATAGATGAAAATATTGAGAGTGACGCTGTTCAAAATGATATCTTGGAGTATAAAAATCAAGAGTCAAAGATGATTGAGGACTTGGTAGAACAGAAATCTCAAGAAGCAGATCAGATTTATAGTGCAAAGCACAATGACACTCCATCACTGCAGCTAAAAAAACGAATAGAAAAGCTTGTGGAAATGCAGGAGGAAGAGTCAGACAGTAAGGATGGAATATCAATGGAGATTTAAGAATAAGAAGCTAATTAAAGAAGCTGTTTCCACACAGAGCGTATTATTAGCAACCCCTTGGCTCTTTAACTAATATTCAAAAGAAACCATAACAATCACAAGTTTCAAATTGTAGGTCCTTATATCCTCAGATTCGTTAGTAAGTCTTGGCCTCATTTGCGGCAGCATTTGGCGGAAAATAGTCTGATTTACAAAAGCAAGTGCTTTATCCTTGGATATTTTGGTGAGGACTCATACTTAAGTAACCTCCGCACAAACACTGAACGTGAACTAATTGATGACAACCCTTTTGAGTTCATTGCGGCTTTTGGCGATTTTTACCTCATTATGGATTAGAAAAAAGCCTTAATAACAGAAGAACTCGATATCGACCGTTAAGATGATACCGATTCATATTTAAAGCATTTGGAAAGACTCGAAAAAGTTAAGTTGTAAAGGAATAAAAAACTTCCTCTGACGCGTATGAGAATAAATCGTAAAATATTATCTTGTGCAGCTCGCGTTTATTGCCCCAACGTTCTGTGTCAGGGCTTCTAATTGAATTTAGAAGTACTATCCCGAAAAGGACAAGGTTTGTTGAGGGTGTTAATTTTGTTTATTTTGTTATGATTGTGTAACCATGAAAATTGGCTTGCTTGTGAAGATTGCGGTCATCAACTCACCAAAAGTTTTTTCACACTATAAAAGGAGCAACCTATGAATACAAAAGTGACTAACTCGAAATACGCGGCAAATGATGCGGAGCTAACAAAAAAAATCGGGACCGGGTATGAAATTTCTAAAGATAAAGCACTTACCCCAGATGAAATAGCTGATCGTGTATTGAGAGATATCGAATGGGAAAAGGCATCAAGACCGGTCAATAGGTGGTGGGCGGGTTATCAGAAACTAAACCTCATTAAACCCAAGAAGTCAGATTAAAATTTTATTTGGGTAGACCAATTGTCACCAACCATTGAAACCATCTCGCTGGTGCATCCAGCAAGGTTCAAATTAGGTGCGACCGGTATTTTTGGTCCCAATCGATAAAGTCTCTATTTGTAAACATCATCGAATTTGACGCTTAATCGCTTCCGCAACGTTATTTGCAAGCAACGAAGATCCCAGCTTTGAGAAATGCACATTGTTTGGGGCGACGAACATATCTTGATCGAAAGACTTTGAGATCGAATATAGATCATTGGTCATGATTTGGTTATTTTGCATAATAATGCTTGCAGCTGAATTGTAGGCTACAACATCTTTTGGAAACCGACCGGGTTCGTTATCTGGAACAGCTGTGGTGGAGGCCCAAATTAATACCGCTCCTGTTTTTTTTAGGCGCTCAACCAAGTTTTTCAGATTTGATCTATAGTCTTCGATTTCAACTTTTTTTTTGCCATTTAATTTATCTAATTTGTTTTTATGGATGGAGCTTTCATTTCTATATGCGATGTCATGAAGCCCCCAATTAAAGTGAATAATATCGAAATTTTTTCCGTATAACCAAGAGTCAATTTTTTTAAGTCCATTCATCGTAGATGCAGCGTTACCATCGATTCTTTCTACATAAGCTATGTCAACAAGCTGTTGTTGTACTTGTGGAGTGTAGCCGATAGAGATCGAGTCACCGATAAGAAGAACTTTGGGGCGTTTCTCATATATTAAGTCTTGTTTTGTATCACAGACGACAGGCACAGATGAGAATGGTAAGGTAGCGATACAAATACTAAACGCGACGAATGTTTTTAGCTTTTGAGTGAGTTTATAACAGTTGCAGTTTGGGAACTTCATTTTCGTTTGTATGATTGTTTATTTCTTTGGTCTTTCTAGATTGAGAATCGAAATTTTCATGACGAAATGATATATTTCAAGCAAATTGTTTTTTACATATAATAATCTAGGATAACCCGTTTGAATACCAAAATTTGAGGAAAAATGTCAAACAAGATTATTTCGCTTCGCACAGTCGATGTTAGGTTTCCAACTTCAAAAAGCTCTTATGGATCTGATGCGACAAACAATGATCCAGATTATTCTGCCGCTTACGTCAGCCTCGAAACTGAAAAAGGAAATAAGGGATATGGATTATTATTCACTATAGGACGAGGAAATGACATATGTTGTGCAGCTATTGAGGC
>DDII01000032.1:1219-2410 GCA_002338445.1 Cellvibrionales bacterium UBA1854 | reverse complement strand
TATAAATTTTATAATCGGTTTCGATGTGATAGTCAGCTCCGATGGCTTGGACCAGAGAAGGGTGTTGTTCACATGGCTGCAGGAGCAATAGTTAATGCCGTATGGGACATGTGGGCAAGAGACGAAGGAAAACCGGTTTGGCGACTGTTGGCGGATCTTACCCCTAAGCAGTTCGTTTCATGCTTAGACTTCCGATATTTGGGTGATACTTTAAGTGCTGAGGAGGCACTTGATATCGTTTGTAGTAATGAAAGCTCGAAGCAAGAAAGAATATTGAAGCTTGAAAAATATGGATATCCTGCATACACAACCTCGCCGGGATGGATGGGTTACAGCGATAATAAACTCCGGATTCTCTGCCAAGAGGCACTTGATCTAGGTTTCAAACATATCAAACTTAAAGTGGGGGAATCATTAGAGCGGGACAAGCAACGCTTAACCCTAGCTCGTTCTGTCATTGGCGATGATGTCAAGCTCATGATTGATGCAAATCAAATATGGGAGGTCGATCAGGCAATTGACTGGATTAGTGAATTAGCATCTTTTGATCTATGGTTTGTCGAGGAGCCGACTTGCCCTGATGACGTTTTCGGGCACAAAAAGATTCGAGATAAGCTCAGGGGTATACGGGTAGCCACTGGGGAACATTGCCAAAACCGAGTCATGTTTAAACAATTTATTTCCACTGATGCCATTGATGTTGTCCAGATAGATAGCTGTCGACTCGGTAGCATTAATGAAATTTTGTCAGTCTACGTGCTTGCCGCAAAATATGGTAAGCCTGTATGCCCGCACGCTGGGGGGATAGGACTCTGTGAATATGTGCAGCATTTGTCGATGATTGACTATGTGAGAATAAGCGCATCATTAACCGATCGAGTGATTGAGTATGTTGAGTATCTTCATGAGCACTTCGAAGATCCTTGTATCATCAGAAATGGTTCGTATATGCCACCTGTGTCTCCAGGGTTTAGCATAAAAATGTTTCCAGAATCCATCGAACATTATACGTTTCCCACAGGAAAAGCATGGGCTGAAAACTAAGGACAATGAGATGAAATCGAGTTTAATGAGCGACTATTTTGACACGCGCTATCCCTGTATTACCGATCTGGAGAAAAAAGCAAAAAGTCGGATGCCAGCATTTGCATATGATTATCTCACAGAGGGTTGCATGTCAGACGAGTGCGT
>DDII01000032.1:0-808 GCA_002338445.1 Cellvibrionales bacterium UBA1854 | reverse complement strand
GTACTCCGCTCCCTTTGGTGTAGCTCCGGTTGGTCTTCAGGGTCTGATGTGGCCCAAAACTCCAGAGTACCTCGCAAAGGCGGCCTGTGAAAAAAATATTCCTTTCGTACTCAGCACTGTTTCTTCTGCTTCTCTAGAGAATATCGCATATATATCCGAAGGTAAGGCATGGTTTCAATTGTATAACCCGTCTTCCAGAGAAGTACAGGAGGATCTTATAGCTCGTGTACAGTCAGCAGGCTATCCAGTTTTAGTTGTGACGGTCGATGTTTCTACATTTGGGTACCGACCTCGAGACATCCGAAATGGTCTCGCGATGCCACCAAAAATGAGCGTGAGGAATGTTTTTCAAATGTTGAGCCGTCCGCATTGGTTAATTAAGACTGCTTTAGCAGGCAAGCCTGAAATGAAAGTTCTTAAACGATACATGATGCATAGTGAAAAGAATGAACAGTTGATGGAATTTATGAATCGAGCGGTAATGGGACCTGTAGATTATGAGAATCTTAAATCAATTCGAGATTTGTGGAAGGGGCCGCTAGTGATAAAAGGTATCCTTACAGAAGAGGATGTTAAGTTGGCAGTATCTTTGGGTGCTGATGCAGTGGTGGTATCGAATCATGGAGGACGTCAACTGGACGCTGCTGAATCTCCCATAGAACCGTTACAGAGGCTGTCCCAAAAATATCGTAAATCAATAATGTTCTTCATGGACAGTGGCATTCAAAATGGCGTAAACATAGCCTCAGCGCTCGCAGCAGGTGCACGACTGGCTTTCATGGGTAGGGCATTTGCATTTGGAGTATCA
>DDII01000045.1:21766-32187 GCA_002338445.1 Cellvibrionales bacterium UBA1854 | reverse complement strand
TTTTCTAGATGATAGTCCTGAATCATCACTTTTATAATTCCGTATGCATCTGCTATCGACGACGGTTCATTTTTTACTACAATAAACCGATGTTGGCAAGCACGCAAGAAGGTCATCACGGTATCTGACATTCCCGCTGCTAAATCTACAATGAAATAGTCTAATTGCTCTTCAATTTCTGAAAAAGAATTTATTATGCCGGCTGTTTCCATTGGATTTAGAGCTACCATATGTTGTATTCCACTTGCTCCAGGCACCAACTTTACGCCCAATGGCCCTTCTACAATAATGTCTTGTAATGTCTTCTCCCCCGAGAGCACATGACTGAAGTTGAAAGGTGTGCGGCATCCCAATGCCAGTTGCGCGTTTGCGAGCCCCAGGTCTGCGTCGAATATCATCACTTTTCTACCGAGAGACGCAAGTGTGACAGCAAGGTTGACTGAAACTGTAGTCTTTCCTACGCCACCTTTTCCGCTTGCAATACCTATAATTTGGGTTGGCAAGGTCTTTAACATCCGATCAAATCTCCCCACAGATAGAACGCTCTGGTGATAGTGTATTCACGGCTTAAACGATAACAACTATAAGCAAGTATCATGGAACGGCATGTCCCTAAGGGTTTCGAGTGCATCCATCTTATCTACGTCATCTTCGTCTATCGGTTTAATCTAGTCAAACAAAATGAATGGGTAATTGCGTGAGAGTATGTTGAGCCAAGCCAATTCCAGAGATCGGTGTCGCTGCATCAATGATTGATGGTTCTGCGGAGGCTACGGATAAAGGAATTTGACTTACCATAAGCGCATTCATAATCGGCCACGGATACACCTGAGTTTCCAATCGGGAAACCATTACCGAGTGCCATTTAAGAGCGGCATTTTGTAGATGTCGTTTTAGAGAGGCTTCTGACGCATCTGCCGCCACCACAATATGCGATTTCGCATGAGGTATCAATTGTCCCAATGTATTGATGTTATTTTCTACGTCAACGCCAGGGGTATCAATAACTATCACTGCTCGGGATTGTAATTCTCCGAGAAGTTGCTCTAGCGTGTTTAAATTGTTTGCGCGAAAAGTGTCTACCCCAGCCTGTGTTCCAAGTAATTGAGACTGGTTCCATGCTCCAAAACGAGAGTCATTGTAACTTATCATAGCTACTTGTTGATCGCCATATTGCATTGCCATTTGTTTACACAGGCGTCCCGCCATTAAGCTCTTTCCTGCGCCGGAGCTTCCAGCAATGAGATGTATTCCTGACATATTTTCTAGTAGATCAATACTGCGTATACCGTCTCCGATGAATGCTGCAATTTCAGTAAGTGCACTAATCATATCGGAGTGTTTATTAATTATATCGGTCATGAGTGCCCGCAGTGATACAGGCATCCCCGTCTCGTTAAAGGCTTCCATCAGGGGACGCATTTCATCAGAAACAGCTAGCGTTCCGCTCCATGCATCCACTTGTTGAGACAACTTAAACTCCTTACGCATGTTGGCGAGTTCTTGTTTTACGATATCTACTATCTCGCGAGCTCGAAGATTTTGATTATCATCTCTGAATACATTTGAATTTGCTTCCTCTGAAAAATTGGGATTTATAGCCACACCCCGCTCAAAAGGACTTATTCTGTCTCCATTGGCAGCGGATGTTTTAGTTTCTTCAACCGCTGGAGGCTCTTTTGACACAGGCTGTCCAAATACATGAGCCTCGAGAACGGAATCAAACTTTGGAAGCTCCGAGGCTGCTTTTCGGGGTGTAGGCGTTATGCCAGTGTCATTAAGTGCATCCATCGCCTGATTTGCCAGATCAATGGCCACTATTAGCTCAGTCTGATTTTGAGCTTTCTTATTCGATACTACCATCGCATTTTCACCGTAAAGCTCGTACACTTTCTCCATTGCTTTGCGGGTGTCGTGCGCTAGAACTCTTTGCAATTCCATGTTACTTCCTCAACTCAATTGTTGTTTTCAACGTCCACTGTAGCGACCACTTTTACTGCTTGATCATCTGGAATTTCGCTGTAAGACAAGACTGTAAGATCAGGCAGCCTATGTCTAATAATTTTTGCCAACCAAGGGCGTATTCCGGGGGATACAACTAGTACTGCGGGATGCCCCTGATTTTCAACTTTCTGTGTGTTTTCTGCTAAAGCATTAAATAAACCTTCGGCAAGGTTTGGCTCTATAACTAAACCTTGGCCTTTGCTACTTTGTTGTAAAATATTGTGCAGCATCTGTTCCAGCGCGGGATTTAAAGTAATGACGGGAAGGCTAGTGTTAACATCTATTAACCCTTGAACAATCATTCGTCCAAGCCTTGGACGAACAGCAGCCGTCAAGTCGTCTGGGTCCTGCGTATTACCGCTTTCGCTGGATAGAACTTCAATGATGGTGCGCATATCTCGAACCGAGACTGATTCATCGAGGATATTTTGTAGAACTTTGGTGATGGTCGCGAGAGGGAGTTTGCCAGGAACCAAATCCTCTACCAGTTTGGGCGATCGCGCCGCTACTTTATCCAGAAGTTGCTGAGTTTCATCGTGGCTGAGTAATTCCGATGCGCTATTCCTTAACAGTGTATTGAGGTGAGTTGCAATTGCTGTGGCCGCATCCACTACTGTATACCCAAGAGTTCTAGCATAGTCACGTTGAGAGGGTTCGATCCAAACAGCATCAAGACCAAATGCTGGCTCTTTCGTAGGTATCCCCTCTAATCTTCCTAGCGCCTGACCAGGATTGATTGCCATCTCCCTTCCAACCTTAATATCGCCCTTACCTCGCACGACTCCATTCATCACGATATGATATACATCAGGTGGAAGATCTAAATTATCTCGGATCCGAATAGGTTGAACAAGAAAGCCTAATTCTGCGGAAAGCTTCTTACGAACTCCCTTCACTCGAGGTAGAAGTTGTCCTCCTGACTCTGTATTTACAAGGGGTATGAGCCCGTAACCTATATCAAGACCGACTAGGTCAACTTGATCTACATCATCCCAGTCGAGCTCCTCTGAAGGGCTTTTTTCTTCATTTGCTAAAGTTGCTTCATTTAATGCAGCTTGCTGTAAAGCAGTTTTCGACTGGCTTGCAAGCATAAATCCTAGTCCTGCAGCAATGGACCCAAGAGTTAAGAAGATAAAGTGTGGCATACCCGGCACCAAGCCCATGAGTATCAATATTCCAGCGGCCACATACAATGCTAAAGGGTTATTTAATTGACTTTTCGCCTGTTGAGTCATAGATTCAGACGTTGTAACTCTAGTAACAATTATTGCAGTAGCGAGCGATAACAGAAGCTGCGGTATTTGAGCTACTAAACCATCTCCAATAGTGAGGAGGACATATATTTTTCCAGCGTCAGAGAAAGAGAGATCATGTTGACTTATTCCAATTGTAAGACCACCTAAAATGTTTATTAAAAGAATTAGGAGGCCAGCTATGGCATCTCCTCTTACAAATTTGGACGCTCCATCCATAGAACCAAAAAAATCGGATTCCTGCGAAATAGTTTCGCGTCTTTTTTTAGCAGTTTCTTGATCTATAACTCCCGCGTTTAAATCAGCGTCAATAGCCATTTGCTTCCCTGGCAAAGCATCTAACGTGAAACGCGCTATGACTTCAGAGACTCGCCCCGCGCCTTTCGTTACAACAATAAAATTAATGATCATTAATATGGAAAAAATTATAAAACCAACTATGTAATTACCAGCGATTACAAAGTTGCCGAATGCCTCGATAACGTTACCAGCTGCATCTGGTCCCTCGTGACCTTTCATTAGAACTAGTCGGGTTGAGGCTACATTTAATCCAAGCCTGAGCATAGTTGCAATCAGCAAGATTGAGGGAAAAGCAGAGAAATCAAGAGGCGTGGAGCTATTAATTGCCACCATAATGATTATGAGGCCGATCATTATGTTAAACGTGAAAAGCACGTCCAATAAAAAAGGAGGTAAAGGGAGTATTAACATACATAGAATAAGAAGGACGAGCGCGGGAACTCCCAAACCAGAGAGTTCAAATTTCGACAGGTCCTGTCGTATGTTTGACAGTATAGCGGCAGCCATTATTACCTTTTCCAATAAAATCAGAGTCTTAAAAAAGACTTGAATAAAAATAAATGTGTCAAGTTAACTCAAAGCAATAACTGTGCCACAAAAAAATGCCGTAATTTCGTTAGTAATTATGCTTACTAGGAGCAGATTAATGTCGTTCTAAAGATTGACCCGTAACTGTCGATCTTTACACTAGAGCTCTTGCTGCGAGAATGCGTAAAAGCGCTTATCGGGTGAGAAAAAAAACCCATCAAAATTATCTATCGGGTGTAGTATGAGACAAAAATGTATAAATTTAATAAGTAGCGTCAGTCTGGGCATAATTACTTTTCTTTTTGCTGGGTGTACAACGACAACTACTGAATACTCTTCTGCTGTCATGCGCAGCATGGTTAGTGAGACGGAAAATATAATGGCTACTGGCTATGCAGTAATTAGCGTTCAGATGAATGATAATCCGGCACAACAGAGGCTACTGTCGATTCGAGCTTCCAAGTTAGATGCGTATCGCTCTTTGCTGGAGCAGGTTTATGGTCAATATCTTGACGTAAACACTACAGTAGGAGAAATGGTTGTGCAAAGCGATACCTTTAGGGCGAGAGTTCAGGGCGTAATTTATGGTGCGCAGCTTGTATCTATCACTCCGGTGGGTGATGATACATATACAGTGACTTTGTCTTTAAGTCGTTCTATAGTTGATGATTTGAGACATTTGTATATAGATCAAATGTCGCGTAACAATTCAGCAGCGGTTCGGAAAACAGCTCAAACTCCTTCTCAGATGGCACAATCAAAGCCAGTTAGCGTGAAAAGGGGAGTTTGATATTGGTGTGAATTGCGGTAGGAAGAGGACATGTTTCGTTTCACAAAAGTATTTTGGAATAAATGCGACTTCCCCACAGCTCTAACTCCCGTTAAGGTGGGTGCGGTAACTGCGGCACTTTTATTTTCTTGCAACACTTTGCCAGCACAAACATTTTCTGCCGAAGAAAAATTGGAGGCAATAAAACAAGCACTCGTTGACCTTGCAATGGAATCTGAGGTCACTTTGGGCAGTGCTGCATATATTGACGATCAAGGGGTTCTTCATGAATCCACCCTAATGTCAAGCAGCAATAATGTGCGTGGGGTTCGAGTGCTTTCTTACTTGGAAGAGGCAGGGATTCCAGTGGCGAGAGTAGAAGCCTCAATGTTATCCGACCGAACTTGCCCGGGAGCGCGTCCGGAACTGCGCCGCGAGGCAGTAGTGCGAGTTGAATACAGTGGCGACAATAAACGCTTAGGGGATCACTATCTCAGTGAGATTGCGGCACTTTCAGAAGATGTTGTGATCGGATCATTTAGGGCCTCATCGTCATGGACGGCGAGGCCCGAAGTTAGATTTGCTTCCAATTACGACAATCTTGTTTCTGGTGCTTCCAGCAACAAAGTACCATATCGATTCGACGTAAAGGTGAGCGATTATAATCCCGCGGCTAATAAAGGGCCGCACGAAATAATGGATGTCGTCAGAAGAGGTTTTGAGGCTAGCAAGTCTGCTGTTGAATTTTCTCTGGGCTTTGCTGAATGGTCGGGTGTTTCAGCGGGCGCTTGGTCTATTTTTCCCATTTTGAAAGATGGATTTGGAGGCGGTACTTACGGCCCCGATCCTACTAACGACCCCACCATACCAGCAAATCCATATTACCCTGGGGAGCGCGGGTCTGGACAGCAGGCCTTTAGGAAGTTCTTAGGGGCGTACAACCTGAGCAAGCTCCCTGAATATGCGCGTGACAACGCCCCATGGTCTGGGTCAAGAATTGATTTGGAATTTGAACTAGTAGATCGGCAGTTTGATACGCCAATGTGGCGCAAGACAGTTACGCTAAACTACCCACGATTGAAGAAAGGTTACGCTAAAACAGCAATTCCTCCTGAGTTCAAGCACCAGATTACTGTTGCGACGGAGCAGATGTTGTCTGAAGTTACTGAGTCCATGGCGTGCGTGGCACAATACTATCACCTTGAAAATGCGGATGGCGCCGATGGTACAGCGTCCATCAATGCCGGTTCACTCGCTGGAGTTACAGTTGGTGATCAGTTTTTGTTGAGCAGTGATCCAAATATTTTGAATGCCGCAGTTAATTCTTCGGCACTATCGACCTTAGCTCTTGCAAGGGTAGAGTCAGTAAGTCGTCACAGTGCTGTCTTGAGACATATAGCGGGTCCGCGTTGGACCAGCTCGCAGGCAAACGAAAATTTAGTGGCGCTTTATTTTTGAGTGCATACGGAGGGAAAAGATGAAATTTAAACTACCTATACTTAAAGTTACCGAGGGCTTTATGCCGGTCGTCTTGATTTCTTTATTATTTTCATCTGTCTCAACACTTGCTGAAAGTCCAGAAGAGGCTCTTGCTCAGCTAATCAAGGATGTTCGATTGATGACGCCGACACTCGCAGAGGCTTTTGCCGACGGTAGATACATTACCAAGAAAGGTGACACCCTAGATCGCATAATTGCAAACACTATGGTTGACAATCCGGTGAGAAAATCTATTTTACGTCAAGCTATAGTTCTCGCGAATCCCCATGCATTCAAACGTAAAAATCCCAATTGGATGTATGCCAATAAGCAATTAAAACTCCCCACGGCAGAAGACATCCATAACGTTGTGTTTACTAATTCAAGCGGTATTCTCAACGAAAAAAGGGCAGCTAGCGCAGAGCGAAAGTCTTGGGTTCAGTACCCATAAAGTAGTATGTGGAGCTCATTCAAAGATAAAAGTAGGCGAATTATTGTTGGAGTTAAGAGGGCTTTGAGGTGCTAGGTCCTGAGCAAGTCAATTTCGCAGTGAGGCCTACCCCTATTTTTCTTGAGGGCACCGTGTCTATTGATATAACCGAGGATGTTGCTCGCGACTTGTCTTTACGTGATGGGCAAATTGTGCGTGCGGTCGTAGGCATGCGAGGCGAAGAGATGCGGCTTTCTATCGGAAATAGAGAACTCGTAATAGGAAACAGAGACCTCGCTACTTTGATTGGCGAGCAATTAAAGACGGGAGACAAGATCGATCTCCGCGTTATAAACAACTCCACATCACTTCAACCGCTGGTATCCTCCGCGGCAGTATCGGCCCTAGCTACGCCGGGGTCTCGGTTGATGAGTCTGCTTTTCCGACCGCCGCAGGAGTCGAAATTAACACAATTGTTTTCTCCTCAGAGTTCCTTATTAAGTCTGCAACAGATTGCCGCGGGTGAAAATTCAAGCTGGTTAGCACAGCTAATCCAGAGTATGGCTAGGCTCTCGCCTGAGGCAGTAAAACGGGCACTTGTTGCATCCGGGTTGTTCACGGAAGCTCGGGTTGGTCGTCAGCTCCTTGTCCCTATGGACCTCAAGCAGATTTTAAAATCTATTTTGAGGGCACAACCGCCGCAATCGATAATCGCACGTGAATTGGAATCTGCGGTGGATGAGATTGAGAGCCGCCAAGTAGAGAGTCTACAGGCACAACAGAACCGCGCACTATCATATAGCTTTGTTTTGCCTTTTAACGATGCGAATCCGGTTCAGATTGAATTTCAGCGTGATTCTGGCGGCGAAAATGAGACAAACGCAGATTGGGTCATTAATCTTCACACAGATAGTTCCGTGTTGGGCGAGTTATGGCTTAAAACAACCTTAAAATCCTCGCTTCGTTTAGATATGGAGATGTGGGCGGCTCGTTTTGATATAGCCAAATTAGCTCGGTCTAGTTCCGGAGAGCTCCATCGACAGCTTGAGGAATTCGGGTTGGCTCTGGGTAAGATGACGGTTCATCATGCTCGCAGGCCCTTAGCGGGTTTAGATGGAGCTAAGCCTCTCAGTCCTGGTGGCGTTGTGGATGTAATTACATGACGTATAAGCCGGTGAAGAAAGCGGTAGCGATTGAATACGGTAAGAACCCAGTGCCTATGCTTACCGCTAAGGGCCAAGACGAACTTGCAGAAGCAATTATCGCTGAGGCGCAGCGTCAAGGGGTTCATATTGCTAAAGATCCACAACTCGTAGCTTTATTAAGTCAACTTGATTTAGAGGGAGAGATTCCTGAAAATCTTTATGTAGCAGTGGCTGTAATATTGTCTTGGGTATACTGGCTTAAAGGAATTGAACCGGAAAGTTACCGCAGAAAAAAATCAAATTAGTGAGCCAATTCTAGGCATTACCGACCGAGTTTTTGCGGCTGTTAGACCGAATTTTACCCAGCCTGTCATAAACTTCTACGCTGCTGAGGGGATCTGGTGTCTGGATGGTGTGTAAGGCGCCACGAATAGTTTCTAGCTTTCGGTTAATAAGTATCTCATTACGAATATGTAATTCCTTACACTCTTTCATCAAATCTATAACTTGCTGCCAAAGGGACACATTATCTGCTAAGGCATCCTTGCTGTTAGTGTACGATTTTATGCGTTCCAAAAGCTCTTCGCTTGCCAAAAAATCAAGGATTTCAAGCTTCTGGCTTTGAAGGGTTTCGAAAAGTTCTAGATTTTGGTCTTTGAGCGACTCGAATTCATTTGAGAGAACTGATTTAAGTGCGTTTGCTTTGTGTAAGGTCTGCGAGATGTACTCTGTTTCTGTACTCGGCATTATCTGCTAATACTTTCTTCAGTAAGACCAAAGCACTACACAGCCTTGGCCTTGGTTGACAGTGAGTTAGGTATTTCCGATCATCATTTCTATGGCGAGAAAATTTTCAGCTATCCTACGCTCGTTTAAAGGGTAGTTACCTTCTTTTAAAGCAGCTTTGATTGCATTTACCTTTGCCTCGTCAAATTCAGCAGTGGCTAATGCCTCTTCGGCTGCTTTGCTTAATATCAACTGATCTCCTTGATGAGTAACCGCTTCCTTTTTCTCCGCGGGAGTATCAAGGGCCTCGCTGGCCTTTTTCAGCTTTTCGGCTGCATCAGCGGCCGCTTTTAGCTGTGCTGCCGCTGATCCAACACTAGAAATTGTGCTTGCCATATCCTTAATCCTTTAAGGTACTTTAACCTAATTTTCCCTTTCATTGTACTAATATTCGGCACCTTGCCGCTTTTCTTTAATGAAAGTGGCATTTAATTGGCACAAATAGTAACGCGTTTTTAGAGCAGTTTAAAGACCGTTTGCGCTGCGAATCCCAGACACAACGGCCTTTACTTTTTCTCCGGACTCCGGATTCAGCAGAACTATTTGCTCCCCCAACTTGCCACTTTCCAATGCCTCCATTGATACGGTGATCAATAAGGATCCGCGACCAATACTCAAGTTTACAGTATCTCCTTTGTTTATTAAAGCTGCCACCCTAACGTCAGATTCGCGCAGTGGACTTCCTGCTTGGATTGTTCTTATCACCTCCAGGTGTTCGATACCTTTTGTTGAAAGCATAGCGTCAGGGAGCAAATCACCATAGTAGTCCTCCATTCGAGCATTCGAAGGAGACAATAATCGCCCTCTGGTTAAGGTTTCTTGAGCGACAAGAACTCGGCGGCGTTGCTTCAGATCTCTTTCTTGCAAAACATAACCTGCTGGCAAGCTCCGAGCGATCAGGGCGTTTTCAAGTAATCTCTCTGGGAACTTCTGAGCAGCAGATGCTCCGGCAACAGGACGCAAAGTGCGTACGTAGTCATCAGCCATAAGAGGTTCACCTGTAAGTTTGTCCTTTTTTAAAACATATACTTCGACGCTGCGTGATAAATGTTGAAGTCGAACTAGTTGACCGGTTAAAACTGATCTCTTGAGAATTTGATTTCTTATCGCATCAACATTTTTTATTAATCCAGAATTGTGCCCCACCCTGTTTTCATCGGCGAGTTCAATGTCTCCTTTTTGAATGCGGTGACCTTTTGGGAAGTCATCTTTGTATACGTAAAACATTTTTGCGCCTTCAATGGACACTCTAATAAACGCTTTCCAACCAATTTCTGAGCAATTGACACGAACTTGTTGAGTATCAGAAGAAAACGGAAAGCTGATGTCAAAATAAGTAGGACATTCTGGCACTATAAGGCGGCGATCGAGCGCAGCAACTTTAATATCTGCTGGATTAATGTTCTTTTCTTTTGCGACCCATTCTTTTATTTGAGTAATTAAGATTTTTTTTGATTGCGGAAGAGGCGTTTCATTTGAGCTGTATGCGAAATCGATCACCAAAATGATTTTAATAAATAACATCATGTTTATCGATAGCCTCGTCATATCACCAGTATGATCCTTAGTTTGTGGTGACGCAATACTGACATTCCGGCAATCATTAGCGGCAATGCTATGCCGGTAAAGCGGCACAGAGTTTTGCATTCAAAGGCTTTTTTTTAAATAAGTGTATGAAATAGATCGTATTCTTGGGCGGGTAAGTTTCAAAAGACAGTTGTTGGCAC
>DDII01000045.1:1748-21376 GCA_002338445.1 Cellvibrionales bacterium UBA1854 | reverse complement strand
GATTTTGGTAAAACTTTAATGGAAAAGTTATGAAAGTGTTCGAATCGGCATTTAGATTACATGAGGCGGCGCTTCAGTTGCGTACCCAGCGGATGGAAGTGCTATCCAAGAATATAGCCAACGTTGACACTCCAAACTATAAGGCAAGGGATATTGATTTCGAACAAGCACTTAGGGAGACACTTGCAGACATTGAGCACAATTCGGTGGTTACAACGCACAAGGATCACCTTGGCGGAAAGCCTGATCGTGCTCAGGCAGCACTTAAATACAGCATTCCGTTTAACACCCCTCTCGACGGGAATACTGTGGAAATGAGCGTCGAGCAAGCAAAATACGGTAAAGCAGCTGCGAAGTATCAGGCAACGCTCAGATTTTTGGAAAGTGATATTGGCGGCTTTCGAAAAGCCTTAAGAGGAGAGTAGCAAATATGTCTATGGATAACATTCTCGGGATCGCTGCCACTGCTTTGAACGCTCAGATGGTCAGACTCAATTCAATTGCTTCAAATATGGCAAATGGCTCGACAGTGGGGTCTTCACCGCAGACAGCTTACAAGGCGAAACGTCCCGTATTTGAGGCCCTATTAAGGGAGGAGCAACTTACCCAAGGCGCTAAGTACCTAGGCGGAGTAAAAGTTGTCGGAATGGTTGATGATCCCGCAATTAATCGGAAAGTGCGAGATCCGGGTAATCCTAAAGCTGATGAAAACGGGTTCGTCTACGCGTCAAATGTTAATGAAGTGACTGAGATGGTTGAAATGATGGCTGCGGGAAGAAGTTATCAGAATAATGTGGAGGTTGTAAACACCACAAAGCAGCTTATGATGCGAACGCTTGAGCTAACCAAGGTATAAGAAATGACCTCACCTATTTCAGCGGCGTCCATACTTACAACTTCTCAGTATGAAGAAGAACAGCTCACTCGAGATACATCTCAAGACGATATGGGTCGCGATGCGTTTTTGAAGCTGTTCACAACACAACTAAACAATCAAGACCCATTGAATCCAATGGAAAACGAGGCTTTTGTGGCCCAATTAGCGCAATTTTCTACGCTTGAGGCCAATTACAGTATCAGAGATTCCATGGACGCAATGGTTGGGGGAATGCAAAGAGATCAGATGCTCGCAGGCGCAAACCTAGTCGGGAAGAGTGTAGCGGTAGAGGGCGGTTTTTTTAACGCGGAGGAAGGGGCAATTACCTCTGGAAGCATAGATTTGGAGAGTGGAGCGGATTCGGTGACGATGAGTGTCTATGATTCAGCTGGTGAGCTTGTATATCGTGAGACCACGGGAAATCGATTGCCCGGTAAGGTCGATTTAAATTGGAACGGTATGAATTTACAGGGACAGATGGCGCCAGGAGGCGATTATATCATGGCGGCAAGCGTGACGAGAAATGGAAAGTTAGAGTCAGTGCCGGTTACGACATTGGCAAAAGTTAGGAGCGTTAATTGGAATCCTGTTTTGCAGGAGATGGCGCTAGAAATTGGTGATGGGTCGCTTGTGTCGATGGCTGACGTAAAGCGGATCAGTATGTGATTTGGATAAGGTTGAGTAAACAGGAGACTGAAGAATGTCATTTTATACTTCATTAACGGGGTTGAACGCTGCGACTACCCAGCTGTCGGTTACGTCTAACAACATAGCCAACTCGGGGACAGGGGGGTTCAAGCGTTCTGAAGCAGACTTTGGTGACATATTTGCCACCTCACCACTGGAGAAATCTAGTTCGGTTATTGGACGTGGTGTGTCTTTAAAAGAGGTTAGTCAGGAGTTCAGTCAAGGTAATATTGAAAATTCTGCAAACGCTCTCGATTTAGCGATTGCGGGAGACGGTTTCTTTGCTCTAGAGTCTTCGGATGGTACGAAAGTTTATACCAGAAATGGCGCTTTCATGCTTAACGAGCAGAATCAGATGGTAAATAGTTCTGGTCAGGCTCTGCAGTCGTTGCCGGTAGATTCAACGAATAAGGCTGACTTTTCACAGGATCCAAGCGCGATGACAATTCCTCGGAAGACGGTTGCAGAATTTCAACCCACTACCGAGATCGAGTTGGGTTTGAATCTTCCCGCTCAAGTGACACCGATAACGGAGGCCTTTAATCCATCGAACCCTGACACATATCACAAGACAACTTCTTTGACGGTGTTTGGAACTTCAGGTTCCGCAAATCTAGCAACAATTTATTACGTGAAGACACAAACCGCAACTGCTGACGATCCATTCAATAAGTACCAGACTCATGTTTTTATCACTGATGACAACGGAGTAGCGCAGCCAATCGACACTGCTTTGATTCAGAAGGCCGAGAATGCTGGTGACCCGATGTATATCAATAAGTACGGTGAGATTAAGTCGCAAACTGAGTTGCAAGAGTTACAGCGAACAAGTACAGAGAGTGATAAATACCTCATTACGCAGGGTACACTTTACAAAAAATATTCATTTGATAATTTGGCAGAGCCAATTCCATCTAGTGCTGCAAGCATTGAACTTTCAGATATGGGTGGCACCGCGAACATAGACGCCTTAAATTTGACAAATGGTAGTGATGGTTTTGATTTCTCAGGATACTCGCGGGAGGAGCTGAAGGACCTTTTCGCAATGTCAATTGATGGTTCTGCCGACGTTAAAGTTGGTTTAGAGCATTTAGCAGGTAGCACCGTACCAAGGTCGGGTACCCAGATTGCCCAAGAGTTGGAAAATGTTTTAAACTCTCGGTTTGGAGATTCTGGACGTTTTGATTACACCAAGGAAGAGTCCCAAAAACTTCAGATTACGCGTTACACCAATGATGGTGATCTTGATGGGCAGTTTATTCTCAATACTACTGATATTATCCAAGATTACATGCGCACAGGCAAAGTTCCTCTCGCTGATGCTGATCTAGCTGCAACCGGCGGTACCTTTAGCCTCAATGATGGTACCAGCACAGTCCAGGTGACTTATAACGCTGGCGCAACACGAGCCAACATTTTTGCGGCTTTAACCGGAGATGCTGCCAATGCGGGTTCGGCTGCAGTTGCTGCCGGTCCTGTTTTAGCAGATTTACAGTTTACTATCACTGACAATGGAACCGATGGTCTAACAATGTTTTACGGAAACAACCAAATTGATCCCGAGAACCCAGCGACTCCGAAGTTGCCTGTCGCGACTAAGCCTATTTTCACTCTTGATCAAGAAGCGTATGTTGCAGCGGATGGTACAAATGTTGTAGCACAAACAATTGTTGTAAATTCACAGATGAATGATGCGCTCATGACTGCAGATGATGAGGGGGTTAACAGCAACTTTATACAGCCAGAAAACCTAGCGGTGGCATTTAATCAAAAATTGGCTCAGACTACTGGTTTTGAGGATGTAACTGTCTCTTGGGATTATGCAAGGGTCGGATGGAGAATTCAGCAGACGAGAGATGACGTTGGTCAGATTAACTTTTCTGCGGTAGGTGCTGTAAACGCAAATGTTGCCTCGGGCTATGATCCGGCGGATGCAACCGCAATAAATCCTTTATTCGGCGCTGGCGGTGGTACCGTACAGGCTACCTATGATCCAACTGGAACCTCAGGCGGTACTACAGCGTCAATTGTGGATACCGATCTTGCCGATACATTTATCAGCGTTGCTCCCCCGAAAGCTGCGTTAACTATTCCAGTGAAGGATCAAAGGTTTGGTATTAATGTGACTTATGCAGATAACAATTTTATTTTCTCCTCCGGCACGACTGGTGATACTTCGAGTATTTCTATCACAGATTTGTACCCCAACTCGAACCTTAGGGAAGATATTGACAAGGCGGCGTTAAACGTTTCACTCTTTGGCTTCGACACTGGAGACCAAGTTGTGGCTCCGAACGTGTCCTTGATTGAGAACAAGCCAGCCGAGCGGGGAATTGTATCTCAGCCTGCGAGCGTCACTGGAAACGTCATGGGCGTAGATGCCCGAAAGGCATTCCCCGTCAACGACGATAATAGAAGTTTGACTGTAATTATTGACGGTATTTCCAAGCAGATTCAGTTAGAAAAGGGATCCTATTCAATCGGGTTGTTTACGACTCACATGGAAGAGCAGATAAATTTAATGGCTGACTCTTTGGGACGTTCTGTATCGGGTATTAATGTGAGCTATAGCGAGGCAACGGGTGCGATTACCATAACCGGGTCCACGACCACTTCGGACTCCTTCATTCAGATTGCAGGTCATTCTGATTTTGGATTTGAGGGAGTAGATCCCGGATTTGGTTCATCTTCATCCTTCATTGAATTAGAGCCCGATATGTCAGGTACCAGTACATTGTATGTTAAGCAGAACGCAGAGGGAGAGTGGATCGAGACAACTGACGGCGGCGAATTTGAGGAAAACAATGTTCCATATTGGACACCGATATTCCTTGATCGTGGTGAGTTGACGTTCAGCACTGCCGGTACGATAGTATCCCCGAACTCGATGATTACGCTTAAGAGCGCGGACGTGATCGGGGGAACTGTTGACTTAGACTATCAGCGGAGCACTCAGTTTAATAGCCCATTCTCGGTGTTGAGTCAGACACAGAACGGGCGGCCAGAAGGCGATCTTGTGGGTGTGAGTATTGGTGATAACGGACTTGTAGAAGCAAGTTACTCTAACGGATCTCAAAAATCGCTAGGAAAAATTTTGATTGCAAACTTTGCAACTCCTAAGGGACTTCGTCAGATTGGTGATACTACTTTTTCACAGTCCTCAAAATCCGGAGATGCCATACTCAATGAGCCCGGGGCGGCTGGATACGGTACAATTCGTGCAGGCGCTAGGGAGAGGTCCAATGTTGATTTGACGTCCGAATTGGTAGATCTGATAACGGCTCAGCGGAACTTCCAGGCGAATGCTAAGGCGATTGAGACAAGTTCGTCGCTGACGCAAACTATCATTAATATTCGTGGTTAGGTCTTAGGACGATTGTAGGGCTGGGCGAGTTACGAGGAGTATGTAGCATTGGATAAGGCAGCATTTGTAGCACTTGCGTCGGTCATGGAGCAAGCCAAGGTTCGTGCATCGTTAACGAACTCGATGGCAAATGCTACAACAATTGGGTTTAAAGAGAGTTTTGAGGCAGCTACATCCGCAATAAAAGTTGAGGGTGTGGGTACGCCGCGTTTCGTTCCTTCCCTTGTTATGCAAGATGTGATTAAGCTTGACCCAGGAAGTGTAATAGAGACGGGTCGCGGTCTTGATATAGCGATGAATGATTATACGGTGTTGGGTATTCAGGCTGCAGATGGCACTATTGGATTTACGCGGCGTGGAGACCTCAGAGTTAACGGCAGTGGGTTGATAGAAAACATGGCCGGTCAGGTCGTGCTTGGAGAGGGTGGAACTATTACCGCTCCGGAAGGTCAACTGTTATCAGTGGCGCCTGATGGGAGGATATTTGCTACTTCCCCTACGGAACCAAATGTCCCTCCAGCAGAAGTTGGACAATTGTTATTACGCGATGCCAGTGAGATAACCCTGGTAAGGCGAGAAGATGGTCTTTTTACTCCAGCGAACGACAAAGGAGAGGACTTTGATTCAGGTCCTTTACCTGCGTCCGTTCGCGGTGGTGCGCTTGAGGGAAGTAATGTGAGTGTCATAGACTCTATGGTTAAGCTTATGGACTTCACGCGTCAGTTTGAGTTGCAGATTAAAATGATCAAGGAAATTCAGAGCATAGATAAGTCTGGATCATCTTTAATGAAGAATGCAGGTTAACTTATAGTTTTTTATTTTCGCTTCACAATCTCTTGTTCTAACTCTTGTTTCTTTGCACAGTCAGTACAATTTAAATCCATCCTACAAAAATATATGGTCTTAAAGAAGTGACGCAATACTGACATACCGGCAATAAACAGCGGCAACAAACTGCCGTAAAAGTGGCAGTACCTTTATATATTTTTTTTAGGGAATTTAAGTCACCTGCAATGCCCAGCATTCCGGCAATGGTGGCAGCAAAAGTGGCACTATGAAGCCATCTGGCATTGTTATTGCATGATAAGGGTAGGGTTCGATTTTTCGCTGTCTTCAGTGGGAAAATCGACAGTTGCGGCAGAAACTTTAAAGCTTTTTACGCAGCTTTTGAATAGCTGGTAACGAACTAATAAAGGAGAACATTAGTGGATCCTTCACTTTTTATAGCGAAGACAGGATTGCAAGCGCAGCAAACGCGCTTATCTGTGATTTCAAACAATTTGGCCAATGTTAATACAACTGGTTATAAAAAGGATAGAGCTGTCTTTGAGGATTTGCTGTATCAAAACGTTGCTCCTGCAGGCGGAATGGCGGACGCGCAGTCTGAAACACCAACTGGGTTAATGTTGGGAACCGGAACACGCGTAGTTGCTACCGAAAAGCTTCATGAACAGGGAAACATTATACAAACCGAGAATGCATTGGATGTCTCTATATCTGGAGATGGTTATTTCTCTATTCAGCAAGCCGATGGCACTCTTGCTTACACGCGCGATGGATCATTCAAAATTTCTGCGCAGGGTCAGCTTGTTACTGCTGGAGGTGAAATTTTGACACCCGCGATTACGCTTCCGCAGAATTCTGTGGGAGTCACCGTTGGCCGTGACGGGACTGTCACGGCAGAGATCGCCAACGGGGGTGGTGCAACTCAGGTGGGCCAAATACAGCTAAATCGCTTCATTAATAATGCTGGTTTATCCCCTATGGGACGCAACCTCTACCGAGAAACGACGGCGAGCGGCGCGCCTATTGTTGGAATTCCCGGTGCTGATGGAGCCGGTATGCTGATGCAAGGTAGCTTAGAAGCGTCTAACGTAAATGTTGTTGAAGAAATGGTGAACATGATCGAGGCGCAGAGGGCTTACGAGGTAAATTCAAAGGCAATTTCCGCAGCGGATGGAATGTTACGGTTCTTGAACAATAATCTGTAAGGAATCTTGTATGAGTCCAATTAAGTTTTTCTTTATTCCTTTGTGTGCTCTTTTAATTGGCGCCTGCGCAAGTAAACCGGCGCTAATGCCGACTGCAGAATTTGCGCCCATAATGCCAATCCCTGAGCCGAAAAATGAGCAGGTAACGGGAGCGATATACACCAGTGGCCGAGGATTGTTTGGGGACCTCAGGAGTTATCAACCCTCTAAGCTCAAGGTAGGAGATATTCTCACTGTTCTTCTTGACGAGTCCACACAAGCAGAGCGAACTAATGAGGTAAAAACTAGTCGGGAGACTGAGAACACGGTAATGAATCAGGCTCTAGTAAATAACGTTGCCGGAAAGCTTGGTATTGGACCTTCGTTATCTACAAATATAGGGCCCTCAGGCGGTTCAATAACGAGTGACGGATCTGGCTTAGCGGGGCAGGCTGCTCGATTAACTGGATCGATCTCTGCGATGGTCGTAGAGGTATTTTCCAATGGAAATTTAATGATTGTCGGTGAAAAGCAGTTGGCTTTAACTGAAGGTACGGAATTTATTCGCATTAAGGGAATCATCAGGCCCGCTGATATTCAACCGGATAATACGGTGCTCTCTACTCGAATTGCCAACGCTCAGATTGCATATAGAGGTACAGGAGAGCTTGCAAGTTCAACTAAAACCCCTTGGGGCACTAATATTTTATACGATTTATGGCCGTTCTAAATTTTTCGGAGTATTGAAAATGCGATTTAAAAGTTTCTTGGTTTTCTTGTTATTTAGTATACAAGGTATTGCTATTGCCGATCGCATCAAAGACCTTACTGATGTTGCTGGAGTTCGACCTAACCAATTACTTGGCTTTGGTCTCGTCGCAGGTTTGTCTGGTACGGGTGATGGTAAAGACCTTCTAATTACAGCCCAACAGCTGCGGACAACTTTATCTGGTTTGGGTGTGAGCGTGGATGGTCCGATCAGCGATTTTGATCTTGGAGAACAGCTCCAGACTTTGGCGGCTGCGAATGCGAACAAAGAACTTAAGGTAGAAAATGTCGCGGCTGTTATGGTGACATCGGAGCTTCCACCATTTGCGAAGCCAGGACAACGAGTAGATGTTAACGTCTCTGCAATTGGGATTGCTGCGTCCCTCAGAGGAGGCACTTTAATCCTTACAGAACTTAGGGGTGTAGATGGAGAAGTGTATGCTCTAGCACAGGGTCCGCTTACTGTGACCGGCATATCTGCTAACGCAGCAGGTGCGGAACTACAAATTGGTGTTCCGACCTCAGCTCGTATTCCTAATGGTGCTTTGGTAGAGAGAATGGTGCCCAATCCTTTTGAGGATTCAGAGCACATAGTTTTGAATATTAGGGAATCAGATTTTTCTACGTCTAATGCAATCTCCAATGCGATAAACGAAAATTTCGGTAGAGGCGTTGCGAGCCCTATTGATGGCGTCTCAATTGCTGTATTAGCTCCCAGAGATCGAGGCCAGCGTGTAGGATTTATGAGTATGATTGAAAACCTCGAAGTTACGCCAGGTGAGCCACCAGCACGCGTTGTAATTAACTCCCGCACGGGCACGGCGGTGATAAATCGTAGTGTGAGAGTCACAGCTGCAGCTGTAACTCACGGTACCATATCCGTCAGTATTTCCGCTACTAACGAAGTAAGTCAGCCAGGGGCATTAGCCGGAGGCAATACCGCTTTAAATCAGAATGCTGAAATCAAATTTGAAGAGGGCACAAACAAAATGGTTTTATTCCAGCCCGGTGTTGATTTGCGGGATGTAGTGGATGCAATTAACCAGACGGGAGCTTCACCATCTTCAATCATTGCCATTTTAGAGGCGTTGAAGACTTCAGGGAGTCTCAGGGCTGAGTTGGTGATCATATAAATGGAAAATTCGTTTGACACAAAGTTGTCCTCTCAGAGCCACCACGATTTCGCAGGATTAACGGAGTTACGCGCGCGCGCAAAAAACAAAGATGAGACCGCGGTAAAGGAAGTGGGCCAAAAATTTGAGGCGTTATTTATACAAATGATGTTGAAGTCATTCCGGGAGGCTAGTAAACCTCTCAAGAGTGATTTAATGGGGTCATCCGCGCAAGACACCTTTGAAGAAATGTATCACCAGGAACTTTCTCAGGTTATGTCTCAGAGGGGTTCACTGGGCGTGGCGCAATGGCTCACTGACACGATTCAGAAGCAAGGCGGTAAAAGCAAAGCTACGGATATTTATTCACATACGTCTGCGATGCCTATATTTGGCGAAAAATCGCGTGCATCGGTTCCTATTACATCGGACTTACCAACGATAAACTTAAAGACTGGAGATTATCGATAATGGTGGATCATTGGCTTAATCGGTTTTTGAAATATTGCCACAGGAGATCTATCTGTGAGTGATATGTTTTCAATTGGCGCCAACGCCATTCAGCTCTATAGGCACTCATTGACCACAGTGAGTAATAATATTGCCAATCTGAACACAGAGGGATATTCGCGGCAGGTTACCGATGTCTCAGAGTCCGCTCCGGTTGAAAAAGGCAATATATTTTTGGGCACTGGTGCACGTTTGGAGGGTGTGGTCAGAGCCTACGATGAATACACAGAGAGCAGTCTTCGCAATAGTAACAGTGATCTTGAGACTCAGCAGCCGCAAGTAAAATATGCAAATCGCATTATAGATCTTATGGGTTCTGACACTGCCGGTCTTACGAGTGCGCTAGATCAGTTCTTCGCAAGCGCAAGTGCATTAAGTACCGACCCTGCATCTACTACCCAACGTGGAGTTTTTCTCAGAGACGGTGATATTCTTGCGGCACGTTTTAGGGAGGTGTCTGGTGGTCTCTCCGACATTGAGGCAGAAACTCGGGCGGAAGTTAACCAACAAGTCGCGATAATGAACAGCCTAACCGAGCAGATGGTTCTGGTTAATAAACAGTTAGCTCGAAAAAGTAATGCTGCAAAACAGCCTCCAGGGCTCCTCGACACAAGGGACGCCCTTTTGCGTGATATGTCTGCTGTTACGCGAATTCACGTGACCGAGCAAACCAACGGAGAGGTTATGATTAACCTCGGAAGCAGCGGCGGTACAAAGTTGGTGAGTAATGGAAAGGCCACCCTATTAGCAGCTGAATTTTCTGATAGCAATCCTGCAAAGGTAGATCTCATAGCAAACCCCTACGGGGATGCGGAACCCACTAGTACTATAAGCAGTGGTACTCTGGGTGGGTTGATGAACCTGCGGAGTCAGACTTTGACGCCTGCGATAGAGAGTTTTGATCGTTTGGCCCAAATTTTTGTGCAAGAGGTTAATAAAATCCATGAAGCGGGCCTGGATGCCGAGGGTAACCGTGGCCAAAAGCTTTTTGTGATCGACACAGTCTTTGAGGTATCTGCTCCGACAATTGGAGGTGACGTCGATGTCGAGATTGAGGTCACAGACCCGGATGCGTTTCAGTATTCGCCATTTGAAATTCAGTATATGGCGACTGATAAAGTGTGGCGGATTACAGACGATTCCACTGGTGCAGTAGCATTTTCGCAACCCGGTCTCTCTGTTTTGCAACATGCCGGGATGAATATCACTTTCGATGGTCAGTTAAACAACGGAGACACTTTCTTTATCAATCCCAAGTCTCGACCAGCCGCCGGAATGCACTTAGGACTTTCAGATCCGATGACTGTAGCTGCGTCTGCGCTCATGCGTGTAGTGCCCAGCAACACAAACATTGGTGATGCGAAGGGTAGTGTAAGCTTTAGTCAAGATCTCGATTTTGAAGGATTTCAGTTTGGCAAAAGTGTTCGCGCTCTTATTAACAATCCTAATGCTGTTTCTGACAGCAATGTCACTGGTAATAGTATTCAGCCTGCGTACGTAATACCTCGCGGTGTGAGTGACGTCGCTCTTATGCTAGATGTCCCGCAGGATAGCAATATGCAATTTCAGGTGATCACAAGCGAAGGCGTTCATGTGCTCGGGCATCAGATTGACGCTGATACGCAGGCGGGGATGATGTCGCTTGATGAAGGTTTTCGCGCGAATAGTCAATACAGTAGCGCCTACCTGAATGGTGAAGGGGATGGCTCTTATCTTGGGATGAACATGACTTATGGGTTCTTGGCTGAGAGTAGTGAAAAAGAAAGCTTTCAAAACGATACCGATGGTACAGGTCTCGTAAAAGTTACGACCTCAGTTCCTGCGAGCGCATATACAGATAGAATTTCCCTTACCGAGAATACTTCAAATGCAAGTATAGATGTAATCGCTGCCAATTCTTTGAAATTGAATGGTCACTCTTTGGGAGCGTTGACGCTTGATGCCGGAACAAAAACTTCAGCAGCTGCTATGGCCAACTGGATTAATAGCTCGGTCGCTACCAGCAACGGCAATGTTGTACCTACGGAAGTTGTGGCCTCAGCCGCAGACCTAAATCTGCAGCTTTTAGTATCAATTAATGGTACAGAAATAAGTCATGGTGCCACCGCACCTTCTACTGTAAGTGACCTAGTTACCTTAATCAATGCTCAGTCAGCTGCGACTAAAGTGACTGCCTCTGAAACTCCGGGAGGAGGTATAAAGCTCACAAACGCCTCGGGTTTTGAGGGTCAGCCTATAAAACTGGGCAATCCCGATACTAGTTCAAACTTAAACGCGCTTGGCAACAAGAACAAGATTTTCACGAGTATCGGTGTAGCCGCAGTGGCTAGAAATGTGATTAACGCCAGTAAGGCAGAGCTTAACTTCGCTCAACAGATATCTATAAATGGAACAACCATCACCGGTAACTATCAAGCAAACCCCTCTGCAGAGGGGCTAGCCGACTTAATAAATGCGCATTCAGCCACTACGAAGGTTGTAGCCACTGCCTACAGCAACGGAAGTATCAGCATAACCAATGCGGCTGGCTTTGAGGGAGAAAACATAGAGCTGGGAAATCCGGTTGCGTCGTCAGCAACTAATGCGCTTGGCCAAAAAAATAAAGTTTATACCGGCACACTAAATTTGAGTAGTGAAGAAAAGGTGAGGTTTACTTTTGGCGCAAATGGTACACCATCCGATCTGGTTGAGCTTGGGCTCAGAACAGGTCTTTATGTGAACGAAGCGGTCGGAGAGGATCTCGCGGTTTTTGTGACTGGCTCCGGAGTCGCCTCCATCTCTGCTGGTTATACAGAAACTGAAATGAACTCAGAAAATGAGTTACAAAAAGACGCACCCTTCGTAGTAGCCTTTACGTCTGATGATCAGTACATTATCACTGACACTCGTTCAGAGACGGTCGTAGCCACTCGAACCTTCGAGCCGGGAGAGCCAATAAAGTATCAAAATTTCACTCTATCATTAGATGCGGCTCCTGTAAGGGGTGATACATTTACCATTGAAGAAAATATCGATGGTGTTGGAAATAATGGCAATATTTTGCTTATGGTTGAGTTACAGAATAAGCCCGTGGTGGACGGTTACCAGTCAATAAGTGATGCATATATTGATGCAGTTAGCACAGTTGGTAATAAAGCGACTTTGAGTAGGATCTCTCAAGAGGCGTTACAGGTTGTTTATGATCAGGCGGTAGAAACCAAAGACGCTGTTTCTGGCGTGAGCCTGGACTCCGAGGCTGCGGACTTGATACGTTTCCAGCAAGCCTATCAGGCATCAGCGCAGGTGATTCAGGTGGCGTCAAAATTATTTGATTCAATACTGGGGCTGAGATGAGGAGACCCTTGTAATGCAGATTTCTACAGGACAATTGTTTGATCGTGGCGCAGAACAGATGAGCGCGCAAAAGTCAAAGGTTACCGAGATGCAAGCAAAGCTTTCATCCGGTAAGCAGATCTTAAAACCCAGTGACGATGCGGAAAAAGCTGGCACTATCCAGAGGATTAGGACTGCAGCTGGGCGTCAAGATGCCTATGAAAAAACTTTAAATACTATCAATGACCGGCTTGCAACAGAGGATGCAGCGTTACGTTCCATAGATAATGTAATGCAACGTGTCAGGGTTTTAGCAGTTCAAGCGAGCAGCGATTCTACAACAGCGGCAGATCGAGAGATCTTAGCAATCGAGGTAGATTCTTTGATGGGAGAGCTCATGGCTCTTACAAATATGCAGGATAGCACAGGGAACTATGTCTTTTCTGGCTCGAAAATGCGTACGGCACCATATCAGGCAGATTCTTCTGGTGCTGTAACCTACCAGGGAGACAACAACGTTATGGAGGTCAATGTCTCCGATCAGCGGCGTATGTCAGTAAACAGGCCCGGTAATGATGTTTTCACCCCTGTGCTTCGTGAAAATGAAGGGCAGGCGCCAACGAGGGTTGGTTTTTTCACTGTTGTTGAAGACTTCAGGGATGCACTGCTTACTAACGATGGAGATGGCACAAGGAGGGCTTTGCAAGAAGTTTCTCAAATGACGGATAACCTTTCACTGTCTCTCGCTAGTGTTGGTGGTCGTATCAACGAAGTCGAGGCCCAGTTCGACATACTTTCCGACACTAAGATCAGATTCGCGGGCATGCTCTCTGATGCAGAGGATCTTGATTACGCCAAAGCTGTGTCAGAACTCACGGCGGAGATGTTGTCGCTTGAAGCAGGTCAGGCTAGCTTTGCTAAGATAACGCAGATGAGTTTGTTTGATTATATTCGTTAACTATTAACAATGAAAAATTTAGCCCTCAAAAGTTAGGTAATTGAGCAGATATAAATTATGTCAACAGACGCAACCAATTCAAGTTCCTCCTCGTCGACTGCTGCTCAGCAAATCCTTACTACTTTGGGTGCTGGCTCCGGGATAGACATTTTCAAGATGTCTCGAGACCTGACTGATGTAGAAAAGTTACCCAAGCAGGAAAAAATTAACGACAATATTGCGGCTACTGAGGCGCAAATTTCTGCCTATGGCCTTGTAAGCTACCAGCTAGGTGTTTTAAAGCAATCGTTTGAGGGTCTAAATGATGCGAATGAGATGGCAACTAACACGTCATCCTCAACAAATGCGACCGCTGCGAGCTTTTCGTCTTTGGACGGTACCGCTCAGGTCGGATCTTATGACGTGACTGTAAAGACTTTGGCTAACGGACAGCAAACCAAGTCAGACGAGTATTCCTCAAAAACTGCTCAGATAAATGGTGGAGCTGCGTTTAATATTGTCCTTTCAACGGGTGTAAATGGTGTGGATTCGACGCCGCAAACCATCGCTGTCAGCACTGCAACTCCCCAGGGTGTGGTTAATGCAATAAACGCTGGTGACTATGGTGTAACGGCAAATCTTGTTGATACTGGAACCGCCGGCACAAATTACCGTATTATACTCTCTGGTACAAGTGGGGCGGCTAACGCCTTTTCTGTCGCCACAAGCTCTATAAATGGAGGGGCAACTCCGGATTTGGGATTCAGTGACACCGGCACTGCGGCTCAGTATGTTGTTCCCTTCTCAGGGAGCGCCATAACAGGCGCTCAATCGTCTGATACTTTTACCTTCACTGTTGGCAGTAAGACTGCAACAGTCCAATTGCACGGAGATCATGATAGTAACGCTTCTACGGCTGATCAAGCATTATATACGGGTCATGATGATTCGGCTCTTTTAACAGCGATAAGCAACGCACTAACTGCTGCGGGAATTACCGAATACACTGCATCTTCCTACAGCGCGACAAGTCCTACGGTTAATGGATTCAAGTTTACTGCTACATCGAAAGGAGCAGTAACATCAGCGCCAACCTCCACGGTGGATGGCTCAGCTGTTTCTGTCACTGAGCTTATTGCGGGTGTTACCGAAAATACTATGCAAAGCGCAAGCGATTCAGAGATCACATTTAATGGACTGACCATCACTCGAGCAACGAATACCATAAACGACTTGGTCCCAGGTGCGGTTTTATCGATAAATCAGGTTACCGAGACGAGCAATGCATCTAATCCTGTAAGGTTGAGCATCGCTTCTGATACAAGTAGTTTAAAAACAAAGGTACAGACGTTAGTTTCAGACTACAACGATTTCAATACTCTCATGGCAGAGTTACAGTCTAGCTCGACGGATGAGGACAATGAGATGATGGGAGCATTGAGGCGCGATTCAGCTACCGTCCGATATATCCAAAGCCAATTACGGAATGCTATTCTTGCGGACGCTGATAATGCTGACGGCTCAAGTGACCCCCTTTATTCCTCCAGCACCAAGGGCCTGAGAGATATTGGTGTTTCCATGGACAAAAACGGAAACCTAACTTTTGACGAGGATAAGTACGATAAAGCGGTCACCTCGAACTTTGATAACATAGTAACAATGCTAACAGCTGATACTACGAATCAAAGCTTATATAGTACCGATAACAAAGGGCTAGCGCAGAACATTGCCACGGTATTAGATGGGTTGACAGATGATGACGGGGTGCTAATGACGCGTAATGCGAATGCCGAGACAGCGAAAGAGGATTATGCGGATGAGTTAGCGGCACTGGAGACCCGATATGAAGCAGTTTACGAGCGTTATCTCGCGCAGTTCTCGGCAATGGAGTCCATGATGGAATCTATGAATGGCACCAAGGAATATCTGGAAGGGCAGCTCGAATCTTTATCTAAGGCCTATGATAACGACTAATATTCTCCTGAGTGTACCAGGCATTTCTGTGTTTTAATCATATTCAGAGCAGTTTTGAGAGATTCGTAATCTTGTGCGGTATCTGTGCTCTTTTTGGAATCCTCCTCTCCTATCCATATACAAATTTTGGTAACCAGATGGCAAGTTGCGGGAAAGTGACGACCAGGATTATCAACAGGATTTGCAAGCCAATAAACGGGACGACTCCTCGGTATATATCTTTAGTATCAATGCTGTTTGGTGCAACGCCGCGTAAATAAAAAAGTGCAAAGCCAAATGGTGGAGTCAAGAACGATGTTTGAAGATTTAATGCGATCATTACACCCAGCCATATAGGATCCACTCCCATCGAAAGTAAAACTGGTGCAACAATTGGCACCACCACAAACGTAATTTCAATGAAGTCCAATATGAAGCCAAGCAGGAAGATCACTACCATAACGAGTAGAATTGCACTAGCCACTCCCCCAGGAAGATCTCTGAAAAAAGCGTGAACGAGCTCTTCCCCACCAAATCCTCTGAACACTAATGAGAACACCGTAGCACCAACTAATATAAGGAAAACCATTGAGGTGATTTTGGTTGAGGATTCGATGACGGATTGAAGAGTGTCTCGCGTCATCTTTCTTTTAAATACGGCGAGAAGCATAGCACCACATGCACCCACACCGGCAGCCTCTGTGGGAGTTGCCGCTCCTCCAAGTATGGAGCCCAGCACTATTAGAATCAGGAGAACAGGCGGGATTAGGTTCAAGAGTGAAGACCAGAGGCTGGCGTTTAAGTATATTTTCGGATTGTTCCTATTGACAGGGAGTGGATTGGAAAATGCTATTAAATAGATACAGTAGAGTAGCACCAACATTAAGCCTGGAACCATTGAACCTACGAACAGGTCACCCACCGAAACGGTCTTGGGTGAAAAAATACCCTGATTAAGCTGAGCCTGTTGATAGGCGCTGGATAGAGTATCGCCAAGCAACACGAGGGCAATCGATGGTGGGATGATTTGCCCGAGAGTGCCAGTAGCGCAAATCATCCCTGTAGCCTGTGAGGGAGAGTAACCACGTTTGAGCAGTGTCGGTAGGGACATCAGACCCATTGTGACAACAGTTGCACCGACAATACCGGTGCTAGCTGCCAACAGTGCGCCTACAATTATCACTGATAATCCAAGCCCGTTCTGAAAACGGCTGAAGAGTTGTGCCATGCTTTCAAGAAGCGTTTCCGCGATTTTTGACTTCTCGAGCATCACGCCCATCATCACAAATAACGGAACTGCAATTAAAGAGCTGTTCTCCATAATACCGAAGAGGCGGTTTGGGAGCGCCATTAGATAGGTGCTATCAAAATCTCCGGTGAATATCCCAATTGTTGCCATTATAAGAGCACTACCCGCAAGGGTTAGCGCAACGGGATATCCTAAAAGGAGGGCGCTACAGGTGAAGATAAAAAGTAAAAGAGGGAAAAGCTCACTCATCGCTATCTTTTACCACGTCACTGGAATGGTTTTTTTGATTCCCGATTATGATGTATGCTTCGCGATAGGCAATCACCAATCCTTGCAAAGATAGCATAAGTGGCATGATAAGAAGGAGTGTTTTAAGACCGTAAACAAACGCGATACCGCTGCGTTCCTCCGAGCGTTCCATTATCCGCCAGCTGGAAAGAACATAGTCCCAACTGGAATAAATGATTACTGAGCAGAGTGGTAGCAGGAAAAATATCGTGCCGAAAAGATTGATTAACGCTTTGTTATGTGTTGTGGTCGATCTATAAAGAATGTCTACCCTTACATGCTCGTCGTGTTTAAGGGTATAGCTGATGCCTAACATAAAAATTGTAGCATGCAGATATTCTACCAATTCTTGAACTGCTATGAATCCAATGGAAAAACAGTAGCGCATCACAACAATGAAGAGTACTAACACAGCCATAAATGGTAACAGCCACGATACTCCAACGCCAATGCGGTCTATTAGTGCCTCTGTGCTTCTGGTGAAGAATTTAGCGATGATCATTGTCAAGTATCATTTCGTTAGCGGAATGTGTTGCAAAGGATTTGTGTTATAGCAGTATAACGTTAAAGAGTCACTGCTGTCACAGGACTGGCAATACCAAGTTTGTCTGCAAGATAACGAATAATTAACGCACATGAATTTTTTTCTTATCTCTACATTGCTAGTGGCTCCATCGGACTATTACTGTTAAGGGATGCTGTAAAGGCCAAGTTGGTAATTTAACACGGTTGTATATTATGGCAATGGTAGACTTTAATGCTAAAAGTCCAAATCTTCAGGCTGCAGTGGCTTCGAGCTTCTTGAGAATAAGTGTTTCGAAATCTGTGCAATTAGCTTCTGTACATTCGGCGCAAACGGGTAGCGACTGTCATCCTATGGATAATAATACTGCTAGAACCCTCGGTAAAGAGAGTTGAGATATTGCAACCGCGTATGAGGAGCGGATAGTGAAAAATTTCGCCCATGTTAAAATTGTAGTTGGAAAATTGGTTGAGTAAGTAAAACATAAGTAATGAAATCTCGGTTTTGTGTGGATCAGGCCTTTGAAAGTTTAGTGATGGACGTCAAAGGTTCCGTGACTGGGCAGTGTGTCCGAGTAATTCCCAGAGAGGCTACACCAAGCGCTGTTGCGAACCTCAAGACCCTTAAAAAATTACTTTTTGGGATTCAAAATAAAAACTTGCTAAGAATTATATAGTTATTGATATTTTTAAAGTAGTTTTAGAGAAATGAACTGTAAATGTCAAAGCTACCACAAACGATGCCGAAAACTTGACAATCCGGCAATCTGTGGCGGAAAACGTCTGCCACTTTTTCGGCACCACTTATTTTTAGATTGTAACAACTGCTGTAAAGTGTTGATAAGAAACAAAAAAAATTCTTGCCGCCGGCAAAACGTGAAAGTTGGCACTTTGTTTGCATTAATTTGATTGAGAGCGTTTTATTTGTTAAACGGCAAGCTTTCCAGCACCCCAGCGGTCTGAAAGTAGTGTTTTTAAGAGAGCCCCAAGCCGGCTTGAGACAAGTAAGCGATAGCATTAAGTCTGGGGAGACAGTTGATGCTACCACTAACAATAATTAGGATCGGTAGTTAATTGAGAAACTTTAGAACTTAATGCGAAATTACTGGCTGATAAGTGTAATTGGTATGTTAGGAAAATCAGCCAAATTAGAGGAAAGTGAAGATGACCGTAATTAATACGAACATTAGCGCTCTGATAGCACACCAGACGCTCGCGAGGAATGACCGAGATATGAGTCAGGCCATGACGCGACTTTCTACTGGGTTGAGGATCAACTCAGCTGGTGATGACGCTGCCGGGCTTGCGATTGCGACACGGATGACTGCGCAGATGCAAGGTTTAGACCAGGCAGTAAGAAATGCTAACGACGCGGTTTCAATGATTCAGACTGCGGATGGAGCGTCCATAGAGTTGGGCAACATCATTCAGCGGATGCGGGTACTGGCAGTACAGGCAATAAGTGACACTTACACAGAGACGGATAGAAAGGCTCTGAACGCAGAATTTGCAGGTCTTCAAGAGCAGTTGGAGATTATCGCCACTCAGACAGAGTGGAATGGATCACCTTTGATGACAGGTGATATCGGAAAGGATGGGACCTCTACCTTTCATATTGGAGCGAACGCTGAGCAGTCGATGGAGATCACCTTCGGTGATTGGACCTCCGCCGGAAGAGGAGTCTACCGAAATGGCGCATCGACGCCAAATAATATCGGGCCTACTGACCTTTTAGAAACACCAACACAGCGTGAGGTCAAGCCGGTGTCTGCAGTTTACACTTCAGCCATGACCAACAACGATGCATTAGCATCTCTTGGAAATATGGTGTTGAGTGATGGGACAAACACAATGACCGTCGATGCGAGAAGCGTCACGGATAGAGCGTCCCTCGTAGCAAAGATACAGGCCACTCCTGGATACTCAGATATGCTATTTACGGTTTCCGATAACGGCGGCTCGAACGTTTTTGGAAGCCCTGCAGTGTACACCACATCGATGACCGACCAAGAGGTCGCGGGCTTTGGTGAAGAATTTAAGATAACCGATGGATCTGGGAATACCATTACCATTTCAGCG
>DDII01000045.1:1075-1375 GCA_002338445.1 Cellvibrionales bacterium UBA1854 | reverse complement strand
TGCCAGCGGCTTTGGAAATCTGGATCTGTTGGTAAGTAAGTCAGACGATACCGCAAATGGTGGATCTACTGGGCTCAGGTTGACGATGAAAAATGTCGGAGCACCGGGACAAGATCCTCTTGTGGCGCACAACGAGGTTGACCGTAATGTGATTGTTACCACCCCTTTTGCTAATGCAGCTCCAGAAGGATTATCTTTAAAGTACAAGGAAGCTGGTGCTGTTGCATCTCCACCAACCGTTACCCTGAATCAGATGAACGGATCTGGAGCTGTGGTTGGAGACTTTGTTGTTGACATTAC
>DDII01000045.1:0-753 GCA_002338445.1 Cellvibrionales bacterium UBA1854 | reverse complement strand
GAGCTCGAGATTGAGCATGCGGGTGATCTTCCTGGCAGCAAGGCGTTCACGGTATCGGATGGGGTTACTACATTGAGGATTGATGATGTCAGTAATCTTGTATACCCGGGAGCTGACGGTGATACCGCTGGTAATGTTGCCAAGCTCGCCAAGGCAATTCAAGCGCTTCCAGACTACGACAACCTCACGTTCACGGTGGCTATGTCTGGTACGAATGTTGACCAGATGGCGTTCACATATAAGACGCCAGGTTTTGTTCAGACTTCTGCTCGTCCCACTGTTGAGTTCGGCCGAGTAGCGCCTCAAACTGCCCAGTTCAAATTTGCACCCGTTACTGGAAAAGCTGAGAACCTTATTGTGGGAGACGGTGTGACCACCGTCACAGTTGCTTCCACTGCAACTACAAGTGTTGCTGCGATGGCGACGGCTATTCAAGGTGGTACAGGCTATGCAAACCTTAAGTACACGGTGGCCGCTGTTGGCTCAGATCTCGTATTCACTGCAAAATATGCTGGAGTTCCTGGAAACGCAAGTGATATAAACGCGGGAGCACCAAATGCTATTGTAACATTTACACAATCGGTGAGCACGAACCCGACTCGAGTGGATGTTAGGGCAGGTACTACTGAAATCAATCAGAACTACCCGAGAACTGTGAGTGTAGGAACATCCGCCGGTAGCGATGGGGCTCCAACGCCAACCCTGACCGTACAGGGTGTGAATGGGAGGCCGGAAGTAGCGTCTACTCCGTTT